>CAZAMA010000366.1:0-2656 GCA_964485645.1 uncultured Acidimicrobiaceae bacterium | reverse complement strand
CTCCTCGCTCTCGCCGGGTAGCCAGCTGGTAAGATTGAGGGAGTCGCGAGATAGGAGAACGTGTCACGGGCAGCATTGCCTGGTTCGCCTGGTGAGCGCCGTACCAGCTCTGCGCTCCCTTGGAGTTGCAGCCCATTTTGCCGACCACGGCTCGGTAGAACTCATACAGGTCCTCGTCGCATGCAACCGGTGTTGAGTCGGGTAGTAAGAGCGCCCTTGCGACCATGAAAAGCTCGCCCTACCGTGCGTGAGAGCATGAAGTTTGGCGAGGTCCGGACTGGGCTGAGCCGGGATCGGATCGCCCTTATCTCCATGGGTGTGTCCCTTCTCGCGTTATTTGATCACTTATCCTCATAGGCTAGCGAGCTGATCGTCGGTGGTCAAGGCAGCGACGAGACGCCTCAGTGACGCCGGGCGCAACGCAGTCCGAAGCTGGCGTCATCTACGTGCCCGCTGATGATCTGCTGCCCGTCTCCTCGATCGGTCCCGGGTGGCGGGCAAGCGCGGCAACGGAGTCACCTCCGCTGTTTCGGCCGACACGGGTGATCGTCTCTTGAAGGAACTCTCTGCCCCTCGTGATCCCCTTCGGCGCTAGGATCAGCACCGCGACCATGAGCGCCCCGAAGATCACGGTGCTCGATCCGTTCGGAAGCGTAACGTGAAGCGAGCCGAAAGAGATGCCGCTCTCTGCATTGCTCAAGACGGTGTCGATGACACCAAGGACTGTTCCCCCGACCGTCGCTCCCCACAGACTCCCGACACCACCTATGACCAAAAGAGCCAAAGTGGCAAAGGTAAGGTCAAGGTAGACCTGGCTCACGTCGATGCTCCCGATCTCATGGACAAAGAGCGCACCGGCAAAGCCACATATGGCACCGCTAATTGTGAACGCGCAAACGCGGTGGCGCAACACCGATATCCCGATGCCCCGGGCAGCAGTGAGGTCCTCACGGGTCGCGCGCAGTTGTCGGCAAGACCGGGTGTGCTGATAGGCGAACGCAATAATTACCGCGGCAAGGCAGCCGATCGTCCCTTGGAGCAGACCGGTCGTTACAGGCACCATTGCAAGTGTCGTCGCTCCCGGCCCCACCTTGTCCCAAAAGCCGAGGACGTTATAGGTGATCTCGAGCACTGCGAAAGTCGCGATACCCGCGCCGAGGCCGTTAAGTCGCATTAACGCCAGTCCTGTTACGAGCGCGAAGCCGGCGCCGAGCCCGGCCGCTAGCAGCAACGACTCCAAGTTGGACAACTGCGTGCTCGCAAGAAACCCGAAGAGTGCCGGCATCATCGAGGTCCGAATAGCAACCGGGCTCGTGAGGATGCCAGCCGAGAACGCGCCTACCGCGACGAAGCTGACCTGACCGAAGGACATCACGCCCGAGTTCCCGATGAAGATGTACAAACCCACAACGATCGTCGTAGTCACAAGGATGTTGATCGCGTCGCCTTGCATCGCGGGCGAAAGCCCGCGAGAAGCTAAGCCGACAAGGACGACCAACAAGAGTGGCCCGCCGAGCTCGGCACCGAGGAGCAATTTCGCTCTCAAACTCGCTCCACGCCGGAGCCGCGCGGCGTAAAGAGGCCCGCAGGTCGCAGGAGAAGAACGACGATGACGAAGAGAAACGTCAGCATCGACAAGAAGACGATCTGCTGCTCGGGGAGCACCGAGGCAAGGAGGGAGTTCACAAAGCCGACAACGAAGCCACCGGCCGTCGCCCGTCCGAGGCTGTCTATTCCGCCCAGCACGACTCCGACAAGTGCGACGATGATCAGATTAAGTCCAAAGGTCGGGGTCACGAGTGGATTCTGCACGGTGACCAGCACGGCCACGACCGCGGCGCTCAGCCCTCCGAAGACGAAGGCCCACGTCACGACGCGGTTGATACGGACTCCAACGAGGCGCGCGGTGCGGAAATCCTCGGCTGCCGCACGCATCATCATCCCAAGGTTGCTCCGGTAGAGAATTAGGAACAGAGATGCAAATAGGAGAGCACCGGCACCGATCTCTACAATAGTGATCCAGCGCAGGTCGAGCTGACCACCGATCACGGTGTCGTTCAGCACGCTGAGTCCGGAGACCGCGTTGCCGTTTGGACCGAAGACGATGAGCCAGAGCGCTTCAAGCGCGTAGCTCAAACCGAAAGTCACGATCAGGGTTGACAGCGGGGAGGCTCCGCGTAGTGGGCGAAAGATCACAAGTTGGATAACCACCGACATTGCGATGCAGACTGCGACGCATACGAGGATGCTCACCGCGACCGGAAGGCTCCGCGTCATCCACAGCGTGTAGGCACCAAACGCGATGATCTCTCCCTGCGCAAGGTTCACCTGACGCAGGACACCGAAGACGAGCCCTACCGAGACGGCAATGAGCGCGTACACCACTCCGAGCGAGATGGCATTGACGAGGTCGCCGAGAGCGCTCACGCAGTCGCCGCGTTCCGGTGGGCTCGAGTCCTCAGCACCATCTCCTCAGCTCCCAAAGTAGGCGGCCACGAGCGAGCCGAGGTCAGCCTCAGCCCCATCTCCCACCTCGAGTTTGATCTCACCGTTCGCCAAGACGTAGCTACGAGAGCAGAACTCTATGACACGCTGCGCCCGCTGTTCGACCAAGAGTATCGTGACGCCGAGAGAGCGGATCTGGGCGAGGGCATCG
>CAZAMA010000365.1:0-2676 GCA_964485645.1 uncultured Acidimicrobiaceae bacterium | reverse complement strand
CGAACGTCCTCCTCGGCAAAGAGGATCTCGGAGTCAGCTTGCACGGGCGGATGTCCTTTCGCCTAGAGGGTGGCGTCGGTTCGAGGAGGGCTGCTCATGAGCTTTCGCCAGCGGACGTAGCTCCCCCGGATGCCTGTCTCAGAGGTAACAGGTCCGCTCCTGCTACGGTCGGCGTCACTTGCCTCCGAGCCGGTTCGCCAGCCCCTGCTAACGTCCACCCAGGGGAGGTCGGGAGTTTCATCGAGCGCAGACCAGAGACGCTCGAAGACTTCGTTGTCGTCTCGATTGCCGACATTTATGAAGTCCTCCTCGAAACGCATACGGAGAGCGTTCACCTCCGGAGGCACGTCAGACAGAAGTGCCACGAAACTGTGGACGAGCGTCCGGTCGACTGCCACGGGCTCATAGACGAGGATGCTCGCGTTGCCACCAACGTAGAGGTTCGGATACAGAATGAGGTTGATTCCAGCACGACCAACGTATTCGAGGTACTGGCGGGCTCGTTGCTCACCAATGCGGGCGATGAGCTGTTCGGCTTGAACCTCGCGCCCCGGGATAGGGCGAGCACGCTCCCAAACCGAGTCGATGGCAGGCCGCTGGTCGATCATCTTGTGACCATTGCCCAAGTCGCGCACATTCATCGGACTGCTGTCGCCCTTGAAATGGTCTAGCGACTTGCCCGCTCCATGGCGCTGTCGGGTCATCGTGAGCGTCGAACGGTGAGTGAACGGGACGTGGTACATGTCGCCGTTGTTGTCATTCTGCAGCTTCCAGTTACCCCGGTACTCCATGACCGAGGCCTTCACGAGCTTGATATTGCTGTCCCCACCCGTTTGATCGACCGCCCAGTCAAAGATGGGGCGGGCGGGTCCCATCCACTCCTCGACAGACTCGACATCGGGATTGAAGCTGCAAAACACAAAACCCCGATACGACTGCACCCTCGGCGCACGCCCGAGATTGTAGGCCTCCTTCAAGAAGTCGGCGCGATAACCTTCCGGATAGGTAACGGCGGTCAGTTCACCCGAGTTGGAGAAAGTCCAACCGTGGTACGCGCACTGGAAGCGCTTCTGGTTGCCCGATTCGAGCGGGCAAAGCATGGTTCCGCGATGGGTGCAGCGGTTGAGAAGGACATGTATCTCACCGTCCTCGCCCCTCGTCACGATGACGGGGCGTCGTCCGACCCGCCTTGTCTCGAAGTCGAAGGGCGCGGAGATCTCACTCTCGTGTAGGAGGTATACCCAAGTTCCGCCGAAGATGCGGATCATCTCGTCCTCGAAGATCTGAGGGTCGGTGAACACCGAGCGGTGGACCCGGAAATCATCGGTCACGAGATCCCGATACTGCGGTCGCTCCACGATGTGGGTCGCCACACTTGGTCGCTCGATCGTCGTGCTATCGCTCACTGCTGTCGTTCTCTTGTCGCTTCAAGGTCGTTGCGGCCGTCTGTCATCAGCCGTCGACATTCCTCGTAGGTGCTGTTCAAGTGCCGACGGAGCAACTCGGCGGCCGCGTCTGCGTCCCCTTGCCGGATGAGCTCGATCATCTCGCCATGCTCGCGCTGGGCGACCAAGACAGCGTCCTTACTCTGTCCGTAGGCGACAAGGACGGAGTTGACTCCGGTCCACAAGCCTTGGACGGTTCGCAACACTGTCGGCATGTCGGCCACCAGGTACATTGTCTGGTGAAAACGCGCATTGAACTCTAGCCAAGCAGAGGACCCAAGCTCGACTTTGTTCATTCCTTCGTATGCCTCGAGGATGACTGACCATTCCTGCACTTGACTGGGCAGGTGTGGGATCGCGTCTCTCAGAAGTAACGGTTCAAGCAGCGAGCGCATAAGGAAGACCTCTCGAACCTCGGCATGCGAAAGCTCGACGATGCGGACCTCACGATTTTGGTCGAAGATAATGAGACCCTCTGCTTGCAGACGTCGAAGCGCCTCCCGTACCGGGACCGCGCTCACCCCGAATCTTTCAGCCAACCGATTGATCCGCAACCGTCCCGACTTGAGAGTACCCGTGGCGATCTCATTTCTAATGAAATCGACCAGCTCGTCTACTACTGAGCCCGGCCGCGTAAACTGTGCCGCGTCCGGCCCCTTCGGAGCCGTGTCGAGAGGCGCCTCGAGACCCAAGTTCCTGGTCATCTCAGGTAGCCTCGCCCCGCGACCGCTCAGAGCGCCAGCATGGGTATAGAAGTATCACTGGAAGACCGACGCTCTCATCGGCTGGGACATGAGTTGCTGCCACCGGACATACGCGCCGCGGATACCCGTCTCATCGGTGATGTTGCCAACTATCGAGCCGTCGGATTGGACCACTTCGCGGCATGTCGCAAAACCCCGGCTAACATCAACCCAGGGAAGCTGGTCAACCGTCTCGAGCGCTTCCTGCACTCGCTCGAAGACCTCGAAGTCATCTCGGTTGCCGACGTTCGAGAAGTCTTCGGTGAAGCGCATGCGTAACGTGTTGACCTCCGGCGGCACACCAGTAAGCGTGGCTACATAGCTGTGGACCTCTGTTAAGCAACACGTGACAGGCTGGTACACGCGCCAAACAAGCGTTCCGTCGCCACCGTCGACGACCAGGTTCGGATAAAGAACTAGGTTCAAACCTGAGCGACCAACGTATTCGAGGTACTGGCGGGCTCGTTGCTCACCAATGCGGGCGATGA
>CAZAMA010000364.1:0-2691 GCA_964485645.1 uncultured Acidimicrobiaceae bacterium | reverse complement strand
AGAAAAATCCACCGGAACGGAACATGGAAACTGAGGGCGACAATGACGTACAACGCGGCCACGACGCCGCCACCGACGTCGAGGGCGTGCAGGAAGCCGAACGCGGCCGACCGGCTCCCCCCATCCGGTACCGCCTCACTAAGCATCGCCCGCCTCGATGGACTGCGAAAGTTCCGCGCCCACCACCCGCCAGAGAGGAGAGCCACCGCGGAAAAAGGGCTAGCCGCGATAGCCGTAAACGAGAGAAGTGGGATGAAGACATTGCCGGAGATCGCCACTTTGCGATGTCCGATCCGATCACCGAGGCGGCCGCCCACCCACGCGAGAATCGCGCCACCACCGTAGGCGACTGCCATCGCGAGCCCGAAGACCCACACAGGCTCCCGCAGAACCAGCACGAAAAAGAGCGGCAGACCGACGAGAACCGATTGGTAGCCGGCATCGGCACAGAAGGCTGACAGGCAGATCGCCCACACGTCCGGGGTCCGCCAGGGCGGTCTCATCTCCCTGTCCTACCAGAGACAGCACTTGGCACCCGAGTCCTACGGGCATCGTCTCTGCTCATGTGGACATGGCCTGCGCCGTCCCGACCCCGACAGCACGCCCCCGGCGGAGGACGACTGCGGCCGGGGCGACTTCCTCGACCGCGTGGCCCGTGTATTTGCAGACCTGCACGTCCACCCACTCGGCCACCTCTTTGACTAATCCGCAGCTGTTACATGTAACGTAGTGACGTGACTGACCACGAGACTCCTCCTGCCACTCGCCAGCGGGTAGCGGACCACCGCTCACGGCTGCGCAGCCAGGGACTGCGTCCCGTGCAGATCTGGGTACCGGACGTGCGAGCGCCGGGGTTCGCGGCCGAGGCTCACCGCCAATCGGCGCTGGCGGCCGCCAGCGCCGACGCAGCCGAAGACCAGTCCTTCGTCGACGCCATCTCGTGGTTCGGTGAAGAGGGCGACGGCGAGGAATGAGGCGGGGCGAGCTGTGGACTGCGGCCGGGGGCAAGCACTACGCCCGCAAGCCTCGCCCAGTGCTTGTCGTCCAAGATGACCGCTTCGACGCCCCCGACTCGATCACCGTCTGCCCCGTCACGACCGACCCCACCGAGATTCCCCTGCTGCGGATCCCGTTGCATCCAGTTGCCGGCACCGGCCTGGCCGAGGCGAGCAGCCTGATGGTCGACAAGCTCACGACGATGCCCCGATCCAAGCTCGGCGAGTGCATTGGGGCCGTCTCCGATACCGACATGGTGGCCCTAGCCCGCTCGCTGGTGGTATTCCTCGGACTCGCCTGATGGCCCGTGCACGGAGCACGATCTGCTCGCCGACGCTGGCCCAGCCGTGAAAGACGTTCACGAGCAGCTGCGGCGGCCCCGAAGGCAGTTTGGCCTGCGGGACGCGGCGCAGAAGCATGGATGCCAGCTCTTGTGCGTCAGGGCTGGCTGGACCGGGGACTCCCTGCTGCCTTGCTTCGGTAGCATCGGGTATGGGTACTGGCGAACCTCCGTTTCGCTTCGCGACTAGGGCGCCAGAGGACTCTCGGCGTCCGTGCGAGGTAGTTATGGTGGAGGCAGAGGCAGACGTCGGCGCAGCTGCGAGACTGGCGGAGCGTTACTCGGGCATAAGCGGCGAGTGGGAGGAACGTCTTCGCGGCGATGTCGCTGACCGCGACCGGGCTCTGTCCGTCGCGAAGGTCAGCGAGGAAGTCATCGGCTCTAGCCCCATGCACCGCTCTGTACCGGCCGAAGGCTCACCAGCTGATAGCGCGCCGGCAGGCTGGTATTTGGGAGCGCTGGTGGTAGAGACCGAGTGGCGCCGGCGAGGCGCTCACCAGAGCCCGACTCGACTGGGTGGCAGAGCGCGCCACGGAGGTTTGGTACTAAGGATCGACGCAAGAATAACTACCTGACTCCGGGTGTACATCTATCGCTGGGTTGGCTGGGAGGTGCTACGCGGGTAAGCATGCAGTAGTCCCATTCCCCCAGTAGCACCGGGGGTTATCGGCTGGTGGCCTGGGTCCGCCAAGTGAGGTGACGGCTGGTCTATTATGAGAGAGTTAATCCTAGCGAGGAGGAATGCTCTCATAATGAGACCTGAACGGTACAACGCGGAGGTACTGGTAAGCCTGCTGCGGCAACGAAAGATTGCCACCATCGCCGACCTGAAGGAGACCCTCGGCACTGCAGGGGACGCGACGGTGTTCCGGAAGCTCTCGGGGCTCGGGTACAAGACCAGCTACTCGCACCGAGGCCGGTACTACACCTTGGACGAGCTCGCCCGCTTCGACGAGCTCGGGCTGTGGTCGTTCCGAGCGGTCTTCTTCAGCCGCTTCGGGACCCTCGTCTCGACCGTGGAGGCGCTCGTAAGAGCGGCAGATGCCGGTTACGACGCCTCCGAGCTCGAGGCCGTGTTGAACGTCGAGGTGAAAGCCGCCCTTCTGAAGCTCGTGCGCGAGGGGCGCCTCGCGCGTGAGCAGGTGGCTCGCCGCTACGTGTACCTCTCCCCCGATCCATCAGAGCGCCGGGCCCAGCTTTCTGCCCGCTCGCTCTACGACGCCGAGGCGAGCCGGCTTTCCCTCGGCCCGGGCCTACGCGTCCTGCCAGAGGAGCTGAAGGCGGCGATCGTGCTCTTCTACAGCCTCTTGGACGAGCGCCAGCGCCGTCTCTACGCCGGGCTCGAGGCGATGAAG
>CAZAMA010000363.1:0-2710 GCA_964485645.1 uncultured Acidimicrobiaceae bacterium | reverse complement strand
AGATCTGGGTCTGCGCCGACGGCTACTGGACCGACCTCACGAAGAACTTCTGCCCAGGCGAGCTCACGCCCCGTTATAACACCCTGCTCGAGCTGCTGCTCGACATCTACGACGAGGCGGTCGCTTTCGCGACCGACGGAGCGGAGATCGGTGAGATCGACCGACTGATCCGTGCCCGCATCGCCGAGGGTGGCTATCCGGGGCAGCCGTCCCATCCCGTGGCTCACGGTGTCGGTGCACGAGCGCACGAGCCTCCCTTTGCCCACCAGGCGGCCGCCGGCAAGATGGCGACCAACATGGTCTTTGCCATCGAACCGGGTGCCTACTGGGAGGAGGGAGGCGGGTTACGCCTAGAAGACGACTACCTCATTACCGGCGGCAAGGCCGAGCGCCTCGGCACGTTCCGTGACGACTTCCGCGAAGATCTGAGGGGTACGGGGCGTTGAGCACGAGAATTTGCGTGGTCGGATGTGGAGCTGTGGGTGGCCTGTTTGCTGCTCACCTCGCGCAACTGGACGACGTGGAGGTGTTTGCCTACGACCTCGCCAAAGATCACGTCGCCGCTATCAACGCATCTGGCCTCCGGCTCACCGGTAAGGCCGACCTCGTCGGACGGATTCATGCGACCTGCAACCCAGGCGAGATCCCCCCGTGCGACTTCGGGATAGTCGCGACGAAGGGCTATGCGACGCGAGCCGCTATAAGCTCTGCGGCCGCGTGCTTCCCGAAGTCCGCGAGCGTCTGCAGCGTGCAGAACGGGGTAGGTAACGAGGAGATCATCGCCGCGTATGTCGAACATGTCATGCGGGGTACGACGTTTCCTGCCGGACATCTCGTCGAGCCTGGTGTCGTCGAGATGGACACGACCGGTGACACCTGGATCGGGCCGTACGAGGAGCGACCCGCTGCGATGGCCGAGATCCGGCGTCTGGCCGAGCTCCTCACTCTTGCTGGTATGACCACGGTCGCACTCGAGGACGCACGGGGCGCGCAGTGGACGAAGCTCATCTTCAACGCTGCCACGAACCCGATTGGGGCATTGACAAATCTCACCCACGGGCAGGTATGCGAGCTACCGGCGGTGCGCGCCTTGGTGAGCGAGCTCGTAGCCGAGGGCGTGGCTGTGGCTGGCGCGCTCGGTATCGAGCTCGAGAGCGACCCTGAGGAGCTCATCGACCATGCGGCCCGCGTCGCCTACGATCACCGCGCGAGCATGTTGCAGGACGTGCTAGCTCGTCGGCGGACCGAGATCGACTCCCTCAACGGCGGGATCGTCGCTTACGGGGAGAGATTCGCCGTCGGCACCCCGTTCAACCGGGCGGTCGCAGCTCTGATAGAGGGCCTGGAGTCATCCGTTGCGGCTAGCTCGTCCAAGGGTGAGGCGCCTTCATGACCGTCAGCCAGCCGGAGATAGATCGCCGCTATGCCAATATGCGCGCCGTCATGGAAGAGGCCGACGTCACGGCGCTAATCGTTTGCGGAAGTGAGTACACCGGGTTCGAAGGCGCAGTTCGGTACCTGTCGGGGTTTCGGATCGTCCATCGCTATGCCTACGTGTTCGTCCCACTCACCGGCGATCCATGTGCGATCTTTCCGAGTGAGGCTCGCTATGTCGGGAACCACTCGGAGGCCTGGGTCACCGAACAGGTCTTCGCCGATCATCCAGGTGCGTGGATGCGTGAGCATCTCGAGGGTCGCCATGACCGGCGCGTCTCGGTTGCCGGGTTGGACGATGTGATGCCGGTGAGGGACTTCAAGGCACTTAGCGCTGGAAGCTTCGACGTGATCGGCTTTGACGAGCAGTTCGACCTCGCGCGGGCGGTCAAGAGCAAGGAGGAGCTCGTCCAGGTTCGCGAGGCGATGGCGATCAACGAGGCGGGGTTTTGGGCCGTGCATGCGGCCTATGCCCCCGGGCGCACCCAGGCAGAGCTCATGGCGAGCGCCGAAGCCGAGTTCGTTATGAGCGGAACGGGCCGTCTGACCATGGACATGGTCCTGTGGGGCCATGACGGGTCAGCCGAACCGGAGTTCCGTATCCCCGAGCACGAAGGGGTAATCGACCCTGACGACCTCCTCCTTTACTCGCTCGAGATTGCCGGGCCCGGTGGTTACTGGGCCGAGTTTGCCCGGCCGCTGTGCGCGGGGAAGCCAAGTGGAGACTCCAAGACCATGCTGGAGGCCTACCTCGAGTACTACGAGGCGACGACTCCGGCGATGCGTGCGGGCGCGACAGCGCACGACGTTCATCGCGCCGCCTCCAAGCCCTTTGTGAGCCGCGGCTTGGGGCTTGGACACGTGACCGGACACTCCATCGGAATGACCATGCTCGAGCACCCCCGGATCGGCGAGGGCATCGGAACGACCCTGCAAGAGAACATGGTTATCTCGATGCACCCCCATGCAATTGGGACCGATGGCCGGTCTTGTCTGTACATGCAGGACACCTGGCTCGTCGGCTCAGACGGGGGGACATTGCTCTCACGGGTGCCGGCGAAGATCTTTGACGGGTCCGAAGCAGTTCCAGCGGGGCAGCGCAGCGGGAGCCACCCAGGGCGGTCGTAGTGAGCCTCAGCCGGCAGTAAGGAGCCAAGGATGAATTGCCCTGGAGTCGAAGTAACCGTTGACCAAGGAGGTAGTCGTGCGGCAGCCGCTGCTCGATGACACTGACTTCAAGATCGGCATCTTCTCGCCCAATTGCTCGGGCGGATTG
>CAZAMA010000362.1:0-2720 GCA_964485645.1 uncultured Acidimicrobiaceae bacterium | reverse complement strand
GGAGGTTGTCCCGCTGAGGGTGGAAGTTGAGGTGGCGGTCCCCCGCCTGATGCCTGCCAGCTGGTAGGTGTCGGGCGTCCTGCAAGACATCCGATCAGGAAAGGGACCGCCAACATGAAGAACTACCAGACCTCGACCCGGCGCGCCGGGACCACCGGCCGCACGACGGCGAAGAGGGCGAAGATGGACTCCGGCCAGGCGGCTCGGGAGGCGGCGCTCGTGCTGCCCGACACCGTCAGCGTCGCGGTGGCTGAGCTTGCCGGCGAGCTCGAAGAGGGCCTGCTCGCCTTCGTCGTCGGGGCCGGACTGAAGGTCGTCTACACGATGATGGAGCACGAGGTGGAGACCCTCGCCGGGCCCAAGGGCCGTCACGACCCCGACCGGGCAGCGGTGCGCCACGGCAGTGACGACGGGGTCGTCACGCTGGGCGGCCGCCAGGTGAAGATCACCCGCCCCCGGGTGCGCAGCGCGGATCGCTCGGCCGAGGTGTCACTTTCCACCTACGACTGCTTCAGCTCGACCGAGCTGCTCGGGCGCATGGCGATGGACAAGATGCTCGCCAAGATCTCCACCCACCGCTACGGGGCCGGCCTCGAGCCGGTCGGCACCGCCGTCGAGGCCCGCAGCAAAGGGACGTCGCGCTCGGCGATCTCGCGGCGGTTCGTGGCCGCCACCGAGACCGCGCTCGAAGAGCTGATGGCGGCGGACCTGAGCGCCCTCGATCTCGTCGCCCTCATGGTCGACGGGGTCAACTTCGCAGGTCACTGCTGTGTGGTGGCGGTCGGCATCGACATCGACGGGGTGAAGCACCCCTTGGGGGTGGTCGAGGGCGACACCGAGAACTCGACGCTCGTGACCGGCCTCTTGGTCGCACTGCGTGACCGGGGGCTGTGCGTCACCCGGCCGGTCCTGTGCGTGCTCGACGGCGCCAAGGCGCTCGCCAGCGCGGTGAAGGCCGTCTTCGACCACCCGGTCATCGCCCGGTGCCAGGTGCATTATCCACATACTGGCTCGCGGGACAAATCCGCAGCCACAAGATGTAGTGGTCAGAGCCCGGTTCGGCTCATGCCTCCAGATTGAGGAGGTACCGGCGGAGGAGCGGATCGACGACGACCCAGCCGCTCCGGTGCTCCGTGCCTCCATGTGCGATGAGGCCCTCGTCACGAAGGGCGTCGATCGCCCGCTGGGCCACCGAAGCGTGCGACTTACCCTGATAAGGCGGAAGCCCAGACGCGATGCGAAGGAGAACCTCGAAAGCGTGGCGGCTGCCCTGGCGAACAGCGCGGACAGTGACCTCATGTGCCAGCGCGTCGGCGCGCCCGGCAACTTCGAAGGCAACGTCGATGAGATCGGGGTCGAGGGCGGTCTTGGCTTCGGTGCGGGCGAGGATGTATGCCTGCTGCGCGATGAGCATGGTGGTCCGGGCCTGGCGCTCTCCGTACTGGATCAGCTTTTCGAGACCTCCGGGGGAGAACGAGAGGCCGACTGAGTTCATACGGCGACTGATGCCGGCTCGCCACGACCGCTCGGAGATCTCCGCCACGTCGAAGTAGGCACCCCACCGGTAGAGGGCGCGGTGCTCCTTTCCGAAGAGATCACGCATCATGTGCTCCATGCTGCCGGCAAACAGGGTGGTCACCCGCGGAGAGATCTGCAATTCTGCCCGCATCATCTGCATCACCTCGTCCGGGTCGCCGTATCGGTGCTTCGCGGCAGCGATCTCCTGGAACTCGTCGATGAACAAGACCAGCCGCTTGTCGTCGCGCTCGGCGATCTTGTCGAGTAGTCGGATGGCGTGCTGGAAGTAGGCGAGCGGATCCTCTCGTCTTACGCGGGGTGGGCTGAAGGCAAGCTGGACGCCAATGCCGAACTCGCTAAGAAGTTTGGCTGAGGCGGCGGCGGAGAGCACGGCAGAAGCAGCGTGTTTGGAGCCCTTGTACGCACCGCGCGCTGCACGACGAAGCGTGGACCGGTTGGAGACCGCGCCGGCAACCAGTATGTCTGCCAGGCGCTCGAGATCGGGAACAGCGAACAGATCGATCTCCACCGTGTAGTAGCCCTTGTTCCTCAGCCTCGAAAGAGACGCCTGGCAGACCGTGGTCTTCCCCTGGCGGCGTGGGCCAACCACGACCTGGTTGAGGCCCTGCCCGAGTAGGGTGGTTAGCCGGTCGACATCCGCCGCTCGGCCGATCATGGCATGAGGAACCGGGGAGTCCGTCGGGAACAGCACAGGTGGTTCGGTATCGCGGTCCATGCGATAGAGTATCGCACCTTTCGCGATGGACGCACTCACGGGACTCGTTCGGTCCAGCACCGCAAAGTCACCGCCACCGGGCTCTGACCACTACATCTTGTGGTTGAGGGATAGGCGGGCGCCCCTGAGCAGGGGCACGGACGAAGAGAGCCCCCGGCGACTGCCGGCTCGCCGCGGTCCGCACGATCCCTGACTACTACATGTTGTGTCTGCGGATTCTTCCCGCGAGCCAGTATCCACATAACGCCGCGCTCGACCAGCGCATCGCCACCCGCTACTCCATCAAGGGCATGGACATCGGTGAGTCCGCCGCCTACCTGCGTCACCACCTGGCCCTGGCCGGACGCGACGAGCCGCTGTTCGCCGACGACGCCGTCGCCCGCCTGCACCGGGTGTCGAGCGGTCTGCCTCGGATGCTCAACAACGCCGCCATCACCGCCCTGATCGCCGGAGCGGCCGACGGCAA
>CAZAMA010000361.1:0-2722 GCA_964485645.1 uncultured Acidimicrobiaceae bacterium | reverse complement strand
TCCTACATGAGCGGCGCGAGCTCGCTCTGAGGCGTGGCGAGGGAGACCGAGGGACCAGATGAAGATCCGTGCCGCCACAACCCCCATGGCGCTCCGGTGACAAGCGGTCCCTCGGTCTCCCGGACCGAGCAGTTGGGCGGGAGCTCGCCGGCTCGGTCGCCGTTTGCGGACGAGCTCCACGGCGAGCTCCACGGTGTCGCGCTCCCGCCACCACCACCGAGCAGGGTCCTCGTCGTCGAGGACGACCCCGATCTGTGCTCGGCGATCTGTCGCTACCTCCGTGGTTCGGGCTTTGCCGTCAGCTCCGCGAGCGACGGCAAGGGCGCGCTCTCGGCGTTGCTGAAGGACGAGGGCGCCTTCGACGTAGTGGTCCTCGACCTGCTTCTCCCCGGCCTCGACGGCGTCGCGCTCTGCAAGCAGCTGAGGGGCGCCGGCTCCACGGTCCGAGTTGTGATGGCGACCGCTCTCGGCGCAGTCGGCGACAGGATCGCCGGCCTGCGGAGCGGTGCCGACGACTACCTCGTCAAGCCCTTTAGTCTCGAGGAGCTCTCGCTGCGGGTGAAGGCGCTGGCCCGGCGCGCCAGCTTGCAGGCTGAAGCGGTTCTCGAGGCGGGCGATCTCCGCCTGGACCTGCATACGCGCCACGCCAGCCGTGGCGGCGTGGACCTCGACCTCACTCGGAAAGAGGTCCAGCTGCTGGAGCTGTTCATGCGGCGCCCGGGTCTCGTCCTCAGCCGGGAAGCGATCCTGAAAGCGGTCTGGGGTCCTCGGGCGACCGCCTCCGACAACCTCCTCGACCAGCACATCGCCCATCTTCGCCATAAGGTCGACCGTCGCTTTGGCCGCGCTGACATCGAAACCCTGCACCGTCTCGGCTACCGGCTTCGTGTCCCATCGGAGCGCTGAGTGTCTATACGCCTGAGGCTCGCCTGCATAGTCGCGCTCACGGCCGCCGTGCTCGTCACCGCGGCCGGCTTCGCTCTCACCATAGAGCTGCGATCCGGCATCATCGCGACGCTCCAGGACTCGCTTCGCCACAGTGTGGTACGCGTCAGCCTGGACCTCGCGAGCGGTTCCCTGCCACTTGACCGCGGCACCGGCCGCCTGTCTCTCGCGAGAGACCAGACGGTCGTCCAGGTGCTCGCTTCGGGCGGCCATCTCGAGTACTCGACAGAGGCAGCCGGGGAGCTCGCTCTTCTCAGCCCGAGGCAGCTCACGATCGCGCGCCGTGGCCCGAGCTTTCTCCAGGTGACGCGTCCGGGATGGCACAACCCCCGGATAGTCCTCGCCGAGCCAGTGCTCGGTGGCCGTGGGGAGGTCATCTTGGTCGGCGCGTCGCTCGACGAGGTAGATCACTCCACCGTCCTGCTCGAAAAGGGACTGGCTCTCGGCGGGCCGCTCGTGGTTCTTTTCGCGGGACTAGGCGGATGGATGATCGCCGGACGAGCTCTGCGACCAGTCGAACGGCTCCGAGTCGCGGCAGAGGCGCTCTCAGGGGGCGATCCGGCGTGCGGACTCGCGGTGCCACGGACCCACGACGAACTGGAGCGTCTCGCCGAGACTTTGAACGAGCTGCTCGGGCGGCTCCACGGCGCCCTCCTCGAGCAGAAGGCGTTCGTGGCGGCGGCAAGCCACGAGCTGGGCACTCCGCTCGCGGCGGTCCGCGCCGAGCTCGAGGTCGCAAGCATGAGTGACACCACCGACGCCGAGCGGCGCCAGGCGCTCGAGGTCGTCGCGACTCGGGTCGACCAGCTCGTCCGGCTGACACGCGATCTTCTCCTCTTGGCGGTCGGGGACGAGCGGGCGACTGCATCCCACCTCGTGATCCAGACGATCGAACCGCTCGTAGCCGCGTCGCTGCGGGGGTTTCGAAGCCGCGCAGACGTCCTCGGAGTCGCTCTGGTACTCGACGCGGACCCCGACGTTGCCTGCGCAGTCGATGCCGAGCACTTCCGCCGGGTCATCGACAACCTCGTTGCCAACGCGCTCACCCATGCAGCCGGCAGCCCTGTCGTCGAGGTCCGCGTCCGTCGCGAAGCCGAGAGCGCGCTCATCGAGGTTCGCGACGCGGGACCGGGGTTCCCCGAATGGTTCCTGCCTCATGCCTTCGATCGCTTCAGCCGCGCGGAAGAATCCAGACCCGGAGGTCGGGCGGGCGCAGGACTTGGTCTCGCGATCGTACGGACGCTGGTCGACGCCCATGGAGGATCCGTCACCGCCTACAACCGCGCCGAGGGCGGGGGGGCGGTGCTGGTCGTGCTCGCGGCGCAGGGTGGTCGCCGGGGCGAGGCGGCGGCTCCGGGGTCCGAGGGGGCACTCACCGCTGCAGGCGCAGATCTCCCCGGGCGCGCTGAGACGACCGGCGGTGCGAACAGGACAACAGATGGCTCCGCTATATCCGGTGCCCCAGAGATCGAAACGAGGCGGCGCAAGTGCGTGTCTTTGTAGCCATAAAGCAGATCCCGACGGTGGAATCCTTCCTCGTCGCTCCAAGCGGGCGCGCGCGAGGCGAGGGCGTCCCGCTCGAGATGAGTGCCTACTGCCGGCGCGCCGTCGCGAAGGGCGTCGAGATCGCGCGGCTGACCGACGGCTCGTGCCTCGTCGCGTCACTCGGTCCGCCGGTCGCCGAGGAGGTCCTGCGGGAGGCACTCGCATGGGGCGCCGACGACGCCGTGCTGCTAAGTGACCCGGTCTTTGCCGGCTCCGACACCCTCGTGACGGC
>CAZAMA010000360.1:0-2725 GCA_964485645.1 uncultured Acidimicrobiaceae bacterium | reverse complement strand
AACGTGCGACACACGGTTTAGGAAACCGTTGCTCTATCCTCTGAGCTACAGGGGCTTGCGAAGGATCGATACTACGCGGTGGCTGGTCGCGCGACGCAGTGCCTGGCCGGACGATCGTAGAGATGCGCCCGTCGGTAAGATCTTGCCAGTGCCCCGCAGATCCCGTCTCCTCGGCGCGTTCGCTGTGCTGCTCGTCGTCACGATGCTGATGCGATCCAGCCAGAACATGGCCCAGACGACGTTCTCACTGCTGGGCTCGGACCTGCTCGGGCTCCACGCGACCGTCATCGGGGTCCTTGCCGCAGTGACGAGTGTCGTGGCGATACTCACGATGGTCACCATCTCCGGTCGAGTGCCGACGCGCCTCGCAAGACGAGCGCTCGTGGTCTCGATGGCGGCGATGGGCATCTCCTTCCCCCTGATCGGCGAAGCAAGGTCAATCTGGCTGTTGATGGTAGGGCTCGTCGTGCTGGGTTTCGGTGGCGGCCTGGCTTTTCCGACTCTCATCACCGCGGCAGGGGCGATGGCGGACGAGGCATCGTCTCCCGGCGCGCGCGATCGCCCGATAGCTCTCGTCGGCGTCGCACTCAGCGTCAGCCTCGCGGTGGGGCCGTTCCTGGAGACCGGTGTGCTCGCAGCGACCGGAGCAAACCTGCGAGCGACGTTTCTCGCTTTCAGCCTTCTGCCATTCGCCGCCGTCGCCATTCTGCTGCTCGCGAATGGGCCCGGGCGTCGCGCGCAAGGCGAGCGAGGCCATGGCGACGAGCTAGCGCAGGGATCTGGTCCGACGGCTGCTCATGCCGGCGTACCGACCAGGGACCATGTCACACCGGCGGCACGCCCGCTCCTCGCAGCCGAGCCGACTACCGGCGAGGTGGTCGCGGTGCGGATCCCGGCGGGCGAGCATCGGCCGAAGGTCTCGGTCCGCAAGTCTCTCGCCGACCGCAACTTCCGCCTCGCGCTCACAGGCGAGCTCATATACGCGGCACCCTTTGCCGCCATCGTCGTGTTCGGCGCCCTGCTCGCGCGCCACCAATACGGACTGTCGCCGGCGGCGACGGAGATCGCGTTCGGAGTCTTCTTCGTCATCTCATTTGTCGTGCGCGCGGTGCTTGTGTGGCAGTCGCCGATTCGGCACAAGCTGGCGCTGTACCGCGTCGCCGCCATTCTCACCCTTGTGGGCCTCGCCGTCGTGGCCACCGGCCACAGCTTTGCTGTCCTGCTCGTCGCGATGGCGCTGCTGGGAGTTCCCCACGGGCTCACTTTCCCCCTCACTATGGGACTTGTCGCCGAGGGTAGACCCAGAGACGAGCTGGCTTCGATCAATGCTCACCTGAGTGCCAGCGTTCAGGCGGTGAATCTTGCCCTTCCGCTGTTGCTCGGGTTCGGCATTGACAAGATCGGCTACCGGCCGATGTTTCTCCTTCTCCTCGTGCCGGTAGCAGGAGCCGCTATAGCCCAGCTGCTGATCTCGAGATCTCGGGCCGAGGTCAAAGCGATGCCTGCGGGTACTGCGGGTTCATCTCGTCGAGTAGGCGCAGGAGGATCTCGGTGACTGCCCAATTGCGGTACCACTTGTGGTTGGCGGGAATCACGTGCCAGGGCGCGTGGGCTGTCGAGGTCTCCTCCAGCATCGCGGTGAAGGCCGCCTGATAGTCGTCCCAGTGCGAGCGCTCCGCCAGATCGGCCTCCTTGAACTTCCAAGCCTTCAGCGGATCTGTACGGCGCGCCTCGATGCGCCTGGCCTGCTCGTCGGAGGAGATGTGGAGGAGGAGCTTCACGATCCACGTCCCTTCGTCGTGCAGCAGGCGCTCGAAGGCGTTGATCTGGCCGTAGCGCGCACGGATGACGTGAGGAGGCACGAGTCCGTGGACCCGGGTTACGAGGACGTCCTCGTAGTGGGACCGGTTGAAGATCACCACCTCGCCGGCTCTTGGCACCTCCGCATGCACGCGCCAGAGGAAGTCGTGGGCCGCCTCCAGCTCGGTCGGGACGCGAAACGCCGCCACTCTCGTGCCGGTCGGGTTGAGGCCCCGGAACACGTGCCTGATCGTCCCGTCCTTGCCAGCAGTGTCGATCGCCTGCAGCACGACGAGCAGCTCGCGCTTGCCCTCCGCCCACAGGCGCTCCTGTAGCTCGGCAAGTCGCGCATGCTGGGTGGCAAACTCTGCCTCTGTCTCCTCCCTGCCACCAGGGGCACCTGGCGTCGAAGCCGGATCGCGCTTGGAGAGATCGACCGAGCTGCCTGGATGCACGACGAGCGAGGTAACCATGGCCTCATCCCATCACAACGCGTGCAGCACCGCGTGCGTCGCGCGCGCCGCGTGTCGCAGCAGCCGGTACGGTCGTGGCGGACACCGCGACCGCAGACTTCACCTCGCGCAACCAAACAAGGTGTTCCACCCTCCCGAAGGAGCAGAGGCATCGTGGCCAACGCCATCGAAGCAACCGAGCTGGTGAAGACCTTCAAGGGAGGTGTCCGCGCCCTCGAGGGTGTCTCGCTCGCAGTCGCAGAGGGCACGGTCTTCGGGCTCCTCGGCCCGAACGGTGCCGGCAAGACCACCGCGGTACGGATCCTCACGACGATCCTTCGACCCGACTCCGGCTCGGCCCGTGTCCTCGGGCACGACGTAGTACACGATGCGGCCTCCGTGCGCGCTTGCATCGGGCTGGCCGGACAGTACGCGGCGGTCGACGAGAACCTGACCGGCCGGGAGAACATCCG
>CAZAMA010000359.1:0-2728 GCA_964485645.1 uncultured Acidimicrobiaceae bacterium | reverse complement strand
CCGCTTGACCGCCACCTTCAGATTCTCAGGCAGATACAGCGTCGTCTTCTCCACGCATATACGGTACCACCGGTGGCGCTGGTGGCAAGGTCCGCGTCCGTACCGCTGGCGCCTCTCCATAGAGGACCCTTCAACCGGCCGGCTCGACCAAGGGGACCTGCGCACCTTGACCCGCCTCCTCGCAAAGCTCGACCAAGCGCCCAACTAGCAAGCCCGACCTTCGGGTACGGGCCCGACGCTGGTGTTGGTCACCTGGAATGTGGTCACCCGTCGCCGGGGCCACGCGCCGGGAGCGGACCGCTCAGCCGGAGCCGTCATTTCCCAGGACGACCGCCGGCTCGATGGCTTGCGTATCTATCGCCTCGGTCAGCTCGACGATCTCTGCTCTCTGCCTCGAGCGCCCGGTCCCGCCCCTTCGCCGGCAGGCCGGGCTTGGCCGCCAGCGCGGCGAGGGCGGCGTCCTTCCGGAGTAAAGGTCCCTTGACAGTGTCCGTCTGGTCAAGGTACCTTTACATCAATGCGCAATCGGGTGAGGGAAGAGCGGGTCCAGCGGGAGCTGTCACAGGCCGAGCTTGCAGGCGCACTCGGTGTTTCTCGCCAGACGGTGATCTCGATCGAGAGTGGCCGGTACCTCCCGTCCCTGCCGCTCGCATTTCGCATCGCCCGGTTCTTTGAGATGCCTATCGACAAGATGTTCGATCCGGATGACGAGGAGGGAGCATGACTCGAATGAGACGCCACGGCCTGTGGACGCCGGTGCTCGCCGGTGTCGGGGGATCAGCGATCTCCCTTGCGGTCGGCTTAGGCCATGGCAAGTGGGAGGCAATCGTCATCGGGGAAGTCGTGACGGCCATTGCGGTCGTCGTGTTTTACCTCGCCGGCAGACACGACTCCGACGTGGGCGCGGTGCTCGCACGTCGAGCCGACGAGCGCCAAGTGCTCATCAGGATGAAAGCGTCGCGGGTGAGCGCCGTCGTCGGAGTGCTGGCGTCGGTTGTGGCTTGCGTGATCGCCGCTGCGATGGACGCCACCTACTGGCCATTCGAAGTCATCTACATCGCGATCGGCGCGTCGTATCTCATCAGCCTCGCCATCTACGGCGCTGCTCCTGGGTCCGATGACGCCGTCACCGGCAACGAGGCGGACCATGTCGATCGCTGACGCACGGCCCCACCCGCCTGGACAAGCAGGAAGAAGGCGAGCAGCGGTCAACTGGTTATTCCTGCGGGCAGCCGTCGCCGTCACGGTCCTCGGTGTCGTACTCGCCGTCGTAGTGGCCCCGGTCGGCGCGAGCTCCCGCCTCAACGTGGGGGCGCACCTGCTCACCACTTCGAACCTTCCGTTGGGATGGAGGGTCGACCACGCCAAGAACGCGTGGATCGACCTCGGGGCTACGCCGTGCCTCGGCGGGATGGCCGGAAAGGGCGGATCAGCGCACGACAGAGGGACCGTGAGCTTCGTCGAGGGCTCGTCGCTTCCCGCATTCACCGAGTCGCTCGCAACCGGGACAACTGTGTCCGCAGAGTTCGACAGAGCGAAGGCGGTCCTGGGGCAGTGCCACTCGCTGACCCTGACGGTCCAGTCGAGGCCGGTCAAAGCGACGTTCACGACCATGTCGTTCCCCGTCGTCGGCACAACGTCATCTGCGTACTCGTTGCGCCTCACCACCTCGGGCGTTTTGATCGGCGCGGACATCGTGCTGTTCAGGTCCCGGTCCGTCTTCGGGGAGGTCGCTTTCGTCGCCCTCGGTACTCCGACACTTGGCACAGTTGAGGCCTTCGCCGACGAAGCAGCAGCCAAGGCTGCGGGTCGAGCGGTGTCGCCACCTCCCAGCGTGTCGGTCACCTCGGCGCCGGTGCAGATCGCACACACCGCTTCGGGCTCGGTCGCCTACCGTGAAGTCGGAAGCGGGCCCCCGCTCGTCATGATCATGGGGTTCGCCGGGACGATGGAGACCTGGGACCCGCGACTGGTCGACGCGTTGGCGCACCACTACAAGGTGGTCACCTTCGACAACGCCGGTGTGGGCGGGACCAGCGCGCTGCGGTCGCCGCTCACGATCGACGCGATGGCGAACCAGACGAGCGCTCTCATCACGACCCTCGGACTCGAGCAGCCCGACATCCTGGGATGGTCGATGGGGACGATGATCGCTCAAGCCCTTGCCGTGCTCCACCCCACCCAGGTGAACCGCTTGGTACTGTGCGCCGCCTACCCGGGCACCGCCACTGTTGCACCCTCGCAAAAGGCGATCAACGCGCTTACGAGCGGCACTTTCGCGCAAGTGTCGGCAGATCTATTCCCGTCCAACCAGAAGGCGGCTGCCGTGGCATACGAACTCTCGGTGGCGGGCTATCCCAAGCACCCTTCCGCGCCTGCGTCGACGGTCGCAGCCCAACAGACGGCCATCCTCGAGTGGTGGCACGGGATCGATCACGCCGGCAAAAAGACGAAGAAGATCTCCGCGCCGACGCTCGTTGCTGACGGCACCGCAGATCGACTTGACCCCGTGGCTAATGACCGTCGGGTCGCTATGCTTATCCCAGGCGCCCAGCTGGCGCTCTACCGCGATGCAGGACACGCGTTCCTGTTCCAGGACGAGGCCCGCGTCGTCGCACGCATCGAGTCGTTCCTGGAAGGACCAACCGCATCATCGACGTCATGGTGACGGCGTCCCCCCTACGCAATCGGTGCGCCGGTGGCTACTTGCTCTCGAACTCATCCGGCT
>CAZAMA010000358.1:0-2738 GCA_964485645.1 uncultured Acidimicrobiaceae bacterium | reverse complement strand
CGTCGGTGGAACAAGGATCGCTCCGAACGGCACTTAGGCCGGCGGTGATCCCGGGATACTGGGACATGTCAGCAGAACGGTAGGGGGCGTCCAGACACCTCCCTCGTGCGCCACGTCTGCGGATGTAACTACACGCGACCCCCGCATAGTCGCCATCCGCCCTGCCGGCTCTTCACGGACCCGGACCATCGACGAGGCCGCAGTTGCACATGTCGCCGCGCAGCGTGACCTAGCGTCATGTTCCGATGGCGGGCACTATCGAGGCGGATCTTCGTGGCTGCGTGCAGAACGGGGAAGCCCTGCTTGTCATCGGCGCGGGCGTCTCCGCGGCATCGACGTCCCAACCCGTAGCGACGTGGCGGGGCCTGTTGCTTCACGGCATCAGCCGTGCTGCCGAGCTTGGTCGCCTGAGTGGCGAGCCGACCGTCTTTCGCAATCTCGTGCAGAGTTCCGAGCTCGCCGACCTTCTGCGGGTCGCTGATGAGGTGACGACCGGGCTCGGCGGCCGGGCAGGCGGCGAGTACGGCAGATGGCTCCGCGAGACCGTCGGCAGGCTCGAGCCAGAACAGGAAGACCTGCTCAGCGCCATCGCAGAGAGCCAGACCCCGCTCGCGACCACGAACTACGACGGGCTCCTCGAAGGGGCCACCGGGCTCGAGGCCGCGACGTGGAAACAACCCGGCCTCTACCAGCGGGTGATCCGAGGCCATGAGCGGGCGATCCTTCACTTGCATGGCTTCTGGAGGGCTCCCGAGTCCGTCGTGCTTGGGAGCGCATCGTACGGCAATGTAGTCAGCGACCCCTTCGCCAGCACTGCGCTTCAAGCCGTCGCGTTCACGAAGAGTCTCGTCTTTGTGGGGTTTGGTGGAGGCTTGGATGATCCGAACTTCCACGGTCTCCGCGTTTGGATGCGCGAGGTCCTTTCCAGGTCAGAGTTCCGTCATTTCCGACTGGTCCGTTCCGACGAGCGTGATGACGCCTTGGCGCTCCATCATCCGGATGAACGCATCGTCCCAGTCGTCTACGGCGACGACTACAGACACCTTGCCACCTTTCTGCGCTCACTCGGCCATGCATCGGTAGTGCCAATCAGCATCCCCACTCCCCGGGTGCATCACACCATTGTCGCCGAGCGTGCGCTGACGCGCTCTCGTATCGTGCAGCGCTTTTCGGCGCTTGGTCTCGACAACGCCGTCGCCGATGAGTTCGCAGGCGATCCTTCAATCGGCGCTCCGCCGCCAGGCGCCGGCGGCAACGGTGGCCGATTGATCGTCGGCGAAGCTGGAAGCGGCAAGTCGCTTGCTGCCGACCGGCTTTACCTCGAACAACTGACCCGCTTCGAGTCTGGCGTCGATCCTCGGGTACCGGTATAACTCAGAGCACGCGACGTAGCTCCGGGCGAGCTGGGCATGCAGGCGCTGGGTGGAGGTCCGTTCGGAAGCGTTGGCGACGATGGTGCATTCGTGATCATCGACGGCGCAGACGAGCCTGGTCCTTCGACGCCACAGGGGCTACTCGAAGACGCGGACGAGTTCCTCGCTGCGTCGCCGTCATCGTCGGTGACCATCTTCTCGCGCGAATTCGCGTCGGAGCAAGACGCCTCCGGTGTGCCGTGGGAGAGACAGGTGATGACACACCTCTCAGACGAACAGGTCGCGCATCTCCGGTCCCGACTGGGTGCGGCGGAGGAAGATCCGTGGCCGTGGAGCGATCGATGGGACCGGCAGGCGCGCCTTCCCGTCTTTGTTCTAATCGTCACGCAGTACATACGTGGTGCCTCGGCCGATCTGTCCAAGGACGCTGCGATCGCGTTCGTCCGAGATGCAGTCCTCAATGAGGCGATCGAGGAATCGGGGGTCGACGCCGCCTTCTTTGAAGAAATCGCAGCCCAATGGATCCATTCCTCGGGCGAGGTCACCGTCCGCGACGTCGCCCGGACACACGATCTCAGGTCTGCTGTGTCTCGCTGTCGAATGCTGGCGGTCGACGCGCGTGGATACCTGTCGTTTCGTGTCCCTGAGGTTGGTTGGTCGCTCGCGGCTCGGTATCTCGAACGAGACATTGACCGGTTCGCCGCCGTCGTGGAGGACCCGATCGCGCTCCACCGTTGGATGCCCGCCGTCGAGGTCGTCATCAGATCCGGTGAGGTCGACGCGGGGAACGAGCTCCTCCACGTGCTTGCGATCCACAGTCCAGGGCTCGTCCAGCGGCTCCTTTCGGGCATGTCACCGGGAACTCCAGATCGAGACGGCGATCGTGAAAACGAGGTGCGGCGTATCGAGCGGGCCATGGACTCATGGTTACGGGGAATAGGTCCTTTGAAGGAGCTTGCTATCCCGCATTGGGGAGACGCCTATCCGAAGTACCAGGCTATGGCGAGCCCAGGCGGGGTCTCATCAGGATGGCGAGGTCTGCCAATGCCGGCGAGGGTTTGTCACCGGAATCGGCCATGGATGGGGCGTCACTGGGAATGGAGCGTCACCTCGGACGACCTCACCAACCGATTGTCCGAAGTTCTCCGCTACGGCCTACCACCTTTGACGAGCGTCGCGCGCCACGAGGCGGAATTCGAGCTCGCGACGCGCGTCACGAGGGCGCCAAAGGTCGCCAGCCTGGCTCGAGCGATCAAACTCGCGGAGCTGGAAGCGGCGCTAGCGGGCGACTTCCAGAATGTTGCGCTCATGCAAGAGGAGCTGATCAAGGCCTCGCGCACCGTCGCCCAACTCCTCATTCAGCGA
>CAZAMA010000357.1:0-2740 GCA_964485645.1 uncultured Acidimicrobiaceae bacterium | reverse complement strand
TCCGAGGAGGGCGACGTACACACGAATCTCGACCGCCTTGATACGCCGGCCAGGCGCGCACACGCCGAGGTACCGCCGCCCGGCAGTGATCTCTGGATCACGCTGCAAGGCGAAGAAGGAATCTGACGAGTCGAGCCCCGGTGGAGGAAAGACCTCGAGGTGCCGCCAGAACACCTGGTGAGCCTGGGCCTCTGCCCGGCGCACCGTTGCGGTCGAGGCGACGACCTTCGGGCGGACGCTCTTGCCGTCCAGCTTCCAGGTAGACAGGTGGTCGACGACGGTCTCGTACAGCCCCATGAGGCTCCCGAGGGGACCGGCGATCAGGTGCAGCTCGTCTTGGATGATGAGGTCCGGGGGCCGGAGGGGACCGCCCGCGACGGTGCGGGCTGGACCGTAGGCGCCACGACGCTGGTGGCTGTCGCGTTCGTCGAGCAGCTCGTCCAGATCGGGGTGACGCCAGCCGTGGCGTTCGCAGCGCCGACTGACCCTGCCGAACAGAGCCCTCGTCGCTCCTTGCCAGGGCAGTTGCGCGAACTTGTCGGCTGTGGCGATCACCATGGAAGGGACGAATCGATAGATCTCGTCGTCTACGGTGATGACCGGCAGCCCCTCGCCCGGTGCTTGCCTGCGCGTGAAGCGGCAGCCACCGAGCTTGTCCCCGCAGTAGAGCAGGGTGCGTTTGCGCACCGAGTCGTACTCGGCATCCTTCGCCGCGCTGACCGGAGCTCCGCACCACGGACACGACGTGAGCTGGACCGGGCTCGACCGTCCGCCGTAATAGGCGGTACCACGCGCCTCCTCGATCGACTTGGCCGCCTGGGTGCCGCGTGTCGGCGTTACCGCCGCGCCGACCCATAGACCCAATCGAAACGGCACATCGCCGAGCCTGTCATCACCGGACCTTGCTCGGTCCTGGCGTATGTGCTCGCACGCGCACAGCAGTGCCGCGGCCCGCTGGAACTGCTGCACGGTAAGCAGGCGCAGCGTGTAGCGCATGAGCACGCCGACGCCGTCGTTCCCGTCGTAGCCGCCGATGCCGCCCTGAAGGCGGCGCATGGCAAGTGTGAACGCGGTCAACCCGAGATACGCCTCGGTCTTGCCACCTCCTGTGGGAAACCACAGCAGGTCGACGAGACCCTCGGTGCCAGGACCCCGTTCTCGGTGGGTGGGCTCGGTCAGGCTGGGGAGGTTGAGCAGCAAGAAACCCAGCTGGAACGGATACCAACGATGTTGTCCGGGCCGGTCGACCTCCGCAACTGCCTCATCGAGACTGAGGCTCGCGTCTGCTTTGCGGCGTATTGCCACAAGGGTGTGCACGCGCTGAAGCCACATTGCCTCGTTGGCGAAGCGGAAGGCCTCGGCGGCATGCGGTTTGTAGTCGTGAGACCCCGGATCCAGCAGGTCGATGGCCGCATCGATCCGGTTCGCCACGTGTTCGCATTGGACCAGTGCTGTCTCTGCAGTGTCTTCGAGACCCTGCAGGCGGCTGGCAGATTCACCGATGCGGTTGCGCTGCTGCGCGATCCAGTCGCGATATGTCGACACGAGTGGCCGGAGAAGCCGGGGCAGCTCTTCAGCGGGCGCCTTCGCGAGCACTTCCATGTCGAGCTCGACCTTGGCCAAGCCCGCGAAGTCGGCGGCCGTAGGTGGTTCGGTCCGCGGCACGTCCGCGCGAGGCACGGGCGTGGTCTCGACACGCTTGGCTCGTCGCGGGTCGGCCGCATCTGGCTCGGCATGGACACCCGTACCATGGCCGACCGCGAGCTCCAGTTTGTGGCGAAAGACCATGTCGAGGGCACGAACCTCTTGTGATGCACCGCCGTCATCCATGAGGAGAAGCGCACGCCTAAAGACCGGTTGACCGTCGGGATCGGAGGCGGAGAGCGAGGCCTGGAAGAGCCATGCCTCGTCTTTTCGCGTTCGCTGCTCTTCTTGATCGTTGACCAAGAATGCGGTGACGACGAAGTGATCGCCTGCTCGCCTGACCTGGCCGCGCACGACCACCCCTTCTTGGGTGGCGTCCGGCAGGAGCGGACCGAAAGTTCCCTCCGAGAGAGTGAGAAGGCAGACGCCACCGGCGGGATGACGGCGCCACGCGCGACGCGAAGCATCTCCCCCCTCAGGGTCCGAGACGACGCGCTCGTAGCGACCCCACCGTGCCTCGACTGCGATCCGAGCTGTATCGCCGGCGACGCCGAAGGTCATGCCCAGCGAGGAAGGGCACAACGAGGGGCCCGGTGGCGCTGCGACATCCGGCGATGCGTCCTCTGCCTCTGCTGATCCCTCCACTGCGAGCTGGTCCTGCTGTCCGTCGAACTGGCTCGCTTCCGACTCGGTGCTACGTGGAGCAAGCATGCCCACGAGGTAGTACTCACGGACAGCGGTGTCGGTGACGAGCTCTTCGGTCTCACCCGCTTCGGGCCCGAGGATGTTCGCGATCAGGATGTGCTCGAGCTCGTCGCGGATCTCCGCGGGCGAGGGTGGTGAGAGCACCGTGAACCCCTGGACAGTTTCAGTGCTCATAGTGGTCCTGCTCCCTGTCCGCGGCGAACAAGCGCTCTACGTCGCGCCATAGCTTGGCGAAGGAAGGCGACTTCCGACGGGCCATGTCGAGGTCGAGCTGCGATGTCAGGGCCTCCTGGTCGACCGTCTCTTTGTATGGATGAGAAGATGTCATCTGTCGCGTCAGCCACTCCTTGGCACCCCGGATACCCTCGGGGTTATCCGGCGCCGCCAGATC
>CAZAMA010000356.1:0-2745 GCA_964485645.1 uncultured Acidimicrobiaceae bacterium | reverse complement strand
TATCCCGTGACCCTTCTCGTGCTTCCAGGTGTACAGCTCGGTCTCGTCGGGATAAAGGAGCGAGATATAACCAGAACTTGTGGGTCCGCGATCGGAGCTTGGGCGCGGCGTACCTTCCTCGTTGACCAAACGAGACTGCCGGCGATGGAACGCCGGCGAGGAAGGAACGCCGATGTTGACAGTAGTTGCCGATGAGGCTGCCCGCGCGGATCTGACGCTCGGGCTGGACGAGATCTGCCGGGAGGGTGCCCGGCGCATGCTGGCGGCCGCTTTGGAGGCCGAGGCTGACGCGTACGTGGCGTCCCTGGCCGACGAGCTCGATGACGACGGGCGGCGCCTGGTGGTCCGCAACGGCCACGCCCGACGCCGGCCGGTGGCGACGGGATCGGGGCCGATCGAGATCGAGGCGCCGCGGGTGAACGACAAGAGGGTCGACGAGGTCACCGGGAAACGGTGCCGGTTCCGCAGCTCGATCGTCCCGCCGTGGGCTCGCAAGAGCCCGAAGGTGGCCGAGGTGCTGCCGCTCATGTACCTGCACGGGATGAGCTCGGGTGACTTCGCGCCGGCGCTGAGCGAGTTCTTCGGGTCCTCGGCGGGCCTGTCGGCGTCGGTGGTTACCCGGCTGACCAAGCAGTGGCAAGACGAGCGGGAGCGGTTCTCCGCCCGGAGCCTGGCAGGGGTGGACTACGTCTACGTCTGGGCCGACGGGGTGCACTTCAACGTCCGATTGGACGAGAACCGCCTGTGCGCCCTGGTCATCGTCGGGGTGCGCGCCGACGGGACCAAGGAGCTGGTGTCGATCACCGACGGGGAGCGGGAGTCCACCGAGAGCTGGGCGGACGTGCTGAGGGATCTGCGACGTCGTGGCATGACCGCCCCGGTGATCGCCGTCGGCGACGGGGCGCTCGGGTTCTGGGCGGCGCTGCGCGACGTGTTCCCCGACACCCGGACCCAGCGCTGCTGGGTGCACAAGGCCGCCAACGTGTTGAACGCGCTGCCGAAGTCGGCGCAGCCCGCAGCACGAAAGGCGATCGCAGAGATCCGAGACGCCGAGGACCGAGCGCACGCCCTCGCCGCCATCGAGGCGTTCGCCGCCGACTACGGGGTCAAGTGGCCGAAGGCGGTGGCGAAGATCGTTGATGACACCGAGGAGCTGCTCGCCTTCTACGACTTCCCCGCCGAGCACTGGGTGCACCTAAAGACCTCGAACCCGATCGAGTCGACCTTCGCCACGGTGCGGCTCCGGACCAAGGTCACCAAGGGCCCCGGCTCCAAGGCAGCCGGACTGGCCATGGCCTTCAAGCTGATCGAAGCAGCTCAGGACCGCTGGCGGGCGGTCAACGCCCCGCATCTCGTCGCGTTGGTCCGAGCCGGCGCCCGCTTCGAGGCCGGCGTGCTCGTCGAGCGTCCCGACGGCGAGACCATCCCCGCCGACGGCGAGCCCGCCGCTGATGGGGAGGTGGCGGCGTGAACCCCGTACGCGACGATACCGCGACGACCTGCCCGGTGTGCCGGAGCCCGTTCGAGCGCCTCGGACGGAAGCGCTTCTGCTCGAGCGTGTGCCGCCAGTCGGCTTGGCGGTCCAAGCGAGCCGCCCCCGTCCAACCGGTCGTGGCCCGCTCCGAGGTCGTCTACGCCTGCCCGAGCTGCGACGCGCGATACCTCGGCGAGCAAAGATGCGACGCCTGCAACACGTGGTGCCGCCGGCTCGGGCCGGGCGCGGAATGCCCGAGCTGCGGGGAACCGATCTCGATCACGGACCTGCTCGGCGCCGACCAGCTCGCCCCGGGCATGCCCGCCACGACGAAGCCAGGGAGGTGACCAGCCGAAGTTGATGCCCCGGAAGGGACGCCTCCCCAAAAATCTGATCCACAACTCTTGACTATTTCTCACCACTACATCTACACGCTCCCACCCCTCAAGTGGTGGACCCACCTGAACACTTACGACAGAACAGATGTAACTCGACTTTCGCAGTTATGAGGCTCTTGGCGCTTGACGCTTGGCCGCCTTGCTAGTGCGGGGGCGGGGACGGCTGGGTGAGGTGTCCTTGGTTTGCGTGGACTCCTTCGGCTTCGGGCTGACCTCAGCTGGCTCTACCAGTTCGAGGCTGAGCTCGTGGAGCTGGCTGACCAAGTCTCGGATCTTCCGGGCGTTGTCGAACATCGGCTGGTAGTCGGCTAGCTCCTCGTCATTCAACATCCTCGTCACGGTCTTGTTGTTCACCTTGCGCGTCCAGAACGCGTAGGGACCGTGCAGGCGCGGCGGATCTGCGTGGCAGCGGCAGTTCTGCTTGCCGCAGCGGTAGGCCTTCACGGTGAGCGACCCCGGCAAGGCGAAGCCGATCTCGCCTAGCTCGGCGGCGAGTCGTCGCTGCTTGGCTTGGCGCTTCGCGGTCACCTTCACAGGGCCCTCCGTTTCGTCTCGTCCTCGGCACCATCCACCCTATGCCAACTGACCCTTAGTAGAATACTAAGGTAATCGGCAGAGGGAGACGTGATGGCACAGCCCGCCCGCCAGCCCACGAGTGAAGCGTCACTACCCGCGTCGCTGGCGGCATTGCTCGGTGAGTTCCGAGGATGCTTCTCGGCGTGGACCTTCCCGGTGTTCTGCGCGCTCGCCTGCGGGCTCATCTCCCAGGCCGCCAGGCGCACCGTCTGCGGGATGCTCGTCGGGGCCGGGCTGTCAGGGACCTGGAGCCACCACCGGGCGCACCGGTTCTTCTCCCATGCCTGCTGGTCGATC
>CAZAMA010000355.1:0-2745 GCA_964485645.1 uncultured Acidimicrobiaceae bacterium | reverse complement strand
GGGGGGGCGGGGGGGGGGGGGGGGGGGCGGGCGGGGGGGGGGGGGGGCAATCAGGAGCGTGCGCCTTCTCCCACTAGCCTGTTTGCATGGCCGAGCGCTACGACGTGCAGGAGGTGGAGGCTCGCTGGCAGCGCCGCTGGGAGCACGAGGGCACCTATCAAGTCGATCGCGACGATCCGCGCCCGCCGTCCTACGTGCTGTGCATGTACCCCTACCCGAGCGGGCCTGCCCACCAGGGGCACGTCCGCAACTACACCTTTGGTGACGTGCTCGTCAGGTATCGGACCATGAAGGGCGAAGCCGTCCTCTCCCCCTTCGGCTTCGACTCGTGCGGCCTTCCGGCCGAGAACGCCGCCATCAAGGGAGGCATGCCCCCTCGTGCCTATACCGAGGCACGCATCGCCGAGCTCAAGCGCTCCGTCCAGCGCCTCGGGGCAGTCTACGACTGGCGTCGCGAGATCAGGAGCCATGACCCGGATTACATCCGGTGGAACCAGGTGATCTTCCTCGAGCTGCTGGGGGCCGGCCTCGCCTACAGAGCCGAGGCGCCCGTCAACTGGTGTCCCGGCTGCCACACGGTGCTCGCCAACGAGCAGGTTCTCGCCGATGGCACCTGCGAGCGTTCCGGGGACGTAGTCGAGAGGCGGAACCTCGAGCAGTGGTTTCTTCGGATCACGCGCTATGCCGACGAGCTGGTCGACGCGCTCGACGGCCTCGACTGGCCCGAGCGCGTGAAGACGATGCAACGAAACTGGATCGGCCGCTCTGTCGGCGCGCAGTTCTCGCTCCCGGTCAAGGATCGACCTGAGCTCAGCATCGACGTCTTCACGACCCGGCCCGACACCGCCTTTGGGATGACCTATGCCGTCCTTGCCCCCGAGCACCCACTTGTCGAAACCCTGACGACACCAGAGCAGCGAGCCGGCGTCGAGGAACTGAGGGCCCGTGCCTCAGAGGAGTCTGACATCGAGCGGCTTTCGTCGGAAGGCTCGCTCGACAAGCGCGGCGCGTTCACCGGTAGCTATGTCGTCAACCCGTTCAACGGCGAGGCGATCCCCGTCTATGTCGCTGACTACGTCTTGAGCGGCTACGGCACCGGCGCGATCATGGCCGTGCCGGCCGAGGACCAGCGAGACTACGATTTCGCCGAGGTCTACGGTCTGCCGGTCGTCCGAACCGTGGAGCCGCCCGAGGGATTCGAGGGCGGCGCTTACTCCGGCGACGGCCCCCACCTCAACAGCAGATGGCTGGACGGCCTCGACAACACGGCGGCCAAGGCGAAGGCGATCGAGTGGCTCACCGCGCAGGGTATCGGCCAGGCCACCGTCAACTACCGGCTCCGTGACTGGCTGATAAGTCGCCAGCGGTACTGGGGTTGCCCGATCCCGGTCGTCTACTGCCCGACCGACGGCATCCAGGGCGTCGCGCGAGATGACCTGCCAGTCCTTCTGCCAGAAGACGTCGAGTTCCGACCGACCGGCGAGTCTCCGCTGCGCTTTCACGAAGGGTTCCTCAACGCGACCTGCCCGAAGTGCGGCGGTCCGGCGACCCGTGAGACGGACACGATGGACACTTTCGTGGACTCGTCCTGGTACTTCTTGCGTTTTGCGAACCCGCACTATGAGGACGGGCCGATCGACGTCGCCGCGGCCCGTGCGTACCTGCCCGTCGACCGCTACATCGGCGGCATCACCCACGCGATCTTGCACCTGCTCTACGCCCGTTTCTACACGCGGGCGCTCGGCGACATCGGGCTGTCCCCGCCGGAGCTCCGCGAGCCGTTTGAGCAGCTCTTCTGCCAGGGGATGATCCGCATGGGCGGCAAGGCGATGTCCAAGTCCAAAGGCAACGTCGTCTCGCCGGACGCCTACTTCGACACCGTCGGGGCGGATGCGCTGCGGCTCTTCCACCTCTTTGCCGGCCCGCCGGTAGAGGACATCGACTGGTCCGAGCAGACCGACGAGATCATCGAGGGCTGCCTGCGTTTCCTCGGGAGGGTGTGGAGGCTGGCAAGCGGGGAGATCGGCGCCGACGCGACCCCACCAGATGGGTCTCTTGGCGCCGGGGATCTGCGCCGTGAAGTCCACCGAACTGTCGCCCGCGTCTCGACAGACATAGAGCGGTACGGCTTCAACACCGCCGTAGCCGCCTTGATGGAGCTCACGAACACGATCTACAAGCACGTGCACGCGGGAACCGACGCGAGCCAGGTGGGCGAGGCGGTCGACACCCTCCTCGAGCTGCTGGCGCCGTTCGCCCCCCACCTTGCAGCCGAGGCCTACGAGCACCGCCACGCCATCCACGTGCACACGCGCCCGTGGCCTGAGGCCGACCCCTCGCAGCTGACCGTCGCGCGCACGACTCTCGTCGTGCAGGTAAACGGCAAGCTGCGCGACCGCATCGAGGTCGACGCCGGGCTCGGCGAGGACGAGGTGGTCGCCCTGGCGCTCGCGTCAGACAAGGTGCAGCAGCTTCTCGGGGGTGTCGCGCCCCGTCGCATCGTTGCCCGGCCGCCCTCTCTGGTGAACATCGTCGCCTGAGCTCGATCTCGCGGCCGGCTCGGGCTGCGCCGGCTCGGGCGGTGCCTTGCCCCGGCGTGGGACTCGGCCGGCGCCTCGTGGTAGTGCCGTAGGGACGTATGTGTCCCGACCACCCACCCAGAAGGGTGCCTTGCCCCGTCGCGGGACTCGGGCGGCGGGGCGGGGCAGGAGCGACAGGCGGCGGGGCGGGGCAGGAGCGACAGGC
>CAZAMA010000354.1:952-2760 GCA_964485645.1 uncultured Acidimicrobiaceae bacterium | reverse complement strand
TTGGCCGCCATCTCCGACGTGCTCGCCGTTGTAGAGCATCGGGGCTTCATCCTTCTCGCCCTCTCCAATGACGACGACGCCGTCCATGGACACGGACTGGAGCACGACCCTCATCGCATCGACCGCGGCGGCGTCCGCTCCCTCTTTGTCGCCGCGCCCGAGCCATCGCCCCGCAGCCAGGGCCGCCGCCTCGGTAACGCGCACTATCTCCATCGCTAAGTTACGATCTGGTGCCTGACCTTGGGAGTTCACCGCGTAAGCCTCCGCTCCAGATGTGGTCGCCGGTTCGTTCGCCGCAGCACTCATTGCCAGTGACGATAGTTTGGCCGACCAAGCATCGCTCGCGCGCCCCCCGGGGCCGGGCTCGCGAGCGAGCCTTTGGCGCATTGCCGCGCGTGGAGGTCGGAGACTCTCGAGTGGCTGTGCGCCCGGGGAGGACCATGGGAGGCTGTATCGTCGCCGCCGGTATGGACCATCTGCTTGTTCGATCGAACGGACCGCTTCGTGGGACGGTGGCGATCAACGGGGCGAAGAACTCGGTCCTCAAGTGCATGGCCGCCTGCCTGCTCGCACCTGGTCGCCATCGGATCGAGAACGTGCCGGCGATCACCGACGTCTCGATCATGGCTGACGTCCTCAGCGCGATGGGCGCGACGGTGGCTCACTCCGGTTGCGGCGTCGAGGGCGCTCTCGACATCGAGGTGCCGCCGGAGATCACGCCTGTGGCTCCCTACGAGCTGGTCGAGTCTATTCGGGCCTCGATTGTCGTTCTCGGACCGCTGCTGGCTCGCTACGGTTACGCGAAGGTGTCCATGCCCGGCGGCGATGATTTCGGAGCGCGCCCGATCGACATGCACCTGCGTGCTCTCGAGGAGCTCGGGGCAGCGTTCGTCTCCGCCCACGGCTACATCGAGGGCAGCTGCGAACGCCTGGTGGGCGCCAAGGTCGTCCTCGAGTACCCGAGCCACACCGCGACTGACAACATCTTGATGGCGGCCGTGCTCGCGAAGGGCACGACTGTCATCGAGAACGCTGCCCGGGAGCCCGAGGTCATCGACCTTTGCGCGATGCTCGGCTCGATGGGCGCACGGATCGAAGGCGCCGGCACATCGCACCTGGAGATCGAGGGAGTCGACGAGCTCGCTCCGGCCAACCACCGGGCGATCTCCGACCGGGTCGAGGCCGCGACGTTTCTTGCTGCCGTGGGGCTCGCAGGAGGCGAAGTGCAGCTCGACCACGCCCGGCCGGACCACATGGACATGCTCATTCGAAAGCTCGGAGCAATCGGCGTCGCCTGTGTGGCAAACAGCCGCGGAATCCTTGCCAGCTCCGACGGCAGGCTGTCGTCGGTCGACATCTCGACACTTCCCTACCCTGGTGTCGCCACCGACTACAAACCTGCTCTCGTCACGCTGCTCTCGGTCGCCGACGGTGTCGCAATCGTCAGCGAGAACATCTTTGCCGGGCGGTTCCGGTACATCGAAGAGCTACGGCGCATGGGTGCTCGAATATCCATCGAGGGACATCACGCAGTCGTTCGGGGGGTGCGGCGCCTCTCGGGAGCGCAGGTGAAGGCGCCGGACATACGCGCCGGAGCGGCGCTCGTGCTGGCAGGTCTGGTCGCGGACGGGGAGACCGAGGTCGGCGGTGTCGAGCACATCGACCGCGGATACGAGGACTTCTCCGGTCGGCTCCGGGCCCTTGGCGCCGATTTGCACAGGGTACCGGAGGATCAGTGAGCCCGGCAGAGCCCGTGAGCCCGGCAGAGCCCGTGAGCCCGGCAGAGCCCGTGAGCCCGGCAGAGCCCG
>CAZAMA010000354.1:0-852 GCA_964485645.1 uncultured Acidimicrobiaceae bacterium | reverse complement strand
TGAGCCCGGCCGGACTCTCCAGCCCGGATGGGACCGAGCCGCGCAGGCAGCTCGGCCCGGCCGAGCTGCTCAAGCAAGCGGCAGGGGGTGTCGACGGTGACCGTCGAGCCCTCGCCCGACTTCTCTCGATCGCCGAGGAAGGAGGGGCCCGATCACGCGCCCTCGCCCGCCTGACCTATCCACGCTCTGGGGCCAGCTACTGCGTGGGGCTCACAGGGGCGCCCGGCGCCGGCAAGTCGACTCTGACGGCGGTCCTCATCACCGAAGCAATGAAGAGGACGGGCGAACCCGTCGCGGTCCTCGCGGTCGATCCGTCATCTCCGCTCTCGGGCGGAGCGATCCTCGGCGACAGAATCCGCATGCAGGACCACTCCCTCGATCGGGCCGTGTATATCCGCTCCATGGCCACACGGGGTCACCTCGGCGGCCTTGCAGCCGCCGTACCCGACGCTATCCGCGTCTTCGACGCGGCGCGATGGCCCCTCGTGCTCGTGGAGACCGTCGGCGTAGGTCAGGTCGAGCTCGAAGTCGCCTCCAGCTGCGACACGACTCTCGTCGTCCTCAATCCTGGGTGGGGAGATGCCGTCCAGGCGAACAAGGCCGGCCTGTTGGAGGTGGCCGACATACTCGTCATCAACAAGGCTGACCGGCCCGGTGTGCGCGAGACCAAACGAGACCTCGTTCACATGCTCGAGCTCTCCCACGGACTCGAATGGGTGCCGCCTATCGTCGAGACGGTTGCGTCCGAGGGGCAAGGCGTCCCCGAGCTCTGGGAGGCGATCGCCGCTCACCGCTCCCACCTGGAGAAAGGTGGCGGTCTCGAGCGGCGCCGCACCGCGAGGTTGCTCGAGG
>CAZAMA010000353.1:0-2763 GCA_964485645.1 uncultured Acidimicrobiaceae bacterium | reverse complement strand
CCTGTTAGCCTTCAGTTTCGAAGATTGCCCACGGCGGCTCCAGCCTGGTGCGGCGATGGGGCGTGATCCACTTGGCCGCGCGCCTACGACGTTGGCCGGGTGAAACCTTGGAAACGCCAGGAACAGGCGCATGCGTCGCCGGCACGACCTTTAGTCTCGCGCGTGACGTCGATACCGATGAAGCTGTATGGGACTGATGGAGAGTGAGGGACCGTGGCGACTAAGACTGGTATTCAGTGGACAGAAGTGACGTGGAACCCGACAACAGGGTGCGATCGCATCTCGGCGGGATGCGACCACTGCTACGCGCTGACGCTGGCCAAGCGCCTGAAGGCAATGGGCGCGGACAAGTACCAGCAGGACGGAGACCCCAGGACATCCGGGCCGGGCTTTGGGGTTTCCATCCACGAATCGGCATTGCGCGAGCCTTACACCTGGCGGACGCCACGCACAGTCTTTGTCAACAGCATGAGCGACCTGTTTCATGCGCGTGTGCCGCTCGGTTTTGTACGGGACGTCTTCGCCGTCATTGACGAGACCCCGCAACACACCTACCAGGTCCTCACGAAGCGCTCAGCGAGGTTGCGCAAGGTCGCCGACAAGCTCCGCTGGCCAGAGAACTTGTGGATGGGCGTGTCGGTGGAGAGCGCGGACGCCCTCCCCCGGGTGGACGACCTGCGCGAGGTAGGTGCGGCTGTCAGGTTCCTGTCCTGCGAACCTCTACTGGGCCCACTGGACCGCATCGACCTGCGAGGTATCGGCTGGGTCATAGCCGGCGGCGAATCGGGTCCCCGCTATAGGCCGATGCATCTGGAGTGGGCACGGGGTATCCGTGACACGGCGCGAGCCGCTGGCGTTCCGTTCTTCTTCAAGCAATGGGGCGGGCGGACACCCAAAGCGCTGGGACGCGAGCTAGATGGCGTCGTGTGGGATGAGATGCCTGGAAGCGTCAGCGCTGTGGGCTGACGAGCAGATTCGCGATCGGGCTGCCCTTCCCATCGCTCGGGGTCCGTCCGCTGGCATGCAGATCCTTGATCGCAGCTCGCACGACAATCTCGCGGACGCGGCCAAGGTACTCTCCGAAGATCTCAACCGGATAATCCCCGACCCGGCAGCGGCCCTGCTGCGCTACAAGCCGCGCGATGTTGTCGGCGATCGTCGGCTGTGCTTCGGCTTCAACCTCGCTCAACTGCGGACGTCCGCGCACGGGCATGTCGAAAAGCGCATCCTGCCCAGACGCCTCCTGCCTCGCGGCCTCCTGGGCATCCAGAGTGTTCCACCACGTCTCAGTGGCGCGCGCTGTGTCGTCGGCGAAGTGCCAGATCCCGAGAGGGCTCCGGGTGCCGAAAACCAGGAAGTAGATCGGCTTGTGTTTGGGCTCGCGCCGGACAGGGATTGCGAAGACGCGCATGCCGGCTGCCCCTGCCAGGCGTTCCACGTAGCCGGCGACGATTTGGTACACCGCCTCGTCGCTCACACCGTTCTGGACGAGGCCACGCCACCACGGACCATCGAGTGCGTCGTCAAGCCTCGCCATGGTCTTCTCGTTCGGAGTGCGAGATGTCACGTGCCCCGCGATGCGCCGGACCGCTTCCAGGCTGAAGTTGAGCAGCACCTCGGTCGGTGGCCACGTAGCAGAGCGCACACCGGTCAAGGCTTTCGTCAGCATTGAAAACGGGATGCCAAGCCCACAAGGATCGAGGAAGAGGAAGAGCGGCTGGTCATGGGCTGCAGCGACCACTTGGTCAAGGCCGCCAATTATCTCGGAGTGGTGAGCTTCGGCGCGAACTCCGCGCGCGACGTACTCACCCACCACTCCCTCTAGGGCGAGGTAGGAGTCAAGGTTCTGTTCGTGGAAGAAGAGACGATAGTTGATGCCGTTGGAGCCCTGCTTTTCGGCGATCTGGAGGATCCGCTCAGCAGAGGCGGGTCTACCGTCGTCATACCGTCCGCGTCCCGCGTACCCGTCAAGACAGACGACGCCTTGAGCGCGAGAGCCCGTCTTCCCGGCGAACCTGGGCAGATATCGCCCCAAGAGGTCGTGCTTCAACACACTGGGCAGCATCTGCTGCTCCCAGTACTGATCTCCAGCACCTGTTGCCATCGGCACCCTCCAATCGCTTTCCCGTAGTATCTCGCGAATGTCCGATGCTGAGGACCCGCGACGCAAGGGACTCCTGTTCGCTATCGTTTATTTCAACGGTTTTTGACCGAATAGCCAGGCTAGTGGGTGGCGTATCGTTCGTGTGTGCCCATCATTCAGCCCTTTGACAAGCTGCCGGACGCCATCGTGCAGCCGCCTGGGCGGCTGTGGTCAGTGTTCGCTCGCAGTCTGGGGGAGCAGGGGGCAAGGGATCGCACGGGGCTGGCGTGGCGGTGGGCGCTGACGGGGATGTGCCCGTCTCCGGTGACGCTCAGCCCCGGCCCGGGGAGCCCGCCGAGTCGCGCGGAACTGCTTGCTGAGGCGGATGCCTCGGCGCAGATGGGCCAGGGCGGCATCGACGCCGGCGGGCAGGTGATGCAGGCCCGGTTCGTGCTGAAATGGCTTGTGGGGGAGATCGACGCTCTGCCGTTGTGGAGTGGCGGTCCGGGCACTCTGCACGTCACCGATGGTGCTGAGTTCGCGCGCACGCGGGCTGAGGTTGACGAGGCGTACTCGTGGGCGCTGCTGGCCCAGATCCGCTACCCGTGGCGTCCTGAGACGGCTCCGGTTGGGGAGAGGCTGTCGTTCGGGTGGGCGTGCGGCGCCGTCGACCTGCTCGC
>CAZAMA010000352.1:0-2766 GCA_964485645.1 uncultured Acidimicrobiaceae bacterium | reverse complement strand
ACTTCACAATGCGAGCCATCGCGGCGGGCGCCGACAATGCTTCGGAGCTTGGTCGTCGTCTGTCGGTCTCCAAGCAAGCGGCGGCAAAGACCGTGGCGGTGCTCGAGGAGCGCGGCTACGTGGCACGCGGGCCTGATCCCCTCGACGCCCGTCGCAAACGCCTTCAGGTCACGGCGCGCGGCTTTGAAGTCATGCGAGTAGGCGAAGCCGTCTTCGACGAATTGCGTGACAAGTGGAAGCTGAAGATCGGCACCACACAGCTCGAGCGCCTTGAGTCAGACCTGGCGGCCCTCGTTGGGCCATCGCCGGTGCGTATCGATTCGCCCGGCTTGATCGCCCACAGCCTCGACGAGACGACTTAACAGTCAAGGAGGAGAGGGGAACATCCCAGCAGGAGTCGTGTCCGTTAGCGGAGCGGCAATAGGCGAAACCCAGAGGTCTTGCCCGGCCCTGTCGGACGGGGAGACATCCCTACCGAGGACGGCCTGGACGGCTGCGCGACGCTGCGCCGGCCGGGTGTCGCGCGCCCCGACCCACGACCCACGACGGGGCTGTCAACGGCCACGGCGATCTCCCCAGTGGCGGCCAAGGCTCTCTACCCAGATCGAGCTCATGGAGCGCGACCATACCGCTCGGTCTGATCGTGTTGCTCCGGGGTCCAGATTGTCGCGGTCACGATCTTCCAGAGGCACCCGAGGGGAAGCGCCAGACAGCGACCCCGACGCCGCTCGCGCTTGCCGCTGCAAGCATTTGGCGCTCCGGTATGGCCATCAGCGACCGGCGCGCCGACCGGTCATGGTGGCTGGCCCGTTCTCATTTGGGGATCCTCCTGGGCTGTGGTGCCGAGCCGCGCAGATGTCCCCGAATGTCCAACGGCTGGGGCGCCAGAGGTGCCCCAAACGTGCCGTTCCGCGCAGGAACACTCGCGAGCACGAAGGTCGCCGGGATACCGCACCCTCTCGGCGGCGCTGTGACCAGGATGTCCTGCCGTGGATCTTAGGGGACGACTTTCAAACCCCGCGGTCGACTTCGCTCACGCCTGTGACGAGGGACTTCGCGGTCGTGAACGCCGAAAAGACGTCGACGCCGGAGCCGCCCGGCGGATCCGAGCTGGCAATCGACAGGTCCAGCGCCGACTCGGACGCGCTGACGTGGAGCGGCTCGTTGCCGCGTACGAGGAAGGGAACTCCGTAGCCCAGCTTGTCGCCCGATGCAACGTCAACCGCACCACGGCGCTCGCACATCTCGATCGCAACAGTGTCCCTGGGCGCCAGAAGGCCTTAAGCTCAGCGCTGAGGATGTCGCAGAGGCAGCAGGTCTCTATCGCGACGGGCTCTCACTCGCCGCGATCGGCCGACGATTCCGAGTCAACGCTTCCACGGTCGGCAGGACACTTCGGCGAGCGGATGTGCAGCTTCGCCCAAGACGCGGTTGGGCGAGCGCCCGAGCGAGAGTTGGCTTGGCGCAGTGAGCTGGAGGACGGCTCTCGTGGCTGGGCCGCCGACGGACGTGGCGCAGCGAGCTGCCGGTTGGGGGATCGCGCCCGCCAGCCCACACGATGCGCATCGCGGGGGCGCGTTCGGTGCGACTGATTCGTCGGCCAAGCGCACGCGTACCAGTCGTTCGGGCACTCCAGCTGCCTGCCGGCCCGGATAATCGGCGTGCCCGTTCTGCGCCTCTACCGGCACGTTGGGGATACACCGGTCTGCACGTGGAGCTATTATGAACACAACAGTTCATACAACGATCGAGGGGCGACGGTGACCACCAACTACGTGATGCGGGTCTCTTCCAACGGACAGGTGTCGATTCCAGCGGAGGCTCGTGCTCGCTGGAACGCTGACCGGGTCGTCGTCGTCGACCTCGGCGACCGGGTCGTTCTCCGTCCTCTCCCCGCCGAGCCAGTCGATGCGCTCCGGGGGAAGTACCGCCGTGTCGGGGCGAGCAGCGACCGGATGCGTCAGACTCAGCGAGCCGACGACGCTGTCCGGCAACGCCGACGGTGATCATCCTCGACTCCTTCGCGATCCTCGCGCTGCTCAGAGACGAGCCAGCTGCGGGCCTGGTGCAGCAACTGGTGGAATCCGATGAGCAGGTGTTGCTGACTGCGCTCGGCGTCGCCGAGGTTCTCGACCACCTCGTCCGTCTCCTCGGAGCCGACGAGGACGAGGCGGTCCTCGATCTCGCACAGCTCGGCCTCTCGCTGCCGACCGTGGTCGATGTTCCACTCGCCACCCAAGCGGGCCTCCTCCGTGCTCGCCACTACCACCGCACGAGCCGCGCGGTGAGTTTGGCTGACTGCGTGGCTGCCGCGACCGCTCGATCGGCAGATGCTCGGCTGGCGTCGGCCGATCCCCACCTGCTCGACCTCTGCACGGCGGAGGGCATCTCCGTAATCACACTTCCGGACAGCGGCGGGCACACCTGGTCGCCCTGAACGCGGGCTGGCGGGCGTTATTGGAGTTGCTACGAGGCCTGTTGGCGAAGGTGTCGCTGCACGTGGGTGAGGTGGCGCTGGGCAGCGCGCAGTTCGGCTTCGGCGTCGCTGAGACCGGCTTGTTCTTCTTGGATGCGTTCGACAATCCATGACCGGGCGAGGGTCGAACCGGGGACACCGGCGGCGTCGGCGATGGACTGGAGGGCGGCGACCTCGTCGGAGTTCAGCCGGATCGAATACACGGTCGAGCGACCCCGGTTCGGCCGGGTGACCTTGGCACCTTCGGGGATAGGAGCGTCTCGGTTGCTCTCCGACGCCTCGGTTTCGGC
>CAZAMA010000351.1:0-2784 GCA_964485645.1 uncultured Acidimicrobiaceae bacterium | reverse complement strand
ACCCCGGCAACAGCGGCGACGGTCGTCTCGACGCCCGCGATCACCGACACCTGCCACGGCGTCGCGCCGACCAGACGCATGGCCGCGAAGCGTTGCTCGCGACGTGCGGCTGCGAGTCGGGTCGCGGTGGCGAGGAAGACGAGCACGGGAAAGAGCAGGGCGAGGGCACCGATGAACAGGACGATGAGGAATTGCTTGGATCCGAAGCCGCTCGTGGCAAGGCTCGTCACCTCCCGGGCACCGGGAGACTTCGAGAGCTGTCCCAGCGTGTGGCCCACGACGACGATCAACGCGTCGGGATTGGGCACCCCGGCTGCGCCGATGGTGCCGACCTCGTGTCCAGGAAAGCGGTTCCCCAGTTCGGCGGCGGGGGTCTCTCGCAGGAGCTTGCCGAGCAAAGGCGAGACGTAGTACTCCCCTGCGCTCGGTACTCGGGACAGCCCCGGAGGGACGGGAGAACGTGGTCCGGTGGCGGCGACGTCGATGCGGTTGATGATCTGGCCCTCGAACTCGTCCTTGCTCGCGAGCCACCCCAGCGGGGATCCATGATCTTTGGCGCCGACCGTCGACGCAGCTGCCGGCTTGGTGCTCAACCACGCCGCGCGTGCGTCTTGTGCGTTGACCCCGTTCATGGCCGCGAAGCTGGCAAGCAGCAGGCAGACGCCGAGCGCCACGCCAAGCGCCGTGACGACGAGTCGAGCGAATGCCTCCCGCCCCCCGTTGAGCGAGAGGCGCAGCCCGAGGCGGATCATCGGGCGGCGCGATCGAGTGCGGTGACCTTGCCGTCGCGGACGACGACCTCGCGATCGGCGTAGGCGGCCACCCTGGGCTCGTGGGTGACCAGGACAACGGTCGTGCCCTGTTGGCGCGCCGCCGTAGTCAGAAGCTCCATGACGAGCTCACCGGTGAGCGAGTCGAGGGACCCCGTCGGCTCGTCGGCGAAGAGCACCTCGGGGCGAGCGACGAGCCCTCGGGCGAGCGCGACGCGCTGGGCTTGGCCGCCAGACATCTCCCCTGACCGGTGATGCTCCATGCCGCCGAGTTCGAGGCGCTCGAACCACGACCGCGCCTCGGCGATGGCCTCGGCACGGCGCATCCCTCCCAAGAGCAAGGGGAGCGCGACGTTCTCCTCGGCGCTCAGCTCGGGGACGAGCTGGCCGAACTGGAAGACGAAGCCGAAGCGATCCCGACGCAGCGCGCTGCGCTCTTGCTCGTGCAGGCCGTCGATGCGACGCCCGTCGAAAGAGATCTCACCGGAGTCGGGGACAAGGATGCCCGCCAGGCAGTGGAGCAGCGTCGACTTGCCCGAACCGCTCGGGCCCATCACGGCGAGGATCTCGCCCCGGGCAACGGAAACACTGGCACCGCGCAGGGCAGGTGTCTCGCCGAAGGACAACACAGCGTCTCTCGCCTCGAGGATGCCGCCGTCCCCTGACGGCGCCTGCGGCAGGTCGTCGGCCGTCATGACCGCACCACCTCGGCCAGGACGCTGAGCCGGGCGGCCGTGAGGTCGATCCACCGAAGGTCGGCTTCGAGGTGGAACAGGCCATGGTCGGCGAGGAGCGCGTCGACCATGGCACCGTTGCGCTTGAGCTCGGTCAGCTCCCGCATGCGCTGGAGATGGGCGCTGCGCTGGACATCCAGATAGAGCTCGGCGGAGCGTCCGAGCATCAAGGACAGCACCACCTTGGTGAACAGCTCGGTCTGCAGATGCGGCTCGGGCTCGATCGGCTGGCTGAGCCACGTCTCGACCTCGTCCCTGCCGACGTCGGTGATCGTGTAGCGCTTGCGCTCGGGCCCGGCGCCTTGCTCGATCCGTCCGGCTTCCACCTTGCCGTCTCGGGCCAGGCGGGCGAGGGTGGCATAGACCTGGCTGAACTGGAGCGGTCTGCTCCGACCGAAGTAGCTGTCGTACTCGTACTTCAGGTCGTAGCCGTGGCTGGGCTCTCGATCGAGCAGGCCGAGGAGGGTCAGAGAAACGCTCATGACTCCAGACTATACCATCACATCTATAGTAGTAGTCCATAGACTTGACCCAGTAGTGAATCGCTACGGACTCGGCAGACTTGCCCTCCCCGGACCGTACCCTCCACAGGCTTCAGAAGAGGACCCTGACCAGGGCCTACCTTCGGCAAAAATTCTTCGAAGACCCCTTGACTTCTCGGGCGGATCGAGGTCTCATCTCCGTCCCCTGGCGCGCTCCCGGTCGTGGGCATACCCATGACGAACCTGCACTTCCCACAGCCACCGCTCGACGGCTCGCGCCCTCACGCGGTTGAAGTTCGTGCCCGCGACACCCGAGGCGGCGCTTCGACCGCCCGAGCCGCGTCCCTGGTCAGCGACTTTGTCGGGCGATTTTGTCCAATTTCGGCCCTTTTCCCCTTGTTCTTATGCAGAGGTCTTCATCCAAGGAGGTCCATGCGACACCACCGCCATGTCCCGCGCTGCCACCAGCACACCGCCGCCCGGCGTTGTCGAGCCCACCGCTCCCGACGACCTGCCGGCAGGACGGTCAGCCGCACCTCTATGAGGCGGGGGACCTCGCGGATCGCTCCTGCTCCGAACCGCGAGGCTCGCGGTCGGGAAGGTGCCGGTCAGGGTACGGGTCGGGCGATCCGTCGCGACCCCGACTGTTGGGGAAGGTTGGCAGTCAAGCTTCTTCGCCTATTCGGCGTGGGGCGGTCATGAACGGGGGCCGCACGGACACGGTGGGAGCCAAGGTCGATCGTCTCTGTGGCATCGACCACGACATCCTCGGTCTGCTCCACGCCCACCGGGTGCTGA
>CAZAMA010000350.1:0-2794 GCA_964485645.1 uncultured Acidimicrobiaceae bacterium | reverse complement strand
TGAACGGTCGCTCCAGGCGGAGGACGCACCCGAGTTCTGGTGGCTTAACAACGGCGTCACAATTATCTGTTCGCGTGCATCGATTCAGTCTAAGACTTACTACATGGATGACGTGCAGATAGTGAATGGCCTACAGACGTCTCACACGATCTATTCCACGCTTAGCAAGCAGTCGGTCGACCATGGCGCGCGCCGCAAGGCGATTCTGGTTCGCATTTTGGTAGCCGATGATGCCTCGACACGCGACCAGGTCATCAGAGCCACAAACCGCCAGACCAACGTACCTGCCGCGTCACTTCGTGCCACAGACGATGTACAGCGGTCGGTTGAAGCTTACTTTGCCGCCAACGGCTGGTACTACGACCGCCGCAAGAATTATTACCGTAACCTCGGCAAGAGCCCCGAACGTATCGTAAGTATTCCTCTGCTTGCACAGGCAGTCATGGCAATGGGACTTAGCAGACCTGACAACTCCCGCGCCAGACCTTCAAGCCTGCTCAAACGCGATGACGACTACCGGCAGATTTTTTCCGAGACCCTTCCCCTTCCGGTTTATCTCTGGCTTGCGAAAGCCCAGAAGGAGCTAGACGCATTTCTGCTTACGCCCGCAGCTGCTACGACTCCGCCTGAGCGGACTAATCTTCGATTTCACCTGGCTATGTTGGCCGTTGCGAAGTTGTTTGGCGGCAAGGTATACGCCCCGGCGCAACTGAATGGGCTTGCGAACGAAGATAGACCTGTAGCTGATGCTGACCTGCCCCAGTGCTTGTCGGACCTCCGCGCGCGACTCGCAGAGCTCGGGAGCCAGACAGGAGATACCACTGATAAACTCGCCAAAGGGCCAGAGCTTGTTGATTATATTCTGCAGCATGCTTTCCCTGGCGAGGTGCAACAGAAGGCAAGCAAATCTGGCTCCAGCTAATCGTGGTTAACGGATCGGCGTCCGTGCTGGTAGCTCTGGCGGGCCAGAACGTTGCCCGGCGTGGCTGAACGTCCATCATGGGGCCAGTCAGCCTTCGTGGCAGGGATGAGCGTTGGCGATCACTGTGTCGCCTGGCTCAACCTCGCGGAACGTCCAGACCTCGTTCGCCTTCACGGTCAACTTGGATTTGTTCCCGCAGTCCTGCCGATCAGCGGCCTTCACGGGTCCTCGATTCGGCTATGGCAGCTGTCAAGCGGGCGACGACGTTCTTGCCACGCCGCTGGAAGCCAAGCTCGCGCATCAGCTCGGTAAGAAGCTCGTCCTCGGTCCGCAGAATGTCGTCGGAGCGGATCCAGCAAATGAGTTCTCTCAGCTCGTAGTCGGAGTAGGAGTCGATCGTGTATCCAGCAGGCACCCCAGGTCGCGGCCACGAGCGCGAGTTGGAAACCATAGCGGGCTGCGCGCTCCCCGGTGCAAGAGTTACGGGCTGCGAGCGCGTCGGCCGTTCATCCTCCTCGGCAGCCAGCACTGCTTTCTCGTAAGCGGCGACGACCTTCTCGGCACACTCATCCTTGTTGTGAAACCACTCGCTGGACCAGATGCGGTGGAACCGCCAGCCCTGTCGCTCAAGCTGCTCCTGGCGAAGCCGGTCGCGGTCGCGCGCGCTCTCCGATGAGTGGTAGGTGGCACCGTCGCACTCGATCGCCAGCACGTAGCGGCCGGGCTGAACTGGGTGCTGCACCGCGAAGTCGATCCAATAGCCAGAGCACCCGTACTGCGGCGTCAGCCTCAGCCCGCGGCGGGCCAACGTGTCGCGCACGTCTATCTCGAACGGGTTCAAAGCTGGCTTGTCGATGACGTGATCGCCGAGGTTCGTCCCGCCCGACTCGACGTATTGCAGGTACTGACGCAGAAGGTTGACTCCCTCGGCGTTAGAGCGCTCTGGATCCATATCGCTAGACGAGAACGACGACACCAGGGTGAGCCTGTCCTTCGCCCGGGTGACAGCGACATTGAGGCGCCGCTCCCCGCCGTCCAGAAGCAGCGGGCCGAACCGGTAGGGGAGATCGCCGCGCGCGTTCTTTCCATAGCCGGTGGACAAGATGATCGCGTCGCGCTCATCACCCTGGACGCGCTCGAGGTTCTTGACGAAGAACCGCTCGTGCCTGCTCTCGTCGAAGAACTCGGCGAGTTCCTCGGCGGTACCGGGATCGTCGCGAAGCCGCTGCCGGAGGGCCTCCTCGATCCGGTTCCTGTGCCTGATGCCCATCGTGATGACGCCCAGCGACTCGTCCGGCCGCTGGCGTGCGTGCTGCAGGATCAGGTCGACGACAGCATTAACCTCTGGCGCTGGGCTGTTGGTGTCAGAGCCCGGACCCCACGGCACCGGCACGTACCGCAGGACGTCGCTCCCGCCGACACCGGGGAAGGTCGTCAGCGCCCAGTCGTAAATGTGGGCATTCGAGAAAGCGATCAGCCGCTCGTCGTTGCTCCGGTAGTGCCAGCACAGCATGCGGAAGCCGAGCAACGGCCCGAGCGCGTTGAGGATCGACTCGAAACCCTTGGTCCCGGCGGTCACTGGCACCGGGCCGCCGATCTGCGCCTCAGCGTTGTCCTCGTCCTCGGCGTCCTCATCGTCAGCCCCGTCGGACACAAAGAACGCAGTCGGCGGGAGCTGCCGGTCGTCCCCGGCGACGACCAGCTGCTTGCCCCGCAGGATCGAGGTCACCGCGTCAGCCGGCGTGATCTGCGATGCCTCGTCGAAGATCACCACGTCAAAGATGGGCTGCGCGGGAAGGAGTTGGCTCACCTCTAGCGGGCTCATGACCCAGCACGGCTTCAGCACGAGCAGCACATGCATGGCGTTGCGGA
>CAZAMA010000349.1:0-2818 GCA_964485645.1 uncultured Acidimicrobiaceae bacterium | reverse complement strand
CTACCGAGACGACATGACCCGCGCGGCGGGGCTGTTCCGCCAGGGCATTCATCTCATCGACTGTGGGACTAGTGGCGGCGTGTGGGGTATCGACCGGGGTTTCGCGCGGACGGTTGTCGAGGCCTGCGGCGATCCGCGCAAGGTCCTCGACCTAGTCGAGGTGGTCGAGGATCCACGGCGCGGAGGATGCCACGCAGGAGGCGTTCGCCCAGCCGTCGCGCCGGTCGCCGGGCGAGCATACTGCGCTCGCTCAGGCCCGCGTGAGGTCGGCGTTGACCCTCTTCGCGGAGGCGTCGGCGACAATGCCCTTGGTGTCGACCACCGGCGGCGTTGAGAGCGGCGTTGCTGCTGTTGTTGGCGCGAGGAACCCCGTTCGGAGACGCCGTACAGTCGCGCGACGGCGTCGTCGGCTGTACAAGGCTGGTCAACACGACGACGACCTCAGTCACCTCCGCCGACCGTAGGGTATCGGTAGGAACGTGCGTCTGGTCATGTGCTACCCCGCTAGCGCCGATCGCCAGCGGAGAGGAGGCGGGCGGTGCGTACATCGGCTATAGGTGGAATGAGGTGGGTTGTCGCCGTGCTCGCAGCGGTGCCATTCGCCGCGTTGCTGGTCGCATCGTCGAATGCTTCGGGCGCCCTGTCAGCCACCCTTGGCGTGCCCCGCATCTTCGGCGGAGGAGTCGGCGCACCGAGCGCCATCACCTCGGACGGCACGCACGTCTGGGTAGCTGATTCGTCGAACAACTCACTCGCCGAGCTGAGCGCCACCTCCGGCCGCTTCCTAAGGATGATGTACGTCTCGACCTACGGATTCGACTCCCCTGACGCCGTCTTCTCCGACGGTACCCACGTCTTTGTCGCTAACCGGGACAGTAATTCCATCACCGAACTCGACGCCTCGACGGGCGCCTTTGTCAGGATCATCTCTGCTGCGAGCTACGGATTTTCTGGCCCGGTCGCCCTCACGGCCGACGGGACCCATCTTTGGGTCCTGAGCGCCAGCGGGTCAGTCACCGAGCTCAGCGAGTCAACCGGAGCCCTCGTGAGGGTCATCTCGGGTGATCGGTACGGCTTCAGCGGGCCAAGTGCCGTCGCTTCGAACGCACGCGACGTCTTTGTGGCGGACGAACTCAACAACTCGATAACCGAGCTCAGCGCTTCGACGGGCGCTCTTGTGAGGGTTATCTCCGGCTACCTCTACCATCTCAACGGGCCCGACGCCCTGTCCCTCCACAGCAACCGGGTGTTCGTGCTGAACGGCAATGGCAACTCGTTGACCGAGATCAACGCTACAACTGGGGGCCTCGTCAAGGTGATCTCGGGCTCAAAGTACCAGCTGGTAGGGCCGGATGCCATGACCAGCGACGGCGCGCACCTGTGGGTGGGCAATAGGCTCATCGATTCGGTCACCGAACTCAGTGCCACGAGCGGAGCGCTCGTGCGGGTGATAAGTGGTGCGCGCCTGTTTCCTCTCTCAGTTGCCATCGCATCAGACGCGGGACACATCTGGGTGGCAGACGGGGCTGACGCGCACTCAATCGCCGGTGACGCCGTCACCGAGCTCAGCGCGACGACGGGTCGCGCTGTTCGGGTCATCGCCGGTTCGAACTACGATCTCGGCGGCCCTGGGGTTGCCTCTAACGGGGTCGACCTCTTCGTTGATGCCTTCGTCCAACCGGTCCCTGGCAAGCACTTTGTACCTTGGGGGATCACCGAGATCAATGCCAGGACAGGAGTCCTTATCCGCGTGATCTCAGGCTCGAAGTATGGCTTCGACACTCCCTCGGTGATCGCCACGCACGGCACTGACGCCTGGGTGCTGAATACTGAGGGTGCTTACGGCGGCTCGGTTACCGAGATCAAAGCTTCGACCGGCGCCTTCGTGAGAGTGATCTCGGGCCCACGCTACAGATTCGACCGTCCCGGCGCGATGGTCACGAACGGAGCCGACATCTTTGTGGCAAACGCCGGTGGCAACTCGGTCACAGAGTTCAGCGCCTCCACCGGAGCACTTCGAAGGAGAATGACGGCGGCCAGGTACGGATTCGACGGACCGAGTTCTCTTGTACTGGCGGGGTCAGAACTCTTTGTGGCAAACCCCCTCGGATCCTCGATCACGGAGTTGAACGCGAAGACCGGAGCCTTCGGCGGCTTGATCTTGGGCCTCCATGGCGCTGGCGCTATGGCCTCGAACGGACCGAAGGTCTTCGTCGCAGGCAACAGAGAGATAACCGAGATCGACACCTCGAACCGAGACGTCCTTCGGACCTTCTCCGGCCCGAGCTACGGATTGAACGACGTCACCGGGATCGCCTCGGACGGACTCCATCTTTGGATCTCGAACGGGGACGGCAACTCAGTCACCGAGCTCGACGCCTCCACCGGCGGCCTCGTCGGGATAATCTCCAGCCCGAGCTACGGCTTCGACCGTCCCTATACGATCGCCTCCGACGGATCAAACGTTTGGGTCTGGAATCTGAACGTGGGAACGCTCACCGAGTTCCCGACCACCGTCTCTTGAGAACCCTCGAAATAGTAGAGAAACTCCTCACAGCCCAGGGGACCAGGGCAAACGCGGTCCTGCCGGAGCGACGGAGGAAGCGCCGGCAGGACCGCCAGTAGCATCAACGGTAGACTTGCAGCGTAGGCCAGGACCTCGGCAAAGTCCCCGAGACACGCTGCCCGATCTGGGCGAGCCTCCGAGTTCTGATGTGCCAAAGCCCTGGTGCATCGTGCCTTCGCCGAGCACCCTGCAGCCTAGGGTGAGGACTGACCAGGAGCACACCCGTCACCTCGAAATCGAGCTGGCCGCCGC
>CAZAMA010000348.1:716-2824 GCA_964485645.1 uncultured Acidimicrobiaceae bacterium | reverse complement strand
TTCATCGTGCGCCGCACGCTGTGGACCGTGCTCGTGATGTTCGTGATCACCGCGCTGGTGTTCATCATCTTCTTCAAGACCCCCGGCGTTGATCCAGCGCGTGCAATCGCCGGCCGCAATCCGAGTCCGCAGGTGCTCGCCGAGGTCCGCGCCCAGTTCGGGCTCAACCGTCCGCTGGTCGTCCAGTACGCCCTGATGATGAAGCGGATCTTCATCACGCGCGACCTGGTGTCTTACTCCGATCAGGGCGTGCTGGTGGTACCGGAGATCTTCGCCGCCGCGCCGGCCACCTTGTCGCTGGTGTTCGGGGCCGCCGTCATCTGGATCGTGATGGCGATCGTCATGGGTGTCGCTGCGGCGCGCCTGCGCGGCAGGATCTACGACCCGGTCCTGATGATCCTCGCGCTGATCGGCGTGTCGACGCCGGTCTTCTGGCTGGGCCAGGTCGTCAACCTCATCACCCAGGGGACGCTGCACAACAGCGTGTTCAGCTGGGTGCCGCCACTCGGCTATACGTCGTTCACGGTCAGCCCGGTCCTGTGGTTCGAGGGCCTCCTCTTCCCGTGGATCACGCTGTCGATCCTGTACATCGGCTTCTACGCCCGTGTCCTGCGCGCCAACCTGCTGGAAATCCAGACAGAGGACTACGTGCGCACTGCCCGTGCCAAGGGCCTGTCCGAACGACGCGTGCTGATGCGGCACACGCTGCGCACGTCGATGATCACGTTCGTCAGCCTGTTCGGCCTTGACTTCGGCGCGCTCGTGGGAGGTGGTGCCATCCTGACCGAGGTAGTGTTCGGCATCCACGGAGTCGGCTTCCTGACGTATCAGGCCCTGACCAACCTCGACCTGCCGACCATCATGGCCACCGTCATCTACGGCGGATTCTTCATCGTCGCGGCCAATGCGCTGGTGGACATCGCCTACGCGTGGCTGGACCCGAGAGTGCGGCCGAACTGATGACGAATCCGCTGCTGGAGATACGCAACCTCAAGGTGTCCTTCCGCACCGACGACGGCGTGGTGCGGGCGGTCGACGGCGTGTCGGTGACCCTGAACGAGGGCGAGACGCTCGGCATCGTCGGCGAGTCGGGCTCGGGCAAGAGCGTGACGATGATGTCGGTGATGCGACTGATCACCGATCCGAACGCCAAGTTCGAAGGCGAGGTCCTGTACAAGGGCACCAACCTCATGGCGATGTCGCAGGACCAGATCCGCTCCATCCGCGGAGCCGGCATCGGCATGATCTTCCAGGACCCCATGACCTCCCTTAACCCGGTCTACCGGGTCGGCTGGCAGATCGAGGAGCAGATCCGCGAGCACGAGAAGGTCAGCAAGCATGCGGCCAGGGACCGGGCCATCGAGCTTCTGACGTCTGTCGGCATCCCGAACGCTCGCGAGCGGGTTGACGCATACCCGCATCAGTTCTCCGGCGGCATGCGGCAGCGAGTCATGATCGCTATGGCCGTGTCATGCAATCCGGACGTGCTGATCGCCGACGAGCCGACGACGGCGCTGGACGTGACGATCCAGGCGCAGATACTCGGCCTCATCAAGAAGCTGCGCGAGGATTACGGCACCGCCGTCGTTCTCATCACCCACGACATGGGCGTGGTGGCCGACATGGCCGACCGCATCGCGGTGATGTACGCCGGCCGTATCGTGGAGCAGGGAACTCAGCGGGAGCTGTTCTACGACCCGCAGCACCCTTACACCTGGGGCCTGCTCGGCTCCATCGCTCGGCTGGACCGGCCGCGGCCACGTCGGCTCGCCGCGATTCCCGGCCTGCCGCCCTCGCTGCTCAGGCTACCCGCCGGCTGCGCATTCGCCGACCGCTGCTCGCACCGGTTCGAGCGCTGCGGCCAGCAGCCTGAGCTGCTCGACCGCGGCCTCGACGGTCACCTGGACGCCTGCCACCTGAGTCGGCAGCAAAAGCAGGACGTCCGCAATACCACCATCCACCCCGAGCTGGTCGAGGAGCGGCCGTGACCGACGACGCTGGCGCCGACCTGCCGGTCCTGGAACACGGCCCGGACATCGCTGCGGGCGAGGTCCTGCTGCGGGTCGAGCACGTCAAGAAGTACTTCCCGATCCGCAGTGGCATCCTGA
>CAZAMA010000348.1:0-706 GCA_964485645.1 uncultured Acidimicrobiaceae bacterium | reverse complement strand
CGCGGTCGACGACGTCAGTTTCGAGCTGCGGGCGGGCGAGACGCTGGGCCTGGTCGGCGAGTCGGGCTGCGGCAAGTCCACGCTGGCCCGGTGCATAGCGAGGCTGTACGACGTCACGAGCGGCTCGATGGTCTTTGAAGGCAACGACATATCGCGCTACTCGCGACGGCAGCTACGGCCGGTTCGCCGCGAGCTCCAGATGGTCTTCCAGGATCCTTATGCGTCGCTGAACCCGCGCAAGCGGGTCGGCGCGATCATCTCCGATCCGCTGCGCATCCACCATGCAGGCAGCAGATCTCAGATCCGCACGAGAGTCCTGGAACTGCTTGAGCTCGTCGGGCTGTCGTCCGAGCACATCAACCGGTATCCGCACGAGTTCTCCGGCGGTCAGCGCCAGCGCATCGGCGTCGCCAGGGCGCTCGCGCTCAAGCCCAAGCTTGTCATCGCCGACGAGCCGGTGTCGGCCCTGGACGTCTCGATCCGTGCCCAGGTCATCAATCTGCTGGACGACCTTCAGGACGAGCTGAACCTCACCTACATCTTCATCGCGCACGACCTCGGCGTGGTGCGGCATGTGTCGGACCGGATCGCCGTCATGTATCTCGGCAAGATCGTCGAGAAATCGCCCGCCGATGAGCTCTACGAGAGCCCAGTTCACCCCTACACAGAGGCGTTGCTGTCGACCGTGCCGATACCCGACCCGGAC
>CAZAMA010000347.1:0-2825 GCA_964485645.1 uncultured Acidimicrobiaceae bacterium | reverse complement strand
AAAGGTCCGCCGGTAACAAACGGCGGACGCGGGCTTCGTCTGCGTAGGCTGCCTGGCCTTCCTCAGTCCGTGACCGGCTCGCCTTGATCTCGTCCCAGGTCGCTCTCCACTGCAACCCCGCCGTATCCTCCAAGCAGAGCCTCACGGCCCGGGCAGGACAGCCAGTGCCGCCGCGAGGCCCAAGATGGCCACCGACAGGACCGCCGTGGCCACCGCGAGGCCCCTCACCCCACGGCGCGAGAGCCGACGAGCGACAAGCCCATGCAAACCCGCAAGGACGAAGACCACCGCGACCAGTGCCACCTTGACCAGAAGTACGCGCCCGAACGCGGTGCTGTCGAGGTTGCCGAAACGAACCCCGTCGTGCCAGGCAAGCAATGCGCCAGTGATCACGAGGGCAGGGAGCAGGCCGAAGTTGGTGAGGGTGGCGAACCGTCGCCCAGCCGAACCTGCCATATCGCGCAGCAGCTCTGGACCTATCGAGCGTCGCAGCAGCGGCATCACCACCACCGCCAGCATCAACTGGCCCCCCACCCAGAATGCTGCCGCCAGGATATGAACAAAGAGCACCAGCGACCAGACCAGCTCCCCCATCACATCCTCGCCACGGGCTCAGCAAAGAGCGAGTCGATCGCCTCGGCCCGCTCGGCCTCGTGCGCGCTCTGCCTGGCGACAGCTTTGTCGAGTGCTGCTACCCGCGCACTGACGTTCTCGGTAAGAGCCCGGTGGTGGTCGAGCATTGCCTCGAAGGCTTCGGCCCCGGTCATCGTCATCGCATCTTCCTCCTCATCGCATCGTCTCGGCTATGGCCCATCCGCGCCGACGATGACGTCGCGCAGCACCTTTGCCGCCGAATGCTCGACGCCCGGGTCGTCGTAGACGCGAACGATATCGACGCGTCGCACCATGGGCCGAGGTCCTTACCGACCGCGAAACCCGTGCGCCGCGGCAGCCTCTTCCTCCATCAGGGCCGGGGACCACGGTGGGTCCCACACGATGCGCACGTCGACGGCACAGAGGTGGCCCGTCGCCTCCGCGACCGCGGCCCGCGCCATCTCTTGAAGGCTCTCGGAGGCCGGGCAACCCGGCGTGGTGAGCGTCATCTCGACCACGATGACGCCATCCTCGTAACCCACGGCGTAGACGAGGCCCAGTGACACCACGTCGAGGCAGAGCTCGGGGTCACAGACGCCTCGAAGAGCGTCCCAGGCCGCCTCGATAGCGCCCTCTCCCGCGGTCTCCACTCGGACCGACACCATCGAGACCGGCCCTCCCATCTCAGCCTCGTCACTCATGACTGCCTCCGGAAGGTGACCTCCCAGTCGCCGGGGCCAATCTCGACTGCCTCGTAGGAATACCCCTGCGAGCCGAGGACACCTTCGAGTGGAACCGGTTCGAACGGTGCCAAGACCACCAGATCCTCGTCGTCGCCGAGGGACGCGACCGCCGCCATGATCGCCTCGAACGGCTCATCACCCGCGGCGATGAGGGGTCGGGCGTCGATAGTCGCCATGGAAGTCGTCCCTCTCCGGCCATGTCTTCGGCTCATATGGTTGTTCTAGACTCTGCTAGAACTATATCACCCACGCTCCGAGTGGCCATCACAGAAGCGGAGAACTCGAACATGCTCGGAGAGACAGCAGATCGCTCCCGGCATCGATGCAGGCAATGACGGTCGCGACGACAACATCCTTGGCTGCCAGAGTGGCCGGATTTCGCAGCCGACGAGGCCAGCGTGGGCTCTGAGACTGCGCTGCCATCACCCAATGTCGGCGCGTGGAAAGGACGTCCGGCCGGGCTCCCGAGCGGAATACCACCTCCGTCGGTTCCCCTGAGTTTTCTCCTCGCCGCATCTGCCGGGCTGGTCGCGTGCGGCGCGGCGTTGATCTGGTCGCGAGCCTATGGCGTCGTGGACCCGACCGACGGCCAGGTCGTCGGAGCGGCGCATCTCGCCATGCTGGCGACCCTTTCGATGGGAGTGCTCGGTGCCATCCATCAGTTCACCCCAGTGATCACCCAACGGCCGCTACGCTCGGTGCGTCTCTCGCGTGCCACATTCCTGAGCTGGCTTGGCGGTGCGTGGCTGTTACCACTCGGCTTTGTCTCCAGGCAGGAGCCCATCGTCGAGGCCGGAGGGGTGTTCGCCGCCCTGGCGGTCACACTGCTCGTGGTGAACGTCTCTGCGCCACTGTCGGCACGAGGCAAAGGAGCGCCGGTTACAGGACTGCGCCTTGCCGTCATCGGCTTCGTGGTGACCGCTTGCTACGGAGTCGTCTACGTGATCGACCGCCGGGAGAACTGGTTCGACCTGAGTGGCCATGTGGTCCTCGCCCATGTGAGCGTCGGGCTGTTCGCGTGGCTGGGACTCGCCTACATAAGTGTGTCGGAGAAGCTCTGGCCGATGTTCCTCCTCGCGCATGTGCCCGGCCGACGTCGGTCGGGGTGGCTTGCCGTGTGGGCGGTTCCCGGCGGCGTGCTCCTGTTGTCGCCCGGGCTGCTCTTCAAGGTGGCGTGGCTCGCGTGGTGCGGGGCGGGGGTCTTGGCAGTAGGGCTCGGTGCGCATCTCTTCTCCTTGATCATGCACATCCGATATCGACGACGAAAGGCCGACCTGCACCTGTTGTTCGTGATCACCTCGGCCATCTGGCTGGTTGTGGGCGCCTCGCTCGCTCTTGCAGCAGAGCTGACAATCGGGCGACATCACCATGCAGGTGTCGCCCTGGTGGCAGCAGCAGTGACCGGGTTCGCCGGCTGGCTGCTTGTGGCTCTGGTTGGCCACGCGCACAAAGTGGTGCCGTTCATCGTGTGGTCAGCTCTTCGCGGGC
>CAZAMA010000346.1:0-2840 GCA_964485645.1 uncultured Acidimicrobiaceae bacterium | reverse complement strand
CTCCACCGTCCCGGTCCAGGGCAGCTGATCGACCCCGGTAGAGCCGTCAGATGCAGCTACGTGCTCCGAGATGTCCATCAGTACCTTTGGTCCTTTAGCGCGTCGAAGTTGTAGAGCTGGCGTGCTGAGGCGGTCTTTGTCACATCACCTGGCTTGATGTGGTCAAAACCGGTCAAGCTCACAAGATCGGTGACAACGGCAACGTCTGCGTCAGTTAGCTCCTCGAACTGGGCATCGGCACCAAGGGAGCGGACCTTGCCGGCCACGTAGATCACTGCCTCATAGAGCGAGTCCCCAAGTGAGTCCCCGGCATCGCCGCCGACTAACAAGATGCCCGCTTGGGCCATGAAGGCGCTCATATGACCAACATCGCCGCCAACAGCGACGGTGCCTCCTTTGAGAGAGATGGCAGCTCTCGAGGAGGCATCGCCCTCGATGATCACAACACCACCATGCGCGCTCGCACCCGCCGACTCCGACGCATTGCCGCGGACTCGAATCGTCCCTGACATGAGGTTCTCCCCCACTGACCAGCCGACGAAGCCGTCGACGACAAGCGAGGGTCCCTCGCACAGCCCGCCGGTGAAGTACCCCGCGTTGCCCGCGATAGTGATGTCGAGCGACTTGGAGATACCTACGCCAAGATTGTGGCGCCCCCTCGGCTCGGTGATGACGACGCGGCTGCCATCGGCCATCTCGTGCAGTAGTGCGTTGATCTCCCGCGTGGTCAGCTCGGCACAGCTGAGATAAGTGAGACTAGCTACCTCGAGCCCGTCGACCACGTGAACACCTCCTCCGGCATCGGCTCGAAGACCTTTGCGTCCTCGATGCCCGGCAGATCGGCCAATGCGACGTACTCGGAGCCGACAGCGACATAGTCGCCGGTCTCTGCCACTACGAGCGGCTTGCAGGCAAAGGAGTCACGCACGACGGCAAAGGATGACTCCGATGTGACGAGCAGGGTGAAAAACCCATCGAAGGTCTCGAGCACACGACGAAGCGCCTTGTCCAAGTCGGCACCGCTTCCAAGCTCGGCACCAAGGAAACGGGCCGCGACTTCGGAGTCGTTGTCGGTCTCACAGAAGATCCCCTCGGTGACAAGCTCGCGTCGGATCGTCGCATGATTGGAGAAAGAGCCGTTGTGCACGAGCGCCAAGTCAGAGCTGACCGAGAAAGGGTGCGAGTGGGCGGTCGTAACGGCTGACTCGGTCGCCATGCGGGTATGGCCAACGGCCTGGTAGCCAGCCATATCCGCCACGCCGTAGCGAGCACAGACTTCGCCTGCCGCTCCGACGTCCTTGAACACCTCGATCGCTTGGCCAAAGCCGACGACCGGCATGGAGGCTGCCAGCTCGCCCACAGCGGGAACCACGACCTCTGGGACAGCTTTGATGATCGCCACCGCGTCATCGCCACGTGGGACCAGGACAACCTCGCCATGGACCAGACCGGCTAACTTTGCTCCAAAGGGCTCCCAGTCGTAGCCCTTCTCGGGTGCGCGCAGCGAGTACTTCCACGCGTCTTCACCGACATGATTGTAGATCGCGATTCCTGCTGAGTCTGGCCCTCGTGGCGTGAGCGCGTCCAACATGGGTACGATCAGCTCGCCGAGGCAGGGACGGAACCGGTCAGTCTTGCAGTGAAGGCCTACGATCCCACACACGCTGAACCCCCTTGGGCCTACTCCGCATAATATCTATAAGTTCGTACCTTAGCGTCTTTATACGACAAGGGTCAAGGCGCACGCTGGCGGCATTCGCCTCCCCACCGGCTGCTTCTAGGCTCGGTCCGCCGTCAGGTCTGACGAAGAGCGTAAGTTGCAACTCGCCATGACGAACCCATCTGCTCCTCTTGACGGGGCGGCATCTCCAAGGGAGGTAGCCGTCCACCCGGTCTTCCGGCCTGTTCGGGCCGGGAACGCCTATGAGGAGACAGTGGAACACCTATTGGAGGTGATCAAGCTCGGCGTGGTGAGCGACGGCGATCGGCTTCCGCCCGAGCGCGAGCTCGCAGCCAGACTGAACGTGAGCCGAGTAACTCTACGAGAGGCGATGCGATCTCTGCAACAGGCGGGCTACGTCGAGGCCCGCCGGGGTCGTTCGGGCGGCACATTCGTCGCGTACAGGCCGAGCCCTGACAGCTTCGACGCAGCCCGCATCGCAAGAAAGCTCGGTCCCGCACTCCAAGATGCTCTCACCTTTCGTTACATCGTCGAGCCGGGGGCGATCGAGGTCGTCGCTCGGTCGTCTTTGAGCGAGGCCCAGCGTGGTGCTCTAAGTGAGCGCCTCGCCGAGGTGGAGACGGCATCGGTCGTCGAATACCGCCAGGCTGACTCCCGCCTCCACCTTCTCGTCGCCGAGCTTACGGGATCTGCGATGGTCACACGAGCTGTGGCGGACATCAGAGTCGCTTTGAACGACCTCTTGAGCGCGCTTCCCCCCCTCGAGCGGCCGCTCACCAGGGCCAACCATCAGCACGGTGAGATGATCGCCGCCGTGCTAGCGGGCAACCCACGAAAGGCGAGAAAGGTAATGGAGGAACACGTCGAGGCGACTGCTGCCCTGTTGCGGGGGTTCCTCACCTAGCTGTCGGACGCTCGGAAACTGTCTGTCGTCCTCACAGATCGAGGAGTGGCGGGTGACGTCCGCGACTATCTGGGAGCCGATGCCCAGCAGAGTGGCACGACCCAGAGTCTTGCAGCGCTTCTCCGAAGTAGCGTGGGGCTCGGCGGATTGCCGGGATATGCAGGTCGAGCTGCGATCTCTCACGCAACGACAATGAAGTCGGGTGAGTCGCGACACCGCCGTGGCCTCTCCGAGGCGGGTCCACGGAATATCGAC
>CAZAMA010000345.1:0-2854 GCA_964485645.1 uncultured Acidimicrobiaceae bacterium | reverse complement strand
CCACGAGCAAGTGACGCCACCGCAGTGGCAGCAAGGTGAATCAAGAAGCGTGACTACTCAATTAGGGAGAGCGATGCGAGGCAAGACCGTGCGGGTTTCCGCTAGCAGGCGCAGGGGATTCAATTCGATTCAAGAGGCGATCAATGGTACGCAAGGAGGTGTCACGATTGTCATAGATCCAGGCCAATATGTAGAGCAATTGCGCGTTGGGAGGCCCGTCACGCTTGTGGCGGAGAATGGCCGAGTGTCGGTTGAAACGCGTGTCGGATGCGCAGCCATCATCTCGTCGCGCGATGTTCTTATTGAAGGGCTCGACTTTCGATCCTGGGACTCTACAGGGGCTGCGATCTTTTGTTCGGATGCCGGCGTTGCGTTTCGCAACTGTACCAGTTGGTCAGCACACGGTTCTGCGATTGAGGCGACAAACTCGATCCTGTCCATCGAAAACTCGACACTGTCCGCGGATCAAGGGCTCGGCATCGGAGGTAACCATTCACCTGTCCGGTGCTCCGTCCGTCGCCACCACGGCCAGCGACCTCCGATGACGAGGATCAGCGAACTGAGGCGCTGACTTCGCGATTCGCGAAACGTGCTGGCAGTTGCTTGAATTGTCGGCATGCCCTCCGGTGCGGAACGAAGCGATGCCGAGGTCGTTGCCGAGAACGAGCGGCTGCGCGGTGACGTGGAACGGCTCGCAGAGGAGAACGATCGACTGGCCGGCGAGGTCGACCCGCTCACGGCCGAGGTTGACCGCCTGGTTGGTGAGTACGATCGGCTGGTCGGCGAGAATGCGGTGTTGCGGTCGGAACTCGACTCCTTCGCCCGGAAGATCGCCGCTCTGGAGAAGCGACTGGGAAAGAACTCGGAGAACTCGTCACTGCCGCCGTCCTCGGATCTCTTCGGGCGCAAGAAGGACAAGCCGGAGAACGCGAACCGTGCAGCACGGCGAGCTCTGGGTCGCAAACCCGGCAAGCAGCCCGGCACTGCGGGGAAGCACCTGGCACACGTCGACGATCCTGACGAAGTACATCTCCACACGCCACCTGCCTGCAGTGACTGTGGAGCAGACCTGGCGCACATTCCCGTCGAGCGAACCGAGATTCGCCAGGTCACCGACATTCCGGTGCCGGTGATGTTCACCATCGAGCACCGGGCCGAGTCGAAGCGGTGTGCGTGCGGGACGGTGAACAAGGCCGCCTTCCCCGAAGAGGCTCGGGGACACGCCAGCTACGGACCAAGGATCCGTGCGACCGCCCTCTACTTGATGTGCCGCCAGCACCTGCCCTTCGAGCGGACCAAAGAGGCGATGGCGGACCTGCTCGGTGTCACTGTTTCCACCGGGTTCCTCGACTCGGTGTACTCAGAAGGTGCTGACGGCCTCGCCGGGTTCCTCACCGCTGTCCTCGCCCAACTGCGCGACACCGACGTTGTCTACATGGACGAGACCTCCGACCGCCTGGGCAAGGGGTCCGTCTGGTTCCACGTCGCCTGCACAGAACTTCTGACCCTGCTCCACGCGGACATCACCCGTGGACCCGACGGCATCGAGGCGACCGGCCTGTTGCCGGACTTCGATGGCGTTGCGGTCCATGACCGGCTCGGGTGGTACTTCGACTACGACCAGCCGACCCATGCCGCATGTGGGGCCCACCTGCTCCGCAACCTGGCCTCGGTCGGGGTCTCCTTCGACCAGACCGAGTGGACCAGTTCGATGGGTGACTTGTTGTTGGAGATGAAGGCGGCAGCGGCAACCGCTCGAGCCAAGGGCAAGAAGAGGATCTCCAAGAAGATCCTCGCCGGCTACCTCGCCCGCTACGACACGATCGTCGGCGAGGCACTCAACGCCAACCCGGCACCACTCGGCCGAAAGCGCGACAGCATCGAGACCGAGGGCTACAACCTCGCACTTGCCTTCCGCACGAGGAAGGACGCCATCTGCTGCTTCGCCACCGATCTTCGGGTCGGCTTCACGAACAATTTGGCAGAGAGAGATCTCCGGATGGTGAAAATCCACAAGAAGGTGTCCACTTCCTTCCGGGCGATCGAAGGGGCCGAACGAATGGCTACCGTGCGGTCCTACATCGCAACGGCGATGAAGCATGACCTCGATCCCCTGGCAGTGCTGGTTCGTCTCTTTCACGGCGACGCCTGGATCCCTCAGCGGATCTGACTCACCGTTCGCGATACTTGACGAATGGAACCGACAGCACCCACACCGCCTCCGTCGTGCTGGCCGATCCCTGATGCACCCGCTCTCCTCGACGCGCTGGCGACCGGTCGCCTCGATGCCGAGCTGACTGCAGTCATCGACGCAATCAACCGGCGAACCTCAGCCATCGCCCACAACAGAACCCAGGCTGCACTCGCCAGGCTCACACTCCACGACCGGGTCCGGATCGGCAACCAAGCCAAGCCCCAATACATCCGCGGTGAGGCCGGCACCGTCCACGAACTCGCTGACGACTACGTCGTTGTGCTGCTCGACAGAGTGGTCGGAAAGTTCAAGTCACGCCACCTGCGCTGCGCACCCGAGATGGTCGAACCTGCCCCGGACAGCTGAATGGTTGCCGTGGCTCGGGGGGAGCACCGCAATCAGCGATCGATTCTCGATCAGGAGATCATCGGCAGGGAGGCATCCGAGGGGGACCTGGCGGTCATCGTCGCCGAGCGCATCCAGAAGGTGCTCCCCGACATGCAGGTCTTCGACTATGACGGCGCCGTTCGTGGTCGCCATCTGCGACAGATGCTCAAGACCGGCATCCAGCCGATCGCGCGGATGCACCACATGCCGGGGGGTGAGCCTCGTGAGGCTCCGCTCGGCCATGTCGAGGTAAAAGGTGGAACCCGGGCGACC
>CAZAMA010000344.1:0-2859 GCA_964485645.1 uncultured Acidimicrobiaceae bacterium | reverse complement strand
GACCCCACCTGCCACCCGGCTTGTCCAGAAACGTTGGTCCTAGGCTCATCTCACGCGTCCTCAAAGCTCAGCTGCATCTCTGGCAACCGTGGTTGGTTTCCTGGCTTACGTCGGCGACTTGCCGTCCGCGACCGCGTACCTGGGGAGTCAGCGGCATTCCCCCCGTTGGCCTCCTCTGCGTGACGAGCGTGGTTCAGCTCTAGGAGCCGGTCGATGAGCTCGGTCCGCGCCTCGGGGCCGACGGTGAAGCGCATGCCCTGGCGAGTTTCCCAGAAATCGTGGTCGAGACCGAGATCTTCCCAGCCGTAGGCGGCGGCAACCGCATGGTCGAGCTCGACGTGAAGTCCCCGCAGCTCGGCAATGTCCGCTGCTTCCTCTTTCGGGTTGTGCACGCGGTTGTAGGTGGCCGTAAGCCCCTCCCACCGATCCAGCATGAGCTGCCGCCTATGGACGTCAAGAGCGCCTCCTGCCTTGCCTACAGCGTCGGTCAACACAGGTTGCGGAAACGTCTCGAAACAGTCACTCGGCGTATAGCGGATTCGAGTTTCGAGCGTCGACGCTCTTGTGATGGCCCACCAGTAATGGAAGGCGCTTGTGAGCAGCCCGAAGTGAGCATCGTCGTCGTAGGCGAAGACGCCGAGCGCGTGCGAGAAAACCTGCCCGTTCGGGACGAACACTGGTGTAACGGTCTTACTTGTGAGAGCGATAACTAGGACTCGCTCGCAACCCTCGGTCGCCGCGTACAGATCCTGCCGAACGCGCCAGAACTGCCACCAGCGCTGTAACCACCCCGCGTAGGTGTTGCCCTTGTCCTTCACCTCCGGCAACACACGCTTGTGTAGTAGGTCAATACACATGGGGTATTGCTTCGCCTGGTCTAGTGACCAGTCTCGAAAGCTGATTACATACCGACTCGCCGTGCAATCGGGCCGGGAGTTGAGATCTTCCCCGTTCATGTAAGGCATTACGACGTCAGCATTGCGCGGGTCCGCGCTAATTAGTTTTTCGGCTTCCGCCGGCTGCACGATAAATCGCTCAGTGTTGAGCGCGGAGCCGATGAAGCAGCTATTGGCAGTTAGCAATCGATGAGGTCGGCCGCTGACTCGGCTGGCGGGTTCCAAAGATGAAGTGATCTTGTTCGCTGCTTGGTTTTCGAGCGTCGATTCTCCTAACCACGCTCCTCGGTGGAGCCACACCTGCGCGACCTCCAGGCTCGCATCGCCAGGCCAGGGTCGGCTCTTGATTGCGCGGGGTATCGACCAGCCGTTGGCTGTCAGCCAGTCGAGCCCAACTTCGCGGGTATCGCCCTGGGCGATCGTGTTCGTGGCAAGCAGCGCAATGCTGCCCCTCTCCAGCACTATCTGAGCGCCGCGGAGAAAGAAGTATGTGACTAGGTCAGCGTTTCCCGTGCGGCCGTCCGCTATCGCTTTGACCAAGTGTTCGCGGTATGTGCTGCCGTAAGGACCAGAAATCCGCTTCCCTCCTTGGAAAGGCGGGTTGCCTACGACGGCGTCGAATCCGGGACGCTCGCGGTCGAGGAAGATCTCGGGGAACTCGAGCGGCCAATGCAGGCACTGGCGGTCGGGTGCCATAGGCGGCCGGCCTTCGTCGAGCCAGTACTCGGCACGGAGACGTAGATCTTCGATCCGGGTGGCCTGGTCATGCGGGTGCTGGCCGGGTTGCAACCCCGCGCGCACGTCCGGGGACACCGCCAGGAGGCGACCTTCCAGCGCGTCGTTTGACTCGGCAGCGGTCGATAGGGAGGCTCCGACAACGAGATTGCCGATCACCATCAGCTCTTCGAGGTCTGCACGCGCCTCCTCGAAGAGCTGGCGCTTGGTCTCGGCGTCGGAGATATCGATGACGAGGAAGGACTCGAGCTCGCGACGTTTTCGCACAGCGTCGTCGACGAGGGGAGCGATGACGGCCGCTGGGTCGAACAGCGTGCCGCCTTGCAGCTTTGCTCCTTTGTCGGGATCGAGATGGAGGTATTCGAGCTGAGCGAGTGACGTGATGCCCAAGAGGGAGTCTCCGACGCGAAGCGCGTGGTCGACGAAGCTGAACGGTCGGTCCTTCGCCAGGGTGACGAGCCAAAGCGAGAGCTTCGCCATCTCGGCGGCCATCGGATTTCGGTCCACCCCGTAGATGCAGCGATCCGTCACCAGTCGAAGTGCCAAGATCTCTCGATCGGTTTCCTCGCCCGGCAGCAGAACCAGTGCCCCTCCCGACGGCCCGACTGGGTCCCCGGGCGAGACCGCTTCGAGGGACCATGCCTCGAGCAGCCGCGCCGCCAGGTATCGGCAGGATGCGACGAGAAAGGCACCCGATCCCATGGCGATGTCGCACACGCGAAGATCGAGCAGCTCTGATGTCGGTCGCAGCCGCCAATCATCGGGCGGGGTCCCCTGCGCCGGGCCTGGTCGGTACACGAGTGGTTCGAGGGCGTAGCGAACCATCTCCTCAGCTAGGGCTCGCGGCGTGTAATAGGTTCCCGACGAACGTCGATCGCCGGACTGGGTCATGACGATGCTTCCCGGCAGCCACACCTGCGGCAGGCCACGCAGGTCCTGGCGCAACAGGCCCAGGTACGGCTCGATCCGGTCCGCGAGCTCGTGGTCGTTGTCGCAAGCGCTCATGAGGCGGCTGATCTCCTCGGGCGAACTGACGAGACCAAGCGCCTTGGACACGGCTCTCACACTGAGGCCAGTTAGGTCGGCGAGCCAAGCTTCAAGCGCTGTGCCGCCTTGGCTGGCGTGTGACTCGATGTCCTCGAGAGTGAGCTCGGGCTCCTTCTTGCCCGAAAGACCGAGGACGACGTCGTCGACGCCAAGCGCGCCATGATCGAGGAGCCCCTCGTAG
>CAZAMA010000343.1:0-2859 GCA_964485645.1 uncultured Acidimicrobiaceae bacterium | reverse complement strand
GCGTTCGGCCAGCTCGCCTGGAGTGAGCCCGTCGCTGTCCCAGAGCGCTTCGAGCTGGGAGTTCCAGGCAGCGGCCCACTCGTCGGCGAAGCGTTGACCGAAAGCGAGATCCATTATCAGGACAGTACACGTCGTCTGAGCAGAATAGGGGCCCTGCTCTCGAAAGGTCAGGCCTTGGACTCGTACTCGTCGCGGCGGCGGAGCCAGCCCATCGGCTGTTCACCTTCGTCGCGGCCCTTGGGCGCGAGATCAAGGATGGCGTAGTATCCCATCAAACACTCCGTTCCGCGGGCGTAGCTCGAGTAGCAGTGGTAGACGGTATCGCCCACGTTGGCGAACGTACTGACGCCGTGTCCCTCGGTGAAGTATCGGTCGAGGCTGGTTCCGCTCGCGCTGGCGTTCTGGATGGCGACCAAAGGGAGGTGGTCGCGGAGTGCCGGCTGCTCGTTCAATAGCTTCAGAAGGCTGAGTTCGTTGGCCTCGAGCAAGGGATTGCCTGGGGCGTTCATCATCGGTTCGCCGTCGGAGAGGCCGAAATCGAAGTTGAACTCGCTGCCATAGCTGGATGCCCAGTTGAAGCTCCAGCCCATTCGCTGCCGGTAGTCGAGCAGATTGTCGATTGGGGCGCGCGAAACACAGATCATCGTCACATCGCATGCCTTAAGGTGGAGTAGGACACCGTCGAAACTGTCAGCGGTCGACGAGCATGACGGGCATCCGGCCTTGTAATCAGGGCCGAACATGAAGTGGTAGACCACCAATTGCGAGCTTCCGTCAAACAGCTCGGCGAGCGTCCGTGGGCCATCTGCGGTCTGCAGCCGGTATTGCTTCTCGACTGGCACCCACGGAAGTTCCCGACGCTGTCGGGCGAGGGTATCGCCGACCCGCGTGTGTTCCTTCTCCCGATCGAGCAGCTCAGCCCTTGCCGCAAGCCACTCCTCACGGGATCCGATCCTGTGGCTGGTCATCGTGCTGATTCCCTTCTGTGGTTTGCATTTCGAGTCACCAGCTAGAGCTGGCCATTCCGATCAAGGGTTACCGGATTGCTCCGATACGGCCCCTTGGCACTCCTCACGATCGCGAGCCGGCAGCGCCGGCCAAACGGGTGTTCGCCATGCCGTGTATGTTCGTCCAGGTCTGGAGGAGAACAACCGACCTGCGAGCCTGTCGTCAGATTTCGGCTCACCAGTCACGCGCTCGTCGTTCTCTCATCTGACTGGCATATGACGGGCGGCGGACAGAAGCCCTGGGATCGACGCTGGGGCTGCGAGGATGGCAAACCCGAGCCCTATAAGGGCGAGCGCGAGCGGGACGTCGATAGTGACCTTGGCGGGCAGCAGCTTCTGGCCGAGCACGACGACGGTAATGGCCGCCATCCAAGGGACGTTCATGATGCCTAGCCCGACCAGCATGGCCATCAATCCGACGCTCGACCCCACGCAGTTCAGGCCGAAGGCGAATCCGGAGCCCGTGCCGTCACGGCATTTCAGGCGAAAGTAGCCCTTGATCGGCGTCAGTTCGTAGACACCTGCAGCCAGCATCACAACGCCAGCGGCGACAGTCCCATGGGGTCGGTACAACCAGTACACCGCGGTGCCCACCGCCGTCCACACGGCGAGATAGGAGACGGCGAACAGGGCTGCCGCGGTTACTCCGGCGGAGTGGGTTCGTCGCAGCAGCGCTGGGACCGATCCCGGCAGCATCATGGCCACCATCATCGACGTCCACGATTGGGCGAACGACTCGAACGAGCCGAGCGTCGTAGCAGCGCCCATGTCCATGCCTGGCATCTGTTGGACGGCTATCACCCAGCACATGGCCGCGACTCCGAGAGTCGTCATCAAGGCGACGGCCGTCCTAGCCACGTCGCGCCCGAATGTTGCAGCCGGTAGCTGGAAGTGGAAGCAGGTCATGGACATCACTGCGATGTCCTTTTCGAGGGGACGACGTGCTTGGAGAACTCGGGCGTTCAACGCCGTGCCGACGGCGGTCGCAGATCGTCGGAGCGTCCCGCTTCGAGTCGTGACCATTGGGCGGTGGGGCGTCCGCCAGGCCACCCAGACAGGCGGGGCCAGGCCGGATGGCCGCCATCAGTGCGCAATAGATGACCTTGTCGCGGCCACCCAGGTGGCGAGTCCTCCCAGCCCTCCTGGCGTCCGTAGGCGGTGAGGTCCATCAACGCATAGCTGAAGTCCAATGCCTCCACGCCGCGGCCGGTGGTCCAGTAGGTCTCGAACACGCGGTTCGAGTGGCGTAGGTAGCACACGAGGTGGAACAGGCCGGTCTGGCGCCCGACGAGGAGGTGGTCGAGAGACGCCTCGGGGGAGTACCACGGCATGTGCCAGCCCATGAACCGGCGGTAGCGGATGCTTTCGTCAAAGGGGCCCTGGCAGAAGACGGCGTAGGTGATGTCGCGTGAGTGAAGGTAGGACAGTTCCCCGACCTGGGCGGTAGCCCACGTGCAACCCTCGCACTGCTCGGCCGCGCCTTGGCCGGTGTGCCACATGAAGTAGTAGGCGATGAGCTGTCGGCGTCCTTCGAAGGCGTCGAGCAGGCTGAGCGTCCCGTCCTCCCCGGTGAGTTCGAGGCTGGCATCCACCTCGACCATCGGGAGGCGCCGTCTGGCAGCGGCGATGGAGTCTCCTTCTCGGGTGTGCGCCTTCTCCCGCACCCTCAACTGGTCCAGTTCGGCGTGGAAGACGGCGCGGTCGACAATGGCGGGCAAGATCGCCTCGTCGGTGGCCTTGCCCCGCGAATCGCCTAGGTCCGTCGCGTCATCGTTCATGGCTCTGTTCTCCTCTTGTCATGCTCATCGCCTCCCTTGTTCTTTGCCTCTGCGTGTGCCGCTTCGGCCAGTCG
>CAZAMA010000342.1:0-2877 GCA_964485645.1 uncultured Acidimicrobiaceae bacterium | reverse complement strand
CGACCCGGGCGCGCACAGCGTGGCGTCGCACAGCTCGAAGAGCGCGTCGCCCCAGGCCGTGAAGGTTCCGTAGAGCTCATGGCGGAACGAGACCAACGCGTCGTGCCCGGTGTGTGGGGTGCGTGGCATATCCTAGAGTGTGTCTACTCTCGGACTCGGAGTGGTGGATGCTGCACTTTGGGAAGATGGCGGCGATGCCACCCACGAGCGCCGACAAGCAGCTTGCCCGAGTGCAGAAGCGTTACGACGCCCTGATCGCCCAGATCGGCGAGCTCGGGTACATCGCGTCGGGGAGTCTCGCGCCTCGCTTCAACCGCTGCGGGAAGGCCAACTGTCGCTGCCACGCAGATCCACCACAGCTGCACGGGCCGTACTGGCACTGGACGGCCAAGGTGAACGGCAAGACCGTCAATCGGCGCCTCAGCGACGCGGAGGCGACGATCTATCAGGAGTGGATCGCGAACGACCGCCGACTACGAGGCCTGGTCGAAGAGCTCCGGACCGTGGCCCAGGAGGCTCTCGAGCTCATGCTCGCTCAGGCCCGGGACGGCCGCGTGAAGGTTTAATCGCAAGCTTAGGCGAGCGCAACATCGAAGGACAGGCCACTCGCGGGGCTGGACGCTAGACCCTTCAGCTCCGCATAGAGCTGATGCACCACCTCGGGGTGCTCGTTCCACAGGTTGGTTGTCTCGCCCGGGTCCGTGGCCAGGTCGTAGAGTTGGCCTTCGCAGGAGGATGCGTCGCAGCGCTGCCCCTTGGGCTCGGTGAAGCCGCCCGAACCGGACCCCATCACGAGCTTCCAGTGCTCGCGGCGCAGGGAGAAGGTCGCGAACCCGCTGTGGTGCACGAGCGAATCGCGCGGGCCACGCGCCGCCACCCCGGTGAGGACGTCGAGCATGTCGAGGCTGTCCTCAGCTGCACCAGGGGGCAGCTCCGTGCCCGGGGCCCGCGCGATGGTCGCCATGAGGTCGACCAGACCGACGAGCTCGTCGGTCACCGAGCCGGGAGGGATGTGCCCGGGCCAGCGGGCCACGAAGGGCTCGCGATGGCCGCCCTCCCAGACGTCCGCCTTCTGTCCGCGCCAGTCGCCGTTCGAACGATGACCGTATGTGTTGCCGTCGATGTCGCTCAAGCGCGCCCCGTTGTCACTCGTCACAACCACGATCGTGTCGTCCGCCACCCCGAGCTCGTCGAGCAGAGCGAGCACCTCGCCGACAGCCCAGTCGACGACAGTCACCATGTCACCGCGGGGCCCGGCCGTGGAGCATCCCTTCGCGAATGCAGGGGGCAGGCAGGGTCGGTGCGGGGCCGAGGTCGGCAGATAGCAGAAGAAGGGCTCGCCAGCAGTGATCTGCTGGCGGAGCCAACCGCACGCCTCCTCGACGATCCTGACGTCGACTTCCTCCTCGTTCCAGTCTTTCACCTGCAGCCCGGGTCGCTGTTGGGGAAAGTAACGCTCCTTCGGTCGGTCCGGGACACCAACAGTCTTGTCCTGATCCAAGAGGCAATAGGGCGCCATATCGAGCGAGCCAGCCATCCCGAAGAACCGGTCGAAGCCGCGAGTTGTTGGTCCGTCAGCGAACCCAGCCGTGTAGTCCACGTTCGACCCGTCGTCTACCTCGGCCACAAGCGGGCTGCCGTGCTCGAAAGCGGTCCACGCACGTCCGTCATCGAACTGCCAGCCGAGTCCGAGGTGCCATTTGCCGAAGATACCCGTGCGGTAGCCGACGTCCTTCAGAACTGAAGCGAGTGTCGGGCGGCCCTGCTCGATGATAGCCGGCGAGTGGCCGAAGATGACGTGCTCCTTCAAGGGGCCGCGCCAGGCGTAGCGACCGGTCATGATGGCGTATCGGCTCGGCGTGCAGAGAGCGGAGGCCGAATGGCAGTCGGTTGCCCGCACCCCTTCGGCGGCGAGTCGATCCATCGCTGGTGTCGGGATCTTTGTGGCGCCGTAGCAACCAAGATCACCCCATCCCATGTCATCGGCGACGACGAGGACGACGTTCGGGCGTGTACTAGTCGACACTCTCATCCCCCAGAAAGCTCTCGTGACACCGTACCTTACCCGCCACGTCTTGGCGCTTCGAGGTCTGACTACGCGTGCTTCCGGCGTCTGGATCAATGTCTGCCTGAATCACCCTTGACAAGCACTCAACCTCCCTCCATCATGGTACTACGTAGTACTCACGAGCTGCTTTGTCTTGACCGGTGGACTCCATGCCGGGGAAAGGACGCGTTGTCGGTGTCTTCGACGCCTTCGGTTGTCAGACTGCCAGGCTCGCGGCCGACGCAGCGCGATGTCGCGCGACTCGCCGGTGTGTCACAAACCACCGTCTCCCAGGTGCTGACCGCTCGCCATGACCGTCTCTCCGAGTCGACACGACAGCGCGTGCTGGCCGCTCTCGACGAGCTCGGCTATACACCGAATGCTCTTGCGCGAGGGCTCCGGGGGGCGCGCACCGCACTCTTGGGCGTCATTGCTCGCGACCTTACGCAGCCGAGCATCGTGATGATGATCACCGCTCTGATCCGTGAGGCTCGTTCGAGAGGCTACGAAGTCCTGGTCGCCGACACGGGCGAAAGTGCACCGGCGGCGCTTGACCTAGCCGCGTTGATGAAGCACCAGCTGTGCGACGGCGTGCTGCTCGTCGGCGATGTGCATGACGAGCAGCTTCTTTGGGATGGTTACGGCCAGGTTGGTCTTCCTGCGGTCGGCCTGCTACAGGGAAGTCGTGACCTTCCTATCGCCAATGTCAGCGTCGACAACGTCGCTGGCGCGACGATTGCCCTCGAACACCTCGCGGGTCTTGGTCATTCGCGCGTCGCCTTCATCGGTGCTGGCTGGATTCACGGCTCCAGTGACCGTCGGCAGGTGTT
>CAZAMA010000341.1:0-2884 GCA_964485645.1 uncultured Acidimicrobiaceae bacterium | reverse complement strand
TGGACCCCTCCCGGCGTCAGCGACCAACTGTGCGGGAGGGGTCCCTCGCGTTCAGAGACCGGCCATCCTCCCGCCGGGCACTTCCACCCTCAAACCGGACGCCGACGATGCCGCGCGCAGCGAACGCTGCCGTTCAGGTGCCCACCGTCGTCAGGGAGTCATGCCGGCAACACCTGAACTTGCTGCCGTGATAGCAACGTTTGCCGAGCAGCTAGTGATGTCCGTGGAGAACGACTTGTTGGCTCGGATCAACAACGCGTTTGACCCGGACGTGGTTGACCTGGTGTGCAGCTTCGCATCCGAATGTCGAGAGCTCGGGGATGGTCGAGATCTCGTCCTCGCGCTGGACGACGGCGCCAACCTCGAAGATTCTGATCGCCACTATCTTGCTGACCTCACCTCTGTGTTGCCCGACGGTGTCGTTTTGCGTGTGGCCTTCTCCACGTGGAACGCGGCTACCCGAGACGCAGCCGATGACCTTGTGCAACGAGGAGTCACCTGTGTCGAGTTGGAGGGATTGGGTGAGAGAGCGATCGCCGACTGGCTCGAAGCGGTGGCTCTTCCCCGCCAGTGGGCTGAACGGATCCGTGACGTTACGAATGGCTACGCCCTCCACGTTGCCGCGGCTGTTGAGTTGCTCGCCAGTGGGGCACCGATCGGAGAGCTCGACCGGATGGAGCGACCAGACGTTCTAGGTGCCGCTACCCGACGGACGTGGAGAGAGCTTGACGCCGTTGCCAAGGCCGCCGCGGAAAGCCTGTGCCCGTTCCCAGCAGCGATCAGCCCCGAAACAGCGGCCGTCTATCTGGGCATCGATGTAGCCATCTGGTACACGCTGCGCGAGCTGCTCGTTGATTCTCGCGTATTCACCGACCATTCGCCTTGGTTCCACGAGCTTCGTCGCCGTTACATCTGGAGCGAGATTCTGGAAGACGATCAACGTGAGGAGATTCTCGACCGTGCGATCCGACAGATAGAGGATCAGCTCGCTCTGCCAGGGGCGACGCCAGAGGTCTTCGTCCAGTACGCGCTACTCATGGGCAAGTCGCGGCTAGCCGAGCAGGATCCAGCCGCCGCCGCAGTAAGGGCCAGTTTGGGCGAGGTCGCGGTCATGGCAGCGATCATCGAATTGCATGAACCAGCGAACCCCGGGCTCAACGCGGAGACGGTGCTCCTATACGCCCACGAGTTTTTCGGCGCGACGGGCAACCTAGTGCCTGCTCTGCAGGGCCTAGCGGAGAGTGGGTTCGTTCACCTTGCATCCAGCCCAATAGCCACTGCAGTGGTCCCGACCTTCAGTTCCGCAGAGCCGGTCAGGGTATTCGCGGGGCGTGCAGCCGCTGAACTCGGCCGGTTGCCCACCCCCGCACTCGCGAGCTCCGTTTTCAACCGCGAGTTGCGCGCGCGACTCGGTCCATTCCGGCGCGGGGGCCTAGGGCTCGGCACTCCGCGCATCTGGAAGCTGTCCGAAATGGCCGCGCGGTCTCAACAGTTGCAGGCTGATGGAACGCGCGTCATCGGCAAGCGTGGCCCGAACTTGCTCGTTCGATACCACTACGACGATCTGCCTCTCTACGCAGCGCTCGCCTACGACGACGAGGCGGAGCGAGACAACGCGACGCGCACTCTGGCGGGGTCCACGATGGTACACGGGGACCACAAGTTGACGATCGACGAGTGCATTGTGGATCCCCGGACATGCCTGCCCTCACGCCGGTTCTTCATGGCTATGGATCGGCTCCTGGGGACCGACATCGCTGCATCAAGCGTTGGACGAAAAGCCCGGCTCCCCAAGGTCACGGCACCGCTGTCTCTCGACGAGGAGATGCGCCAGCGTGCGATGACCCTAGACGCGGTCCGTAGCCTCTGCTCCCCCGAGGAACTCCTCGCCTACTCCCTCGACGAACCCATCGGCTACGTCTACCGAGGCACCGAGAGGGAGACCGAGACCATCCAAGTCCTCGGCCGTAGCGGCTCGTCCAGATTGGTGCCGTCGGTGCTTATGACAAGCCGCAGCCCGCTGTATCGTTTCGAGCTTTCCCGCCTTCTCGGTCTGGGATCGGGCGAAAGGTTAGGTCGGGTCGAGTGGAAGCTCCGCGCCGAACAAGACCATCCGGTGCTCGCCGAACTGACCTGGATCTTCCAGGAGATGGCGAAATACAACGAGCACCAACGGCGCGTCGTGTTCAAGCTCAGTAAGGCCGCGCTCGAGGACGCGATCGCGGAGACCTCTGCGCGCGCTTCCCGCGATGCGATGGAGATCGCTGCTGTCGTCGGTATTGAGGTCCCTCACGCGGCCCTCGAGGAACGCGCCCTGAGGGGAGGCGTCACGCACGTCGTCTTGCAGCTCGACGAGCCAGATCCAGGTTGGAGCCCTGCGGCTCATGCAACTGTGACAGTTGCCACGGTGCCTATCGTTACGGGCCGCCATACTGCCCATGTCCAGCTAGTCGACTACGCCAATCCAAGGCCTATTCCGGGCACAGACTACGAGGCCGTAAAGGCGGAGTTCGCCGAACGATGCGAGATCTCGCCCGCAGACTTCCATCAGATGACCATTCGCGGTGCTGCCATTGACGTATTGGCGGAGCTATTGGCGTATCGTACCTCGGAGGTGCGATTCGAGTACTGAGCCGGTGTTGGGGTGTGAACCTTCTGGCGTCCGCCCCTCCTTGGGCACGGTGACCGAACCAAGAGCGCGCCACGTCGGCATCTGCGGACATCAGACGAATGAAGGAGGCGGGGATCCCTTCGATGCCCCACGGCAACGCGGTGAATGCAACGGCGGCGGCGTAGGCGTCCTCACGTCCGCTGGGGTGCGGTCTGTGGGCTCTGAGTGCAGCCAGCTCTGTGTTGAACCCTGACGCCGGCGGTGGCAACGATC
>CAZAMA010000340.1:0-2884 GCA_964485645.1 uncultured Acidimicrobiaceae bacterium | reverse complement strand
ATGGGTCCGACCGCCCCGGGTGCGCCCGGGCCCTCCTGGGCTCCCGGCCCACGGGTCCGGCGCTGGGCGCGCTGGGGGCTAGAAGTAGATGGTCTTTCGTGCCAGCTCTACGACCTCGTCGATATCGCCGGTCCATGCTCCGCTGGACAGGTACTTCCAGCCTCCGTCAGCCGAGACGATCACGATGGCGCCACGGTCGATGCTCGCGGCGCATTTAACGGCTCCCGCGAGTGCCGCACCGGACGAGATGCCGGCAAAGATGCCGAGGTCTGCGAGGCGCCTCGTCCACAGGATCGAATCGCGCGGTCCGACGATCGTCTTCCGGTCCAGGAGCTTTTCACCTCCGAGGTCGGAGAAGATCGGTGGAATATATCCGTCGTCGAGGTTGCGCAGCCCATCTACCGTCTCGCCGGCGGGCGGCTCCACAGCCCAGATCTGAACTTCTGAGTTACGCTCCTTTAGGTAGCGTCCCACTCCAAGCAGCGTTCCGCTGGTTCCGAGGCCGGCCACGAAGTGAGTGATCTCCGGACAGTCTCTCCAGATCTCTGGTCCGGTGCTCTCGTAATGGGCACGAGGGTTCGCGGGGTTGGCGTACTGGTAGAGGAATACCCATTCAGGGTGCTCAGCTGCCAGATGCCTCGCCAAGCGCACGGCGCCGTTGGAGCCCTCCGAGCCCGGACTCTCGATGATGTCCGCACCCCACAACTCGAGTAGCTGACGTCGCTCCGTCGACACGTTGGTTGGGAGCACGACTTTTAAGTGGTACCCCTTCACGCGACAGACCATGGCAAGACCGATGCCAGTGTTGCCGGAAGTTGGTTCTAGGAGAGTGGCTCCAAGCTTCAGCACTCCGGCGCGCTCGGCATCTTCGACCATCGCGAGCGCGGCCCGGTCTTTGACCGAGCCGCCTGGGTTCTGCCCCTCCAGCTTGACAAAGATCGACGCCATGGGATTCGGGCTCAGTGCGGAGATGTCGACCAGAGGCGTATTGCCAATCAGGTCGAGGACGCTGGAGAACCTGGTCATGCAAGGCACGTCACGAGGTCTGGCAGAGCTGACAATACCTGAGCGAGCGCTCAGAGCGCCCCGCCTGCCACCGCGGGCAGGATCGAGACGACGTCGTCTGGGGCGAGCCTGGTGTCCAGCTTGTCCAGGTAGCGGACGTCGTCGTCGTTCACGTAGACATTCACGAAGCGATGCAAGGTGCCGTCCGCGGTCAGCACTTGCCCGGCGATCGCAGGGTAAGTTCGCTGCAGCGTGTCGAGGACCTCTCCGATCGTCTCTCCGTCAACGTTCACGATCGACTTGCCGCTGGCGGCAGGACGAAGCACGGTTGGAAGGCGAATAGCGACGGACACTGGATCCTCCGAAAGTTGACTATTTAAGTCGGATTATACTCAATCCAGCACAACGATCGACTCCTCCAGAATGTTCCCGTCGACAATGCGGTAGGAGCGAGTCGACGCGACCTCGTGGCGAAGTCCGACTATCACGTAGTGCCAGCCAGGGTCAGGTGCTTGCTTGACATCGGTCGGCGAAGGCCACGGGTCGGTGTGGGTGTGCGAGTGGAAGACGCCGATCACAGCTTTCCCATCCTCTTCGGCCTGTCTGTCGATCCGCAGGTAGTCCGCTGGGTCGACGGTGTATAGCTGCGCTGATCGGGCGGCGTTGCGAGCAGGCTCTACCAGCGACACGACCCCAGCTGCGTCGCCGACCAAGAGGCCGCATGCCTCTTCCGGCGCTCGCCCGATGCAGTGAGAGACCATCAAAGCAAGATGACCAGCAGTGATCGACAGACACGAGGGGCCCCCGGGGATCGGCAGCCCCTCCCGAGTCTGAGACTCAGAATCATTCATGACAAGATCATGACCGCTGCGAGCGCGCTCTCGGCGCGCTCGCTTCCAAGTAGCGTCTTTACGTGCCAAAGAAGGGATCCTCGCGAAAGGCGCGAGCCCGCTCCGATGCCGAACGGGGAATAAGCCGTGTCGCCTCGAATCGGCGGGCTCGGCACGACTACGAGATTCTCGAGACCTACGAGGCGGGGTTGTCGCTGATGGGAGCGGAGGTGAAGGCACTTCGCGCCGGCCACGTTGCGCTCCAGGACGCGTATGCCCGGATCGACCACGGCGAGGCCTGGCTCGTCGGCACGCACGTGGCGCCGTATGAGTACGCCACCGGCTACGGGCGCTTCGATCCTGATCGGACCCGCAAGCTGCTCCTGCACCGTGAGGAGATCGACGAGCTCTCCGGAAAGGTCGCGCAGAAGGCCCTTACCATCGTGCCCTTGTCGATCTACTTCAGGGACGGGCGGGCAAAGGTCGAGATCGCTCTGGCGCGCGGACGTCGGCTCTACGACAAGCGACACGCCATAGCCGAGCGCGACTCGGCGAGAGAGACCCAGAGGACCATCAAGGAGTACGAGTCGAGGCGCTGAGGGCCCCGGATCATCCCCGTGAGACGGTACCCCCTGTACCGCCGGAGCCGTCACCTGTACCGCCGGAGCCGTCACCTGTACCGCCGGAGCCGCCACCTGTACCGCCGGAGGGGTAAGGAGTCATCGTATGGTGGGGCACTGCTGGATTTCCTCGAACCTTGTGCCTCGTCCGACCGTGTCGGGGCTGTGCGGTCACCCCGCGCGCACAGTTGGCGCAATGATGCCTCTCAGACCGGGTGCACCGAACAGCGAGCTACTGCGGCGTTACTGAACTCGCTAAGCAAGGGCCCTGGGCTCGATTGTGCTTCACATGGCTGTAAGCTTCTCGGAGGTTGAGTGGTTACCGTGCGAGCCGCTCAGCCAATCTCTTGGGAGCGCACCTTGACCATCACCTTGGGGGTGACAGGCTTCGACTCCGGTCGTCGAGGTGGGAGAAGCGAGCCGTGGTCT
>CAZAMA010000339.1:0-2890 GCA_964485645.1 uncultured Acidimicrobiaceae bacterium | reverse complement strand
CCGCTAGCCTTTGCCACGAGGTTTCTTCCCCTAGATCGGAACCTCACAGACCAGCGGCCCTTGCCGCCTTTCGGGGGCCGCTGTGTCGCGTCATGGGGAGACTAGCGCGGGTCGCGGTGTCCTGGCGAGGACGGAGGTGCGGGGCGGCAGCGACTTCTCTCACGGCTCCGGCGCCAGCGGTTCGAGTCCCCCAACCTCCTCCTCCCACGCTCCTCCCAATCTGGACGGTAAGTGGGGCCCCGGCAGGAGCCGGGCCAGTCCTCCGACGGGTGGTGTGGCTCAGCCGGATGCGGGGCCGCGGATAAACCCAGGGCTGTCGGACCCGACGGGTACGATTGTTCGGTGCCCACCTCGACCCTTACTGCGCCCGCGTTCGGGACCGGGATCTACAGCTTCCCTGAGGCCGCCCGGATCCTCGGCTTGCGGGCCTCCGAGGTGCGGGCTGGGACCCTTCGCCGCTGGGTTGCCGGGCTGGCTCCGCCGAGCGTCGGGATTGGTCCTGACGAGCCGCGCCTGCTCTCATTCCACGACCTCGTCAGCTTGGAGGTCGTCCGGCGCTTCCGCCGGTCAGGGGTGAGCCTCCAAAAGCTCCGCAAGCTGGAAGCCGCGCTGGCCGAGTCGCTGCCGGGCGTGGCCCGTCCTTTCGCGCAGCGGCTCTTCTTCACTGACGGCGCCGCGATCTGGGCCGACCTGGCGCCGGCCGGCGCAGAGCCGCAGGTCATCGAGCTGGTCGGCAGAGGTGCCGGCCACTACGTGTGGCTGCCTGTCATCGAGACGTTCGCCGAGGAGATCCGCTTCGGCGCTGAGAACGAGGCGGTTGCCTGGGAGCTGACCGACCGCATCGAGATCGATCCGAACATCCAGTTCGGCGAACCCGTCGTGAAGGGTACGCGCCTCCCTATCACCGTCATCGCCAGGGAGTTGGTGTCCCACAGCGTCGAGCAGATCGCCGACTGGCATGCGATCGACGTGGAGGACGTGCGCGGGGTCCAGCAGCTCCTTGCCGGCTGAGCCCCGATTCCTGCTGGACGAGAACTTCAGTCATTGGCTGGGGGAACTGCTTCCTCGTTTCGCGTACGCGGTGCAACAGGTCCAGCGAATCGCCGAACTCGGCGAGCCACATCCGAGGATCCCGAGCCTACGGCACAAGGCGACCGACGCGCAGATCGCCGAATGGTGTGCGGAGCAGGATTGGATCCTCGTCACATCCGACCAGGACTTCCGAAGCCGGCAACTTCGCGTCCGTGCATACCTCGGTCGGGGGGTGGACGTGATCCTCTGCACGCGCCAACCGGCAAACCTCCGCGAGCAGCTCGAACTCATCGTCCTCAACTACCCACGCTGGCTTGAAGCGATCACAGGCTCGTCGCGACACCCGCAACTGTGGCTCCAGCCCCGGCTACGGGGCGGCCTCAAGGTCGGCCGAATCTGAAGATGACGCTGGCCACCGACTGCGGTCGCGGGCGACGACGACCGATGCTCCGCAGTGAGCACGCACGGCCGGCGGCCGGACGCTGGGAACCTGGACGCCTTGATCGAGAAGATCGACCCCGAGGATCTGCGGGTGATCGTCGGCAGGGCCGCGGAGCGCCACCAGGACGTCATCGAGATTTCGGCGAGCGGCCGTCACAGGTCGATCGCCTCGTCGCGGATGCGGCGATGGCGCGGACGGAGGCCACCGGTCGAGATCAGGTCGACGGGCATCCCCAGCAAGGCTTCCAGATCCTGAGTCAGCCCGACCTGGTCGAGGAGCGACGCCTCGGGGCCGAAGTCAACGAGAAAGTCGACGTCGCTAGCGGGTCCGGCATCGCCTCGGGCGATCGAGCCGAACACCCGCACCCGCGAAGCGTGACGGCCACGCGCGGCTGCCAAGATCGCCTCGCGACGGCCCCTGAGGGCATCGATCGTAGGTACCACTTGGGCCACATCCGAAGCGTACCGGGCGCGGCAAAGTCGAACTCGGCGGCGAGGTGCTGGCCGTGGACTTCTGCCATGCGACGCCGCCTGGGACCGGTCGCTCCGTAGACGACGTGGGGCATGGGTGCCGGGGCGGGCTCGCACACCGGCAAGACCGCCAGGTGCTGTCCGAGGTGCCGTGCGTGTACGACCGAGACGCCCATGTCGCCGGCGTCCCTCTGACCTTGTTCCATGTTGCGGGCGACGACGACCACCGGAGTGACCCAGGTCGTCGCGCCGAGGGCGAGCAGTCCCTTGACGGCGCTCACCGCGATGGCGAGCGTGTTGGGCAGCACGTCGTCCGACTCGGCGACGAAGACGACCACGAGGCCAGGAGGAGCCCGCCGAGAGACGAGCAACGCTGCGGCGCGGACTCCGCGCCGTTAGCCCGGAGACGATTGCGTCGACCTTGGGCGCCGACAGCTCCCGCACGCTCACCCCAGAGGAGCAGTTGGCGGCGCGCCAGCTGCTTGCCCATGCTGCCAGCCAGCGCGAGCCGTGTAGCGCAGGGGATCCACGACCCGGGACGGCGCTCGGGTGCACTGCGGTCGATCCTGAGGGCGTCAATGTCGCCAGTACACGTCGCGACGGTGTTCAACCGCGAGCACGGTGGCCTGGCCCTGTTGGTCGTCGATTGCGTAGAGCACCCGGTAGGCGCCCCTGCGTGCCGCCCAACGCCCGGCAAGTTCGCGTTGCAGGGGCTTGCCGACCCGGCGTGGCTCGCGGAGGAGATCGCCGGTGATGAGCTCGACGACCGCTGCTGCGACGGTCTCAGGGAGCTCTTCAGCGAGGGCTTGTGCGGCTGGCCGGGCGATCTGGAGCCGGTAGGGCGGCTCGGGACTATCGGCCACGCTCAGTCGGAGCGCGGGCCAAGAGCTCCCGGAGGCCCGCCTCATCGAGGACATCTCCGGCGGCGACCGCAGCCTCTGCTTCG
>CAZAMA010000338.1:0-2904 GCA_964485645.1 uncultured Acidimicrobiaceae bacterium | reverse complement strand
AGCGAGCGTCCTTCACCGCCCGGGCCGCCGCGTCGTTGCGTGCCGCCTCGGAGTCGGCAGTGGACAGCTGGAAGCCTCCGAGTCGAAGAGCGTCGCCGGCCGCCTCGCTGATGGCGGCCACGACGGCAGGAGCGAGATCGAGCGTCCGAAGCCGAACAGACATCGAGTACGAGGCCACGTAGGTCACGACCCGAAGACCCCGCTCGTCCATCTGCGGACGAAGGGCTACACCCTGGGTCTGGACGTCACCGTCGTCGATCCCCTGGTGCTTGGTCACAGCCAACACCTCTTGGGAGCGACGAGCCACTTCGTCCAGCGCCACCGCAGCAGTATCGGCCCTTGCCTCAAGGCCGACACGGAGCACCGCGGCGTCTGGCGTCACCGTCGTCGACCCTTGCCCGGTCACGACGACCACGTTCGCGGGCACTCCCCCTGTGATCACGTCCAGATGCTACACAGCCCACCCGAGAGCGCGGATGGGCATCCCACGTCGGCATGGGGCTGCTCTTGTTCACCAACACCGCGTGCCCGCTCAGTCCGCCGCAGGGAAGGCCCCGGGCTCTTTGGGCGCCACAACCCACGCGACATGACTTCTGGGGGTAGGCGCGGTGTACTTCCGGGTGGGGCAAGATCTGTCACGGCCAGTTCCTGGGGTTGGCAGCGAGACTGGACGGCCTGGCTCGTCCCCAAGAGGCTGCCTACCGGGCCGGCGCGAGAACGAGCCCAACTACGTAGTTGCCTTCGACCGGGCTGTGCGGGCGGTGGCCAGCCTGAACCTGCTGGACGAGGCCGATGAAGTCCGAATGCGTGCGCTCGGCTGTCCCGTGCCGAGCGAGGGCCATGAAGACAATGAGGCGAGACACATGAGGGGCGGCGACAGACCCGACCGTGAACCTGTGGAACCTCCAACGTGCCGGGACCCGTTGATACAGGTAACGGGCGGAGGGGACGGTTGGAGCGAGGAGAGCTCATGAAGCGGCATAGAGGGGATTTGCAACGTGAGTTCGACGAATTCGTCGCTGGCGCCACTGACTACCTGATTCGTACGGCGTATCTCATGACCTGGGATTCGAGGGAAGCCGAGGACCTTCTGCAAGAAACGCTTGTTCGTCTCTCCCGTCACTGGCCGCGTGTCGTGGGAATGACGAACGTTCGTGCCTACGCCCGAAAGATCCTCGTGAACCTCGTCATCGATGGCACCGAGAGCCGAAAGCGCCGCCGCCACGAGATGGCGTGGGACGAGTCCGCCCTCGAGCAACGCACGGACAACACCTCGACGATGGCCCTGAAGGAAGTCGATGCGCGGCTGCAGCTGCGAGCGATGCTCGCCAGCCTTCCGATCCGGCAGCGGACCGTGATCGTGCTCCGTTACTGGGAAGACATGTCCGAATCGGATGTCGCCGAGCTGCTCGGGTGTCCAGTTGGAACCGTGAAGAGCACGGCATCGAGAGCCCTTGTCCAGCTGCGAGAGATCCTGTCTGACGCCAAGACCTCGGAGCTGTCGTTCGCCTGTTCATCATCGTGGCTATCTCCCAAGGAGGCTGAGAAATGACCGACCAGCTTGAGTCGAGGTTGCGCGCGTACCTCACGGAGATCGCCGACGAAGTGCCGCCACACGTCAGCGAGCGAGTCCGATCGCACACCTACCACCCACGCCACCATCGGATTCAACCGCTGATCGCGGTCGTCGCGGTTACGGTGCTCGTAGCCGGGGCGGCTGCCATGTTCACCGCGGCGACGACGCCAGGCCGACCCACCAGGAGGACCCAAGCGCCATCGTGGCAGCTTGTTGGCGACATCACGCAACTCTCGTGGGCCCAAGCCACGGGCGCCGGATACCAGCCGGCCTTGTCACTCACGTGCCCGTCCACCAATACTTGCTATGCGTCAGAAGGCTCGACGACGATCGAAGTGACTCACGACGGGGGTTTGACGTGGCAGCAGGCATCCCTTCCGACAAAGGCCATCCCGGAGGGGTCAATCGACTGCGTGGACGCCGCCACGTGCTCCGCGATCGCGATGAACCTGACTTCGACAAGCAAGACCGCGAGCTATTCCTTCGTGCGCACCGCTGACGGCGGTACCAACTGGACGGCCGCATCGTTCGGGTCTGCGCTACCCACCCACCTAGCGCCGACGGGAGTGTCGTGCAGTACCACGACATCGTGTGTAGCAGTGTTCGCCTCCACCGGCGGAGGCTCGGGCATGGCAATGGCGACGTCGGACGGCGGAACCACCTGGATCGCCACCGGAAGGTTTTCGACAGGTCTCCAGCCGATGGACATTGAGTGCTTTCCGGGTGGCGCCTGCATAGTCACGGGAAGGGGCGGAACACAGTCCGCTCAGGGCATGGCATCCTTCAGCACCGACGGCGGCAGCACCTGGTCCCCGGCCACCGTTCCGGCAGGGATCGGCATGATCGCGAACCTATCGTGTACGAGCGAGACGGACTGCTTGGCGATCGCCCCGTCCTCGGCCACCGGACCCGCGCCCTTTGTGGTCGCAGCCTCGACAGATGGCGGCCAGAGCTGGACGCTGACCGGCGACAACGGTCTGTCCGCCAATGCTCAGCTCTTTGCCGTTTCCTGCGCCTCCAGTGCGATGTGTTGGGTGGGAGGCTCGCTCATCACGAGCGGCACCCCACAGCTCATCGGACAAGGACCGGCGCTACTCGCTCAGAGAAGCGCCGGCGGACAGACCTGGACGGTGTCACAACTTTCGGGGCCCTCCGCCCACGGGACTGTTTTGGCGGCGTCGTGCCCAGGCACGACGACCTGCTATGCGCTCGAAGCCCAAGCAGCCGGGACGGGCCAAGTTGCGTTCTTGTCGTACGGAGCGTGACTTCCAACGGGCGATCATTCGCTGGGCGGGGTGCGGACCACGGAGCGGCTACCCGCTCCGTGG
>CAZAMA010000337.1:0-2906 GCA_964485645.1 uncultured Acidimicrobiaceae bacterium | reverse complement strand
ATCGCTCTCTCCTACGTCCGCTCCCACGCCGTCGAGCTGGGGATCGAAGCCGAGTCTCTCCGGGGCAGGCGCTTCCACGTGCACGTGCCCGCGGGCGCCGTGCCGAAGGACGGCCCGTCAGCCGGAGTCACAATGGTGACAGCCATTGTGTCACTGCTTATCGGGCGACCTGTGCGATCGCCAGTCGGGATGACAGGCGAGGTGACACTTCAGGGGCTCGTGCTGCCGATCGGAGGTGTCAAGCAGAAGGTGCTTGCCGCCCACCGAGCGGGTCTGCGCGAGGTAGTGCTGCCGATGCGCAACGGGCCCGACTTGGATGATGTGCCGGAGGCGGTTCGAGACGAGATGACGTTTCATCTGGCGACGACGGTCAGCGAGGTGCTAGCCGTGGCGCTCGCCGAGCCTTGCGTGGGCACGGGCGCGGGCGAAGACGCGGGCGAAGACGCAGCCGAAGCAGAGTCCGCTGAACAGAGCGCGGACGGGCAGGTACTGGCCGCCTGACCCACCGCCGCCGAGAAACCCGGACTTGTTGGTTCGCGGGCCTTGCCCGCGCCTGACCGCCGGCGCGCACCCCGGTGATATAGTTACGAACGTACGTTTGGCTCAGGAGGGGTGGCGCCCTTCCTGAACCGAGTACGTGTCGTGCCTCAGCGGCGCCATTCGGTCATGGCTTCGCTGTCTTGGCACAGCGCGATTCTACAAGGGGGCCTGCGTGGCAGTTGGCGATCTCCTTTGTGTAATTGAACAGCTCGCGGCGATCCTCGGCGGCTTGTGCGCCGACGACCTCTCTCCGAGCGAGGCGGCTTCGGCGGTCTCTCTTTTCGTACGAGGCGAGAACCTCTGTGGTACGGGCAAGGCTCTTTGCGCCGAGCGGGCGGCGCGTAGCGGTGAGCACCACCGAGCAGGACACCGCGACCCTGCGACCTGGCTCCAGGAGCTGTCAGGTGGCTCGAAGGGCGCCGCTCTGGACGCTCTCGAGACGGCCTCCTCGCTTCGGAGGCTGCCCGGTCTTTCCGATGCGCTGCGCCGCGGCGACATCTGCCCCACCCGGGCCCGCGTCGTAGCCGAGGCCGCGTCCATGGACCGCCACGCCGAGCCACAGCTGCTCGAGCTTGCCCGCGCTGGGTCATTCTCGGAGCTCAAGAACGCCGCCGAGTCAGTCAAAGCCGTGGCACGCTCGGTTGACGATGACGCCCGTCGGTACGAGGCTATCCACAAGAGCCGCCACCTCCGGACCTTCAGAGCGAGGGACGGTGCGTTCAGCGGCCGGCTTCGTTTGACCCCCGACGCCGGGGCCAGGCTCCTCGCGGTACTGCAGCCGGCCTCCGACTTCTTCTTCGAAAATGCCCGTGAGGAGGAAGCAAGAGAGCACAACGAGACCTACCTGGCCGATGCGCTTGTTGCCGTCGTCACTGGCGAGTGGCCCGGGAGCCCGACCGGGGACGCCGCGCCTCAGACGGTCCCAGACGGCGGCGGTCCGGAACCCGACGGCCGAGACGGCGGCGGCCCGGACGGCGGCGGTCCGGACGGCGGCGGGGTCGACTCCGGGCGCGCCAACTGTCACGAAGGAGTCGGCGAACCCGCTCCGCCAACACCGAGACCGGCACCCCGCCGGGCACGGGATAGGCGGCGCACCCCACCTGAGCGCCCTTTCGCCACCGTCATCTGCCGCGTAGATCTCGCAGCTCTTCGACGCGGATCACTCGCGACGGGTGAGACCTGCGAGATTCCAGGAGTCGGTCCGGTGCCGCTTGGCGTTGCCCGCGAGCTCTTCGGTGACTCGATATTGAAGATCGTGATCAGCGACGGGGTCGATCCCCGCACGATCGTCCACTGCGGAAGGACGATCCCCTCCCATGTGCGGACCGCCCTTCAGTTCCGTGACCGCTGCTGCGTCGTGCCTGGCTGTGGGCGGACATTCGGACTCGAGTACGACCACATAGTCGAGTTTGCGAAAGGCGGGCCTACCACCATGGAGAACCTCTGCCGGCTCTGCCGGCCCCACCATGCCCTCAAGACCCGCAAGGGGTACCGGATCAAAGGTGGGCCCGGGACCTGGCAATGGTTGGCGCCAAAGGTCGAAGGGCAAGATAGGGCCCGGGCGAGTGGCGGTCCCGGAGCCGGGTACCCGGACTCAGTACCGGTACAGGTCTGCCTTGTAAGGCCCCTCGACCGGCACGCCGAGGTAGGCGGACTGGTCGGGTGACAAAGTTGTCAGTCGGACTCCGAGCGCGTCGAGGTGCAGCCGCGCGACCTTCTCGTCAAGATGCTTGGGTAGCACGTGCACCCCCACGGGATAATCGGCTGCCTTGGTGAAGAGCTCGATCTGCGCCATGGTCTGGTTGGTGAAGGAGTTCGACATCACAAAGCTCGGGTGACCCGTGGCACAGCCGAGGTTCAGGAGCCGGCCCTCCGCCAGGACGATGACCGCGTGACCGTCGGGGAAGACCCACTTGTCAACCTGGGGCTTGATGTTCACCCGGCTGATGCCCGGCGTGTCGGCGAGACCGGCCATGTCGATCTCGCTGTCGAAGTGGCCGATGTTGCCCACGATGGCCTGGTGCTTCATCGACGCCATGTGCCCGGCCGTCAGCACGGCACGGTTGCCCGTTGCCGTGATGAAGATGTCGGCTGAGCTGACGAAGTCCTCGACCGTTGCGACCTGGTACCCGTCCATCGCGGCCTGGAGCGCGCATATAGGGTCGATCTCAGTCACGACGACGCGGGCGCCTTGACCGCGCAGGGACTCGGCGCAGCCCTTGCCGACGTCGCCATAGCCACAGACCACCGCGACCTTGCCCCCGATGAGCACGTCGGTTGCCCGGTTGATCCCGTCTATCAGCGAGTGCCGGCAGCCGTACTTGTTGTCGAACTTCGACTTGGTCACCGAGTCGTTGACGTTGATC
>CAZAMA010000336.1:0-2918 GCA_964485645.1 uncultured Acidimicrobiaceae bacterium | reverse complement strand
CCCGACACGGGCACCCGGTGGCGGGCAGGTGCTCTGGATCCAAGTGCGGGCTTTGCCGACGAGGATCGAAGAGGATCCCCACGGCCAACTCGGCGGAGCGACATGGGACGCGGCCCGAGAGGCCGTCGCTGACCGGGTCATGGCCAAGCTGGAGCGCTATGCGCCGGGCCTCAGCAAGCTCGTGCTGGGGAGAACCGTGCTGTCACCATCAGACCTCGAACGCCAGAACCGGAATCTGGTCGGGGGAGACAGCATCGCTGGTAGCATGCACCTCCGTCAGAACTTCCTCCTCCGTCCTGGGCTCGGCATGGCGCGTTCCCACCTGCCACTCATCGGACTCAGGCTTGTCGGTGCCGGGGTCTGGCCCGGACCTGGTCTCAACGCGCTGTCCGGTTACCATGCTGCGCGCGATCTTGTGCGGGAGTCTCGCGGATATGGGCTACCGGCGGCCCGCTGGCGCCGCCTTTCGATGAGATCGGTGAACGATGGCTAAATATGAGGACGCCGACTGGGCTCCCCAGCAGATCGGGGATCAGCGGGCACCCGGCGAGCACAGGACCCTGGCCGAGAAGGCGTTCTCCTCTCTCCATGAGGCGATCCTGACCGGCACGCTGAAGCCTGGAGAGCGCCTCCCGATCGAGGAGGTCGCAGAGTCGCTCGGCATGAGCCCGATGCCCGTGCGTGAGGCAGTCCGGCGTCTCGACCTGCTCGGCCTCGTGCAGAACATCCCCCACAAGGGGGCGAGAGTAACCGAGCTGTCGATGGAGGACCTGAGCGAGATCTACTCGCTCCGCCTCATGCTCGAGCCGCTCGCGGTCTATCGAGCCGCAGGGATTTTCAGTGAGGCCGACTTGCAGCGGGCGCAGACGGCCCTCGACGTGATGAACGCGGCCCCCGAGGGCTCGAACGACACCTGGCGCGCACACAGCGCCTTCCATCTCGGCCTCTATGGCGCCGCCGGCTCGAGCTGGCTGATGCGGCTGATCCAACCCCTCTGGGAGAGCAGCGAGCGGTACCGTCTCGCTATCGTCGTGAAGTCGAAGGTTGCCCACCGCCGGAACGAGCACGAGCGCTTGCTCAAGGCCTGCGTCGACCACGAGCCTGCTCGAGCTGCCTACGAGCTGTACAACCACCTGGCGACGACCGCCAATGAGCAGGCAAGGGCAATGGGAGGTGACCACCTCTTCGCCATCCTCGAGGGAGGCTTATGGAGACCGGTGCCGGCAGAGGTGAGCTGACGGTGGTCTCGGTGCCGGGCGACTCTCCTCATCCACCAGACCTGTCCCGCGAGCCCCAGCACGCGGCGAAGGTATGCGTCGTTGGTGCCGGTGCGATCGGCAGCCTGTTCGCGGCCTATCTCGCCCGGGTGGCCGAGGTGTGGGTTCTCACCCGTCGAGAGAGCCACGCCGAGGCACTGCGCACCGACGGCCTCCGTGTCTCTGGAAAGGGGGCTTTCGTCTCCCACCCGCACGCGACGGCAGATTCTTCTGCGCTGCCTCCCTGCGACCTCGTAATCGTCGCAACCAAGGCGACCGAGCTCGAGGCGGCAATGGCTCGCCTCGACGGCCTCTTGCCGGATGCATGCGTCATGACCACCCAGAACGGGCTCGGCGCGGACCGGTTTGTTCGCCGTTTCGGCCACTGGCCGGTGATCTCCGGCGTGACCTTTATGAGCGGGCGTCGGCATAGCGACACCTACGTCGAATACGAGCTGGACGCCCCGACCTGGCTCGGTCCATGCCTCGACGCGCCTCCCGCGGTCGAGCAAGTCGCCGCGGCCGGTGATCTGCTCGTGCGCGCCGGCCTTATGGCCGAGGTCATGGACGACATGCGCCCAGCCCTTTGGTCAAAGCTCATCTTCAACGCGACTGTGAACGTGGTCGCTGCGCTCACCCAGCTGCCACACGAGATGCACTTTCGCGAGGAGGCGAGCCTTTCGGACCTTGGGCACCTTGTCCGCCAGCTGGTTGAGGAGGGCAAGTCGGTCGCCCGTGCTGTCGGAGTACCGCTCCACGAGGATCCATGGGATATGAACCTCCACGCGATCCGCCGGGGAGAGACCCGCGAAGGTGCATATCGCCATCTGCCTTCCATGTTGGAGGACGTGCTTGCAGCTCGCCCCAGCGAGGTCGACTTTATCACGGGACAGCTCGTCGGTATCGGCCTTGAGCACGGTGTCGATGTCACGCTTCACCTGGCGCTGTACCGGCTGATGAAGGCGCGCGAGGCGTCCTTCGGACTTGGGATGCCTACCTCGGTGTCGCCATGAAGCCTAAGTGTCGCGGCGAGTGCCGCGGGCGCGTGAGGGCAGGTACGTACCGTTGACAGTTGATCAAATGGTTGGCTAGCGTTGGACGTGATCGGTCTGTCCAAATCGGGACGGCGACGCCGGGGTGACAGAGCCCCGAGGCGGGCAAATGGGGCAAGGGAAGCGAGATGGTGGTGTGGTGAGCGAGAGGTGCCGTGAGCGATGTTCTTGAAAACAGTGGAATATGCCCGTCCGGAGACCGTGGACGAAGCATTGGGGATCCTTCAGTCACATGAGAGCGCGGCGCCGCTGGCTGGGGGCCAGAGCCTTGTCAACGTCCTGAAGCATCGGGTCGCGTCGGTCGAGCTTCTCGTCGACATAAGCGCCATCGAGGAGCTGCGGACGATCCGCCGAGGCGCGCACGGCGCCCTCGAAGTCGGAGCCTGTATCACCTACGATGAGCTCGACCACTCCCAGGAGGTCCGCTCGGGACACAGGGTGCTCGCAGAGGTCGCGTCGCACATCGAGGACCAGCAGATCCGCAACCGGGGCACGATCGGCGGCAACTGCTGCCTGAGCGACCCGACCAACAACCTGCCGCCACTGCTCGTCGCCCTCGACGCGCAGATGCACGTCGCGGCAGTGGAAGCGGAGCGTCTCGTTGGCGAGC
>CAZAMA010000335.1:0-2947 GCA_964485645.1 uncultured Acidimicrobiaceae bacterium | reverse complement strand
GGCCGGCCTGGGGCTGGCCGCGACAAGGTTGGCGTCGTCTGCTTCGTAGTGCGTGACTCGTGAATCGCCTGTAAGTCTCGTGGTGGCCGGCCTGGGGCTGGCCGCGACAAGGTTGGCGTCGTCTGCTTCGTAGTGCGTGTCTCTCCTCCGAGCGGTTGGCGCTGCCTCAGCTACTGCACCAACACGAGCACGCCGCGGGCGATGAGTGCGTCGAAGTGGTTTTGGACTTGGCGGGCCACACCACCTCCCCGGCAGAGGACCCCCAGCTCGATGTTCTTGTCGTAGGCGGCGGCGGTCATGTTCGCGCTGGTGAGGAGCACGTCGCGGCTGTCAATGATGACGGCCTTGGCGTGGAGCTTGGCGCCAGATGGCTCGCGGCGCTCGGTAGGCCAGTGGTAGATGCGGTATTTGGAGTACACCTTTGCCCCGCCCCCACCCTCAAGGTTCTCGGGCGATTCGAGGATGAGGGCGACCGACACGCCGCGAGCGAGGGCTCCGTCGAGCGCGGTAATGATCGAGGTCATCTGGTAGGCCGCGAAGCTGACGAGGGTGACCCGCGTGGTCGCCTCGTCGATGAGTTGGCAGACGACCTCTGAGGTGAGCCTCACCGGGGCTGCCATCGAGTCCGGGCCGGTGACGACGACTTCGATGATTGGCACGTCTGCACGGCGGAGCGCAGACTCGGCCGCCTCGAGGGCTAGAGCAATCGCGACACCGTCGAGATCCGGTTGGAGTGACCATCCGTGGTTGAGTCGGTCGACCTCGGCGTGGTGCGGTGCGGGAACGGCCTGCCTGACCTTGGCCGCACGCCCTGGGCTGAACGCCCCGGCCGAGCGGTATGCAGCAGCGAGGGCGCGGACATGAGCGTCTCCGAGGCCGCCGGCTACGTCGGCTATCGCGTCCGGCAGTTCATTCATGCGAAGAGTTCGAGGGCGGTGTGCCGAAAGGTGTCGACGAGGAGCGAGCGGTCGAGGTAGCGGTTGCCTCGCTCGCAGCTGGTCTCTGCCACGAGGAGACATGCGTGGCAGGCGGCACCGTGGATGGCACTGGTGGCGGCATCGGGTTCGTGATCGGCGCAGAGAGGGTCTGAGCTGCACAGTCCTGAGCGTTCGAGCGCTCGCCGCAGGATGGGTCCAAGCTCCGAGGCTTGGCCGAGGTTGACCAAGCCGCCGAGGGTGCCTTCGGCGTCGGGCGCCGACGTGTACAGGAGGATGCCCGCCATGGGTTCGGGCCCTTCGCTTGGGCCCCGGCTGTAGATTCGCTCGCTGATCGAGGCTGACGAGTAGCCGCACTCGATGGCCAGTTCGTTGATAAGAGCGTGGGACAGGGAGTGGAGCAACACGAACCGCTCACCGGGCCAGCCCTCGTTCGGATCGAGTCCCCTGGCCTGTCGCCAGTCGCGGTGGGCCCGCCGCATCGACACGAACAGTGGGTTGTCGAATGCGTTGGCTTCCCATGCCTGGACCGCTGTCTCGTCGAGACGGAGGAAGATTCCCTCTCCCCGGTTCTCCACGACCGGCACCCACGTCGGTGAGCCTTTGCTTTCAAGCGGCGCCGTGGCTCGTCCGTCACCGGGTTCGCCCGCGCTGATCCGGGTGAACCCGCACAGAGCAGTGACGACCCGCAAGCGGTGAGCGAGCGTGACCCCGGCGATGGTCGCGCTGAACTCGATCGGAGCACCGATAGGTTCCGCCTCGAAGTGAGGAGACGTCTGTCCTTGCGACCCTGCCGTGAGCGCAGCCCACTCGGGTCCACGGACGTCGGCCCCCGATGCGGGCACGCCTCCCGCACGTCTGGCTTCGATCGCGTCCCAGACCTCGTCGAGGTCGTAGCCGGCGAAGGCCGCCGCGAGTACCCGGTCCGAGGACAGTGCATAGGTCAGAACGTCCTTCACCGGCATCTTGGCGAACGCATCCCAGTAGTCGTAGACGAGCTGGTTCAGCGAACCGCCCCCGACGGGGAGGGACAGCACCGAGACGCTTGAGTTGAACCACATGTTCGACGCGCCCAGGACCATCGTGAGGAGTTGCTGCCCGCATGGTTCCGAGGCACGACCAAGGTGCGGGTGCCGTCCCCTGCACTGGGGCATGATGCCTATGGCGGCGGGTCCAAATGCCTTGGCCAACGTCGATTTGGCACCACAGGAAAGACAGGTGACGAGCAGGTCGGTGGCACGACCACCAGAGCCAATGTCGTTGACCCGCAGGATCGGGTTGGGGCAGGTGGGAACGCCGTCGTGAGCGAAACGTACCCAGGGGAAGTCATCGAGGTGCCCTTCGGGGCACCCGGCGACGAACCGGGCCGGAACGGCGGGCGGCGGCCTGCGAGCGCGGTCACAGTTGGGGTGGGTGTAGCGGGTCCAGTCGATGCGATGGGGGTTGTGGTCGAGCTTCAGTGCGCCGGACGCGACTGGGAAGAGCCGGTTGCAGGCGGTGCAGCGCAGCCACCGTGGGAAGACGGTGACGGGAACGCCGACACGGGCCCATTCGTCGTAGGGGTTGGTGGTGGTCTGCGGCTCCGATGGAAGAGCACGGAGAGCCTCGACCTGCGGACCGACCCGGGCTCGCACGGCGTCGAGGAGCCGGTCCTCGGTGACGACTTCCTGACGGGTCGTGTCCCACCGGTCGAGGCCGCCGACCATGACGCTCAGGTTGGGAAGATCGATAAGCGAGCCGACCCCGTAGGAGTGGATGGCCTGGCTCGGACGGATCGTGCCAACCCGAACGGGCCCGTCGTAGGCGCCCTTCGGGCTCACTGGTCGCCCTCGTCTGGGATCACTTCAGCGTCGTCGATTGGGTCGGCGTCTTCAGCTGCTTGGACCGGCTCCGCCTCGGCCTGCTCGTCAGCGATGGGCGGGTCGGGGAACTCGGCCGTCGGGTCGTCGGACGGGTCGTCCTCGCGCAGGAGCAGGTTCGATCCCACCTCGACCTCACGCAGTGAGTTCGGG
>CAZAMA010000334.1:0-2966 GCA_964485645.1 uncultured Acidimicrobiaceae bacterium | reverse complement strand
CTCACTACCTTGGTTCGGCCTCGGGCTCCGACCCTGGCTCATGTAGGCGAGTATCAGATCGTCCAAGGTGACGGGCTTCACGTTCCACGAGGGATCGAGAATCGGCCCATCGGTGCGGACGAGGAGCGTGCTCTGTCTGTCGGTGTGGCTCTCCTCGACGACCACCCAGTCCGCAGGCAGGTTGCCATGGTCGCGGCGGATACCGGAGAGCCGACGGTGGCTCCCGAGAAGGTCGTTCACGTCGCCGGCGACCTGGACTTGTGAGGAGAAGAGGACGACCACGTAGTCACAGACCCGCTCGAGGTCTGCAGTGAGGTGCGAGGAGAGAACGACGCTGACACCGTGCTCGGCGACGATCGTCATGAGATCCTGCAGGAACTCGCGACGCGCGAGGGGATCGAGGCTCGCGACCGGCTCGTCCAAGACAAGCAGCTCCGGTCCCTTCGCGATCGCGAGCGTGAGGGCGAGCTGGGCCCGCTGGCCGCCGGACAACGAGCCGGCCTTCTGACGGGGGTCGAGACCGAGAGTGTCGATTCGCCGCTCGGCGAGGTCGCCGTCCCAGTTCGGATTGAGGTACGCGCCCATCCGAAGGTGCGTCTTGACCGACAGGCCGGCATAGGTCGGCGTGTCCTGCGCGACGAAACCGACCTTGGCGAGCTGGTCTGCTCCGTCACCTGGCTTGCCGTCGAGCACGCTGATCGATCCGGCGCTTGGTCTGAGCAGGCCGACGGCGAGGTGGAGGAGTGTCGTCTTGCCGGCTCCGTTCGGGCCGACGAGTCCGACGACTCTCGCGGCAGGGATCGACAGCGTGCAGTCCCGGAGCGCCCATTTGCGTCCGTACTGCTTACCTAGTCCACTTGCTTCGATGACGCCGCTCATGCGACACCCTCGGCGAAAGCGTTGCGGAACGCGGTGCGGTAGATCGCCTCGATGTCGTCGGGGGTGAGTCCGGCGGCTCTCGCGCCGTGCAACCACGAGCTCATCGCCTTCAAGAAGCGCGCTTGTGCAAGCGGATCGGTTCGCGGCAGCGTCCCGACGACGAAGGTCCCCTGTCCTGGCCGAGGTTGCACCAATCCCTCGCGTTCGAGGTCGCGGTAGGCCTTCAGCACCGTGTTCGGGTTGATCGCCAGCTTGGCGACCACCTGTTGCGCGGTTGGCAGTTGGTCGCCGGGTTCGAGGAAGCCGAGCTGTAGCGCCTGATGGACCTGTTGGACGAGCTGCAGGTAGGTGGCCACCCCCGAGGTGGCGTCGAGCTGAAACTCGATCATCACTCCCTATCCATTAATCTGTTAGTTATCCATTAATCTGTTAGTTGAATACTAGAGCAGATGTCTTACCTCCGGCAAGTCGGCATGGCCGCTGACGTGTTGAGCGACCTCCAGACGCGGTCCGTTCCTGGGCGTAGCCTCCGGCGTGAGGCACATTTGCGGCAGAGAAAGGGGCCGCGGCCGGACCACGGCCCTCGCGCTTACTGCACGACCCGTACGATGCCTCCAGTCGTGTTTCGCCGAAGGGACGCACAGGGCAGCACACCCGAGTGCGCTCGGCGGACTCAGGTCGGTCTGGCGGCATGTCGGATCTGACCGACCAAGAGAGGAAGCGCGGCGGATGCGCCCTTGTCTACGAGCCCCCTCCCCGGTGTGTAGCATAGTGCTACAGTAGTTGCTGGCCGCTACAGCAGGGGGTGTGCGTGAGATGGCCGAGGTGCACGACAAGGTGACACGGTTTGCCGCTGACCTGGTCGACGCTGCGGCCGCCGAAGGCGCCCGCCAGTCCCGCTCGGCCAAGCAGCAGCTCGATCACTGGGTACGTCTCGGCCGTGCATTGAGCGGATCGGAGTCTGCGGCCCGCCTCCGCGTCGAAGCGGCCCTGGCCGGGACGCTGCCGATGCGCGAGCTCACGGCTGAGGAAGGCGTGGCGTTCAACGCCGAGATCAGCGCGGCCCTTGAGGAGAGCCTCGTCGGTAACCATTACGGCCAGATCCTGGCCGCCGAGGGCGTCACCACGGTCGCGCTCGACGAACAGGGCGGGCTGCGCGAGTACCGGCCCGACGGCACCGATGCCCTCCTGCCGGTCACCGCCTGACGCCCCGGCGACCGAGACATCCCGAGGGGAACCGCGACCGGTGCTGCGTCTGGACCTAGTCGTGGGACCCAATGGCTCGGGTAAGTCGACGTTCGTCCGCCTCACTCTGATCCGGGTACTGCCGACCGGTGTCGCGTTCGTCAATGCTGACGAGATAGCGCAACGGCGCTGGCCCAGCGACCCGGCCGGGCACGCCTACGACGCCGCGAAGGTCGCAGCCCGTACCCGAACCGCACTGATCGCGATCGGGCAGCCGCTCATCGCCGAAACCGTCTTCTCCCACCCATCCAAGCTCGACCTCATCGACGAAGCCCACGCCGCCGGGTGCACCGTCTTCCTGCACGTCCTGCTCCTACCCGCAGAGCTCGCGGTGTCCCGGGTTGCGCACCGGTTCGGCGCCGGCGGCCACAGCGTTCCCGAGGACAAGATCCGGCAGCGCTACGAGCGGCTGTGGCCCTTGGTCGTCACCGCCATGACACGTACCCACGCCGCGACGGTGTACGACAACTCCGGCATCTCAGGACCGCGGATCGTGGCGCAGCTGGCTGGTGGAGCTCCCGTTGGTGCTCTGTTGTGGCCGGCATGGGCACCTGAGCCGCTGCGCGCCACATTGCCCCGAACCTGACCTTGGACGACGACAAGCGACAGGCCCTGGGGCCTGAGAAACTCGTCCAGCTCTTTGCATCCTGCGCAGCTGCCACCGCCGGGCGGGCCACTGAGGCAGCGCACGGAATCTGCGCTCTGGCACCAGCACGTCCCGTGGTGGGTCGAGGTCTACCGCACCGGCCACGTGAAGGTCCAGGTGTCGGCGGGGATGGTCCTGTAGTGGCGTCTTGCTGTTCTGCAGCTCAATCTAAGTTCGAGCCCCGCCACCGGGCGAT
>CAZAMA010000333.1:0-2980 GCA_964485645.1 uncultured Acidimicrobiaceae bacterium | reverse complement strand
GCGCGCCAGCACGTAGGGCACACCACACCTGGCCGCGTCTCAGGCGTGACCATCGATAGGGACGCATACCCACCGCAGTGGGGACATGGGATCAGCCCGTAGAGCGGGTTTCGCCCACGCCGAAGGAGCAGAATGATCGGCTCCCCCGACGGCGCAGGTGTTTCGGTCCGCAGGTGCTTCAGCTGATTGGTTGTGATGCCTCGCGCCCGGAGCTCGTGCAAGGTGAGGGTGCCTCCGCCTTCGCGCAAGGCGTCGAGCACCGCTTGCCTCTTCTGGTCGGCCAGCCACCAGCGTCCTCGATCCCAGCGGAATGTAGGGTCGGTATAGACGTCCACGATATGGGCGGCGAAGCCGTGATCGATGCCGTCGGGCACCGGTCGTGTCTTGAGATGGGCAAGCACGATCGCCCCGAGTCGGCCGTCGGTGCACGCAGCGAGGCAACCCGCTGCCCGTTCCCCCAGCCCAAGACCGATGAACTCCTCCTTCTTGGGTTTGCGCTCTCGTTGCCGAGCCCACCGCTCCGTCACCGGGTCGCGATGAGCGCGGTTCTCCGTCTTGCCACGAAGGGGACCGAGCACCACGGTGCCCTCGGCATGCGGGAGCTCCAGGGAGAACTCGAAGCAGACCCTCTCGCCCTCAGCCCAGAGCCGCTCCTTGGTGATCACGGCACGGAGGGCGTCTCTCAGCTCTCTCGACTCGCTGTTACCTGCGTGAGAGAGCGCGGCCATGGCATGAGCGACGAGATCAGCGTAGGACTCGAAGGTGACGCCGAGCACCGGGTCCACCGAGCGGGCTTCGAGATCTTCGAGCTCGTGGGCGAGGCGCACGCGTTCTGCATGGTGGCGCTTCGTGTCCTCGACGAAGAGCGCCGCCGCGTCGTCCTCTTCGGCAAGGGCCGCGTTGCGCTTCGCGCGCTCGAGTGCCGTCGTTACCTCCGCGAGCTGTCGACGCACCGCCCGGATGCGCGCTCGGTGGGGGTCGAGCGGGGGAAGTGGTCCAATCGAGAGGAAGCGTCCCGCATCGAGATGCCCGGGCAGGCCGCTCTTCACCCCTTCGATGGCTGCTTCCGCCATCGCCGCATGAAGGCTGGCACGGGACGCAACCAGTACGGGCTCGTGGTCACCGCCGTCGTGGGCCCATCCGGCAAAGGCGCGCTCGGCTGTCACCCTTCGGCGCAGCAACGTGTAGACGCCTCGTTGATTGCTCGAGAGCGTGTGCTCGAAGCCGTCCTCTTCGTAGCCGAAGAGCCCTGAGAGTGGCGGCACCGTCTTGTGGCTCGCCCCACCGGTCAATGAGGAGGTCCGAAACCGGCGCCCCACGGCATCGATCGTCGCGTCGTCCACCCAGCCGCCGGGTGGGAGCTCGACGCTGACGGGCAGCGGCAGCGCCCCGTGCTTGTACCCTTCGACGTCTTCGACGCGAACGCCCGCGATGTCGCTCACCCCGGGGAAGGGATTGGGCCAGAGCATCTCGTAGCGACCGGTCCGGTAGAGTTCGGCCCAGCCACATAAGGTGTTCACTGCTTCGGTCGGGTTCCGGGCATCGGCGATCGTTGCGCCTTGGCCGTGCAGGCTCTCGATCATCGGCGTGGTGATTCCGAGCCCGCCCACGCGCGCCGCGCACTCGGCCGTCGTGAGCGCCTGGTCGGCGAGGATTCGAAGCATCTCTCGCGTGCGCTCCACCGCTGCTTCGTCCAGCACGAGGTGCTTTTGCTCCAGGCGATAGCCCGGCGGATAAGCGTTGGGAATCCACTCCCCCCGACGCCACTGCGCCACCCGGCCGGCAGTGTGGCGGCGCACGATGTAGTCGCGCTCGGTCGCGGCGATCATGGCCAGGACTTGGAAGAGCATCTTCCCTTCGGGCGTCGCGGGGTGGATGTCGGCCTCGCAGTGAAGGCGCTCGACGTGCTCGCTGAACACCCGGAGCAGGTCGCCCACGTGATCGGCCGATCGAAGCAGCCGGGTGAAGGCAGCGACCCACACTTCCCTTGGCCGGTAGGCCGCGACGATGCGGATCAACTCGCTCACAATCGCGTTCGTGTCATTGTCGAGGTCGTTGGTGGCGGCCGTTCCCATGGCAAAGAGGTACAAGACGCCGTCGTGCTCCACCGTCACGAGCCGGCTCGAGCCGACCCGCCGCTGGGTCGCACCGAAACGTCCGGGGTGCTCGAACACGCCCATGCCCGCCCCCTGTAGTTCGGAGGCGCCCGGCAGATCAGAGACCTTGGCCAGGGTCTGGTGGATCATGCCTTCCATCAAGAGGTTGTCGTAGGCGTCGCTCTCCCGGACAAAGACAAGGTGGTCAAGTCGGGACTCCGTTCGCTCAACGGTCTGCCTGGTCCTGCGACGCCTGGTCATCGCGATCCTCCTTCCCCTTGGCTGCCGGTCGACGCGACAGGTGCTGACGGACGAGCACGGTCCAGGCGTCGGCGACCAGATCCCTCCGAAACAGCGACGTCGAGACGGTCACTGCAGGCGCCCGTTGCCTCATTGGCAAGAGTATAGCCACGCTCAAGGTAAACCTTTGATTTGAGAGTGCCCGACTTAGAGCGTTACGCTTTCTTTTGAGCTTTCGAGTCGGTGAACCGGTAGGGGGCGCCGTGGTCGACCGCCTCCTGACGGAACTCACCTGCCACAGCGTGGAGGGACACGATGCGAGCCGCGAGCTCTGGACTTCGGTAGACGGTGGTGCTTGCCATGGGCGCCACCGTCCGTGGGCAGCTGCACGGCGCAATGAGGCCCCGCGGAACGGTGCTGCGGTTTCGGCGGCGGTACATCAGGTTGCAGAAGGGGCCGTGCGCGAAGGGAGGTCCCGGCGCTTGGACGCGTAACGGAGACTGAAGCTCACGACCAACGGACCGACCCTGCGACGCGAGGTTCGGTCCGCGGGTGGGTCGACGTGCTGGCGCCCCGCCAACGCGGCGTCGTCACGGCGTACAAGGCAGCGCTCGTGGTCCGCTGACGCCTTGCGCATGAGCGAG
>CAZAMA010000332.1:0-2983 GCA_964485645.1 uncultured Acidimicrobiaceae bacterium | reverse complement strand
TCGATCGCATTCTGCGCGAGCGATAACCAAGAGATGGCACATGACCTTGTCTCTCGCTTCGTCCCGAACTTCGCAGTGTTTCGCAGCGCGAGCGCGCTTCAGCTCCTTGAGTTCGTTGAGGCGCGTGACTTCCAGTGCGGTGGCGAGACGGGCGGCTCCTACGCGGCAAGGTGCGCGACGGACGACTACGGGCCTGTCGCCCTCCGCTGGAGTCGGTTGAGAGCCCCATTCGCGGTAGCGGCACCTAAAGCTGAGACGGCCACGGGTGACCACATGATGCTAAGCGTCTTCCAGCCGGCCGATGCGGCCGCGGTCGTGGTAGGCGACCGAGTTCAGGAAGGAACCCTGGTGGAGCGCGACTTCTTTGGTGGCCGTAGCATGTCGGCCGGTTTGGCCTTCTCGGAGAGCTGGATCAGAGAGACATGAACGAAATACATATGGACCCTGACGCGTATAACCGAGGAGACGAGAAGGCGACGGGCTTTCATGGCCGTCTTCACCGACGTACTTCGCTTGAGCTCTCGCCAGACACGGGACAAACCATTGGGCTGCGCCGACTAGAGGCATTATCGGCTCGCTCGGTCGGCTCTCGCGGCCTATGGATGGGTCAGACCCACGTCGCCCAAGCAAGCGGCTCGGCCATCCACCACCATGGTCGCTCTGAAACCGGGATCTACGTCCTAAGCGGTCACCCTGTCTTCGTCTTCCAGGAAGGCAAGAAGGCTGTCATGCTCGATACGTCGCCTGGGGACTACGTCTACGTTCCGCCATGGGTCCCGCATCAGGAGCTCAACCCCGCCGAGGAGGAGGCCGTAGTCGTCATCGCACGCAACACGCAAGAAGCCATTGTGGTAAATCTGCCGGAGGTGTGGGTGTTGTGAATCATGCCTCCGAAGTCACGCGCTTGCCGGACGGTGAGGGACAGCTAGCCGACGCCGTAGTGTCGTCACGTAGGCTCCTTGCGTCTGTCCGCGACGTGTCCGCGACGGTAGCGGTGCAAGCGGTTGCCGCCGGCGAGATGGCGGTGACCGCGCTAGCGACTGCGGCCCTTGAGCGAGCCCGAGAGGTAGACGGCGAGATCGGTGCCTTTCGCCATCTCGACGAGGCACTTGTGCTCGCCCAGGCCCGCAGGCTCGATCTTGGGCCGCGTCGGCCTCTGACGGGTCTACTCATTGCCGTGAAGGACGCAATAGACACGGCGGACTCGCCAACGGGGTACGGATCGGCGCTTTTCGAGGACCACCAGCCGAGCAACGACGCAGACGTGGTGGGGCGACTGCGGAACCAGGGTGCACTTATCTTCGGCAAGACGGCATCGACTGAGTTCGCGATGTTCGAGCCGACGACTACCCTCAATCCCACCGATCCGCACCGAACGCCGGGTGGTTCTTCAAGCGGCTCCGCGGCAGCCGTCGCTGCAGGCGTCGTTCCCGTTGCAATCGGGACGCAGACCGCCGGTTCAGTTATACGCCCTGCCGCCTATTGTGGGGTGTGGGGACTCAAGCCCGCAATAGGATGGACGTCAGTCCGCGGCGTGTTGGTTCTCGCCGAGTCGCTCGACACGATCGGACTCTTCGCACGCTCTGTCGGGGACTTGCGGATCGCCTATGAGGGGCTTCGCTCCGGCTCCGCTCCCCAGAGGCAGCGCCGACCGGTCCGGCGCACGGTCGGCGTGCTTCCGGGGACGGAGTGGGGCACGGTTTCACCCGAGGTGATCCGGGGTCTCGAGAATGTCGGCGGTCGCCTTGCTCGGAACGGCTTCGATCTCATCTCGATCGAGATGGATGAGACCTGGCTGAATCTTCCCATGCACCACGAGACGATCATGGCCTTCGAGGTATCGAAGAACCTACGTAGGCTGTTGGGTAGCCGCGTCTCGATTATCTCGGCGAGCTCTCGACGCATCATCGAACATGGTGACGGCGTGTCCGAGGCAGACTACCTGGCGTCCCTCGAGGCTCGCAACGAGGCCGCCGAGGCCTTGGCCGGGTGGACCCGGAGCGTGGACCTGATCCTGACCTCGAGCGCCCTCGGGGTTGCACCCCTCGGTCTCCACCATACGGGCGACCCGGTGATGTGTCGCCCTTGGAGCCTTCTCGGCGTGCCGGCGGCCAACATCCCCTTCATTTGTAACACCGATAGGCTTCCGATCGGTCTCCAGGCGGTCAGTCCGGACCATGACGATGTTGCGTTCCTCGACGACCTCGCGGCGATTGAGCTGGCCTTGACAAGCGACGGACAAGTCCAGGTGTCTGCTTGAGATACGAGCTCGTTGTGCTTGCGAGCGTCGCACCGGGGCAGGCGGCAATCAACGGTGAAATCGCGCTAGAAACTACTACGCGGCGTGGCAAGAAAGATGCTCCTCAGCCCTGAACACGTCGTCATCCGTCATTCGAAACCGGTCCACCGACCCTGAGCCCGCACCGATCGCGCACCCCTTATGCGCCGATGGATCGTGGTTCCAGCCGGCAAGCTCCGTTCTCCGGCCGGGCACTAGAGGGATTTTGGCGCCCTATAACTCGTCGAGCGCTCGGCCGACCGCCGCAATGCCGAATGCGATCCTGCTGTCGACAACTCTGGGGTTAATACTATGTTGAGCCGTAGATATCTCGCTTGATGGCGGGCGATAGAAGCTCTCGAACGGCGTCGATGACGAACCGCGGCCGGGTGCTTAGCGCCGTCAGGAGTCGAGCTCTGCTAGCACCGTCGCCGTCTGAGACATCCCGAGGCGAGTCGCGCCGGTAGCAAGGAGACCGACGGTCTGTGCGGCGGAGGAGATTCCGCCAGATGCCTTGATGCCTATACCGGGGCCTACGGATGCGGCCATGACTGTCACCGCGTCTACGGTGGCACCTCCAACAGGGTGGAAGCCCGTCGACGTCTTGACGAAGTCAGCACCGGCGGACTTCGCAGCTTGACAGGCAAGCGTCAGATGTGTAGCTGACCACAGCCCCGACTCGATGATCACCTTTAGCAACAATGG
>CAZAMA010000331.1:1546-3022 GCA_964485645.1 uncultured Acidimicrobiaceae bacterium | reverse complement strand
CGGGCCGTCGTCCGGCGCGGCACCTCACGCAGGCTGCGGTAAGCCCACACCGTGCCGAACAGGCCGATCGGCACGGACACCAAGAAGATGAGCCTCCACTGGACCGGGGCGAGCAGCCCCCCGAGCACCAGCCCGATGAACGAGCCGCTGATGCCGGCCACCTGGTTGATGCCGAGCGCCATGCCGCGCTGGTCCTCGGGAAAGGCGTCAGTGAGGATCGCCGACGAGTTGGCCATGAGGAAGGCCGAGCCGACTCCCTGGAAGATCCGCATGATCACGAGCCAGAGAGCCGCGCCCGTGCCGGACATCCAGGTGATGCTCAGGAGGAGCGAGAAGAAGGTGTAGACGGCGAAGCCGAGGTTGTACATGCGGACACGACCGAACATGTCACCGAGCCGTCCGAGGCTCACGACGAGCACGCTCGTGACGACCATGAAGCTCAGGATCATCCAGAGCAGGTAGAAGCTGTTGCTGGGAAGCAGCGGATCGATCCGGATGCCGCGGAAGATGTCCGGCAAAGCGATGAGCATGATCGAGAGGTCGATCGTGGCCATCAACACGCCAAGTGTCGTGTTCGAGAGGGCCACCCACTTGTACCGGTCGGAGCTAGCAGTCATTCGTTTCATCGTAGGTACCGACCGTTGCGCAACGCTCGTCGCCCGTCTACTAACCTGCGGGCGTCCCGGGCCCGTAGCTCAGCGGTTAGAGCAGAGGACTCATAATCCTTCGGTCGCAGGTTCGATCCCTGCCGGGCCCACCATAATAAGTCCAGTTCACTGGCTATGCTCGATGACGGACCAGCTCCGGGCTATCGTGTGTCCCAACATGCGTCCCAACAATATTGGGACCGGGGCAAACGGCGGCATCGTGGCTGGCAGCATCAGACAGCGACCGGATCGCGGATCAGGTGCGTGGGAATTGCGCGCGTTCGTGGGCCTGACGCCAAGGGTCGCATCCGTCACCGCAGTGTCACGTTCCACGGAACCAAGCGCGCGGCCGAGCGCGAGCTTGCCCGACTGGTGACTCAGCAGGAGGCGACGCCTGCCCTCGTGCCTGAGGAGAGCCAGCGGGTCTGGGGACCCACGTCCACGATCAATGACGCACTGGCAGCCTGGCAAGCGAACGGCTGGGAGGACCTCAGCCCGTACACGACGAAGCGCTACCAGAGCCTCTGGGACGTCCACATCCGCGATGACATCGGACGACGCCGTATTGCGTCGCTCTCGTCGTACGACCTCGAGCGCTGGTACCGCGAGATGAAGCGGAGCGGTCAGGGACAGTCGAGTGTCCGTCAAGGCCGAGCGATGATGAACCGAGCCTGCCGCCTGGCGCGTAAATGGAGCGGAGGCATGCTGCCCAACCCAGTCGCTGAATCCGAGCTCCCGCCATGGAGCTTGCACGAAAAGGGCGACGCCGTTCGGTCTCCGGCGGTCTTGTGCGATTCGACGAGGCGGTCGTGGCCGCCAAGGGCGGCGC
>CAZAMA010000331.1:0-1446 GCA_964485645.1 uncultured Acidimicrobiaceae bacterium | reverse complement strand
TCTCCGGCGGTCTTGTGCGATTCGACGAGGCGGTCGTGGCCGCCAAGGGCGGCGCAATCGTTCGCGGTCCGAAGACGAGAGCGAGCATCCGAACGGTCGCGCTGGACGACGACAGCCTTGCGATGCTCGGTGAGCTCCGCCAGGCACAGGATGAGCTGGCGCGGTTGTGCGACCGAGAGATGGTCGAGCAGTCGTTCGTCTTCAGCGTCGAGCCTGGCGGGTCCACTCCGCTGTATCCCGACACCGTGAGCCACGGCTTCAGCGTTATCCGGCAGCGTGCGGGCCTGCCGAGCGATCTGCACGTGCATTCCTTGAGACACTTTCACGCCACTCTTCTAGACCCGATCGTCTCCGAGAAGCAGAAGCAGGCGCGGCTCGGATGGGCGACGGTGCACATGGCTCGCCACTACACCGACGCAATCGAGGAGGAGGACCGCCGGGCCGCGACGTATGTTGCGAGCGTCCTCAGGGGCGAGCCCCAGGGGTCCGAGACTTCCGACCGGCCGAGCACGATGCCAGCCGCCTCCGCGTAGCACAGGAGGAGCTGTAGCCCTCGGATCGATCGGAAGAATCGGACGACGCGTCACCACGGTCATCCCCGTAGATCAACGCCTCGACGGCAGCTCTCGGCACTCGGATGCGATCCCCGAACCTGACGATGGGAACCGGGAAGTCCCCTCGGGTGATGGCTCGATACAACGTCGAGGGGTTCACGCCGACGATTTCGGCGAGCTCTCCAATGGTGAGCAGCGGGTGTGCTGGTTCATTGGCGCGACCAGTCATGACGCCGCGTCCCGAGTCGCGTAGCCCGCCTCCCACCGTTCCCGTCTCGCCAACCGCAGATTCTCGACGGCCGTAGCCGCAAGAAGGGCATCGATGCGGCGTCCGTAGTCGTCGTCATCGTGCCAACCAGTCTCGACAGCGAGCTCGTTGTGCGCATCGCTCGCGGCGTCACGAACGAGCATGGGGCTCCTCTCCGGAGCGCGGTCGCGTTGACAGCTCCATTTGGGAGGCAGCGGGACTGACACGCTATGTCGAGCAGACACGCGCTTCGTGCCTGCCGAGGCCGAGACCCGGCCGACCCGCGACAAGAACGCGGTGAGCTGGTTGTCGTCGAGCACGTCGTAGGTCTCATAGCGAGGGACACGATGTTGTAGCAGTCGGAAACAGAAAACGTGGATCGTGCCAACCCCCCGCATACGACGAGCTCGCGCTGTGGTGCCCTGATCGGACCGTTGGCGACGGGCTCTCGCCCCGCGTTCTTGAGTTGACCTACACCGCGTGGGATCTTGCGGGGTTCGGTGCTGACCTCGGTTATGACGGTCCGCCGTTCGCCTGGGACGACGAGCGCGCGCGTTCCTCCGCGCCGAGGTGGCTGCGTGCTTCTTCCACCTATACGGCATCGGACGCGACGAAGCGGAGTACATGCTCGGCACCTTCCCGATT
>CAZAMA010000330.1:0-3028 GCA_964485645.1 uncultured Acidimicrobiaceae bacterium | reverse complement strand
GCAGCCGGTGAACCTGGAGCACTCGCCTTCGGCATTCGTGGTGATCTCGCCCGGCCCGCTGGTGGGCAGCGTCACCCGCGACAACATCCTGACGCATGCTTCGACTCCCCGGAACCCGGTGCTGGCCCGGGCGGCACGGTTGCTTCGTTTGGCAGAGGAGACCGGCCGAGGCGTCGACCGCATGTTCAGGGAAATGATCCGGGCGGGACAGGATCCGCCGGTCATCGAGGAGGGGGTCGACTACGTGCGGGTCGTGCTGGCCGGAGGGGCACCGCGAACCTCCGTGGCCCGCTTCGTCGCCCAGCTCCCCCCTGAGGAGCGCGACGACACCGACGCCATGCTGGTCCTGTTCACGCTGTGCCAACGGCGGAGCGTCAGAGCCTCGGCCATGACCGGGATTCTCCAGAAAGGCGAGGGCGAGGCCGAACTCGTCCTCCGCCGCCTGGCGCAAGACGTTCCCGGCATCTTGGAGCCGACCCGCGAATCACAGCGGTCCAAGGCGAAGCAGTACCGGCTCCGCAGCGACGCGCTGAGGGCACTCGGTGCAGCGGTGCGTTACCACCGCCGAACGACCGGCGAAGTCGACCGCAAGGTGATCGCCCACATCAACGAGTACGGCAAGATCACGAACCGGACGCTCCAAAACCTCTTCGATATCGACCTCTGGCGCGCCCGAGACATCCTCGCCGACCTCCAACAGCGGTCCATCATCGTCCGGACTTCAGAGGCAACCCGGGGACCGAGCGTTGAATACGGCCGGGGTGCGAATTTCCCTCGGAGACGCACGCGCAAGCCGCTCCCAGCGAGCGACGATGGCGGAGTCGCGGCAGGAGGGACAGATGATGGACACCTGCTCTGATGGCGGTCCTTGGAGTCTGGATCTTCTCCGAGTCACGACCCACCGGTCGTCAGACTCTTGGCAGGGGGACGGGGAGTTCCAGTGGCCGGCGGCTCGGTCCTCGATCTCGGTGGGCTGTTGGCAGTTCGTCACCTCGGGGGTGACGAACTGCTTGTCTCGCCCGGCCGTGCAGACCCGTGCTGAGCGCCGTGTTTGTTGGCCATCGCGGGACCACCTGACGTCGCCAACGGCGATCACGAACTGATCGTCTCCCTGGCGGCGCCACCGTCGCCGAGGACGAGGCACGGTGGATCCCCAAGCGCTTGCCCGGTGCGCAGACAGGCAACCAGCTCCCGCTGGCGCGCTCCTCGTCCCTCGATGAGCAGCGACTGTTAGATCGGCTCGGCGGAGATGCGCTCGGTCTCACCGTCGGGGACGTCGACCCTGAGCCGGTTGGAGATCTGCTCGGGTCTCCTCGCCTTCGCTCACCGGCGGTCCTGGCGCCGACCGTGGCGGCGACCCTTGAACCGGACCGTCGGCCCTCTCTGCCGGGGTGCCGTCGGGTCGGGCGATCACACCAGCCAGGCGATCCTGCACGGAGTCGCGCCGGCAGTCGTTGGCTGCCTTGTGCCGGCGGGCGCGCCGGTCGACGTGCCACCGGGCGCTGACCGCCCGATCGGCTCTGGCGGGCACCGGAGCCACTGTCGCCCAGCTACCGGAACCGCGCCCCGAAACTGTCACCCACGTATCGGAGCCACAGTCTCAAGCATGTACCGGGACGTCACAACACCACGAGCGACGCTCCGGGACACAATTGTTGGGATGACGGCGGCGGCAGTGCAGCGTAGCCGAAAGAAAAAAGCCTCTGAACTGGGCATATACGAGAGCCGGTGGTGGGACTCGAACCCACGACCTGACGATTACAAGGGCGTGAAGGGCCGTCAGCGGCCGTGCCGGACTGTGGCGAGGAATCCCGTTGTGGCTGGTCAGGAGCCTGGTCTCGATTGGCTCTGGGGTCATCATGCGACCGGCGGCGACAGCCGAGGACCCAATTGTTGGGACTGGAGTTGGGGCGCGGCCGGGCACCGGCGAGCAGCGGGGGATGGGGACGCCGGTTCGCCGGTGACCCTTGGTGCTCAGCCGCCGCGGTCACGAGTTTGGCTGAGGTTGGCGAACTCCTGACAGTTGTCAAAGTCGCCAAACTCTGAGGAACTGCGTGGGTGCCTCTGGGGACCGCCGAACTCCGCGACATCATGGCCCGGATCGTCGATGGAGTAGTACCGGCCGACCGTCTCAGGGCGTAGCTCGATCGTGCGCCCATGTTGGCAAGAACCTCGGCATGATGTCGCTATGAGATGGTTGCAGGAGTGCTGGCGCATGGCACCGGACTGGCGTCGACAGTGGCTGGGACCTGCATGATGCCTTCGAACGAGGTTCCATCTCGTCGGGCTGTGTTGGTCGCTTACGGCGCGGGGATCGCGGCGATCGACAACGCCGCCAGCTACATCACCGATTGGCAAGCACCCACTCCCTGCGGCGAGTGGTACGTGACCGACTTGGTCGGCCATTTGCTGGCAGTCGCCCGCTACTACGGCCGGCTCCTCGATTCTGCGCTGGCGGGCGCGCCCTCGATCGACCTGCCCCGAGGCAGGCACTTGGCCGCGATGAACGCCAACGATCTAGCCCTCCTCCCCGAGCGCGAGGGTATTCAACGGCTCCGACGATTCGTCGAGTTGGCTCGCGCCCTTCTCCGTCGCCTGGAGGAGGCCGAGTGGGACATCGGCGTTGGCACCTGGGAGGGCCTCGGGGTCCTGACCATTGGCCAACAGACAGGTGTTGCGATCGGTGAGTGGCACGTGCACGCCTGGGACTTGGCTCGCGCTACCGGGGGCGACCACCGCCCAGACGATCCGCTCACCGTGGCCCGAGGACAGCAAGTTGTCCTACGACTGGTCGGCCCGGGCGATCCGTGGACCGAGGGGTTACGGGGCTATGGCCGCGACCCGAGTTGGGCTCGGCTCGGGTGACGCTGTATCGCGATCCTCGAGACGGAAGCTGCGCCGGCGCAGCCTCAACTACGAAAGCCCTGCCGCCCTGTACGCTGCGGCCATCGTGCAGTGACGAGTGGAACTGGCCCACGGGTCGAGAACATCGATGTGAACGGCTGTGACCGAGTGTGGGTGACATACG
>CAZAMA010000329.1:0-3051 GCA_964485645.1 uncultured Acidimicrobiaceae bacterium | reverse complement strand
CCGAGCCCTCCCGCAGGACCCGGTCGACGATCGGGACGATGTAGCTCAGGCTCTTACCCGACCCGGTCCCGGTGGTGAGGACGTAGTTGTCACCCGCCCGAGCTGCTTCGATCGCCTCGACCTGGTGGCGGTAGAGCGACAGCGCTGAGCCCGTCCCACTCGGGTCGGCCTCCTTGCCGAGGCGGAACACCCGGCCGCACTCGGGGTGGAGCAGGCCCGAGGTCACGAGCCCCTCGACGGTGCCGCTAACCGTGAACTTGGGATTGAGGCTCAGCCATGGCTCGGGCCACAGCAGCCCGTCGGCGAGCGTCTGCTCGACGACATCACGGATCCGTTTGTCACGGATATGGAGAAAGCCCTGGATGAAGCCCTGGTAGTCGTCGATGACCGAGTCGCGCAGCTGGAAGACGTCCACCGGGCGCCGACCCCGCTCAGGCGAACCGGGAAGGTCTGCTGGCGGTGGTCGGGCTCGTCGTCATCAAGCGGTCTCCTTGCTGCGGGCGCCGATGCGCCGATCCTGGACCCGGGCTGCCCCGCGCCTACTACCAGGGTAGATCGTCGCTGTGACGCCGGCCCGGACCGCCGAGCAGGGCAGGCCGGTGGAGGCCATCATCAAATGAACGACCGTCCCTGCACCTGCTTGGAGCTGCCAGCCCCCGCCCAGCGAAGCCGTCCTCACGGGGCGTGCTCGAAGTTGCCGCCGGAACGCCATCGGCATTGCCGAGAGCGCCGCTCATTTGGCACGGGGGGGGCGAAGGCGGCCAAGGGGAGTCGTTGGACAGGCGCGGTGCCTTCCTCGGGCTCGTGCCTGGCCTCACATGCTCACATGCCCAGCACCCGCCCAGTCCGGAAGTAGCGAACATGCGTTCGTTAGTATGGCCGTCGTGAGTGAGTGGACACGCGCGAACGCGCCCCAACCATGGCTGTCACACCGTCTCGTATCCTCGTTGAACAGCGGCTTCAGCTTCGGGCTGTGATGATCGTGGAGGACTCCCGGCGACCGGCATACCCGCCGTCAGGCAGACAGAGGTGCGAGACCACAGATGGCTACAAGCAAGATTCCGGTGTTCATCAGCTTCGACTACGACCACGACGCCACTCTCAAGGAGTTCCTCGTGGGGCAGGCGAAGAACGACGACTCGCCGTTCTTCATCGAGGACTGGTCGATCAAGGACCCATCGAACGACTGGAAAGACAAGGCCAAGGGCAGGATCAAGCGGGCTGACCAGGTCATCGTCATCTGCGGCAAGCACACGGACACGGCGACCGGGGTGAATGTCGAGATCAAGCTCGCCTGCGAGGTTGGAACCCCATATTTCCTGCTTGCCGGGTACTCGGACGGCGAGAACGAGAAGCCGACCGCCGCGCTGAGCACGGACAAGATGTACAAGTGGACCTGGAAGAACCTCAAGGCCCTTATCGCCGGTGCCCGCTAAGCGCTGTTACTCGTCGGTGCGCCGATCCACCGTGGCGATGCCCAAGAAGACGCGGGTCTTCATCAGCTTCGACTACGACCATGACAGCGACCTGCGAACGATGCTGTCGGGTCAGGGGAAACGGACGGATGCGCCGTTCGCCATCGCCGACTGGTCCATCAAGGAAGAGTCGAAGACCTGGAAGCGCGAGGCGCGGGAACGCATCCGACGCTCTGATGTCGTCATCGTCATCTGCGGTCTCCACACCCACCAGTCAGTCGGCGTGTCCCACGAGATCGCCCTTGCCCGAGAGGAGGGGAAGCCTGTCTACCTCCTGAAAGGGAGGAAGGAGGGGCGCGTCCGCAAACCTCGGGGGTGCTTCTGGGAGACGCTTTACCCCTGGACCCAAGAGAACCTCCGACGCATGACGACCGGAGGGATGTAAGTGCCGATGGCGGACGACATGGGCACCTTCCTCGAGCTGTACAAGACGGCAGTGGAGATGGCCGATCGCGTATCGGCTCGCCGCGCGGGAGCCAATAGCTTCTTCGTTACCTTGAACACCGCGCTCGCTGCGATCGTTGGAATCGTGAGCGCCGCTCGGAAGCCCCCGCCGCATGGGAACATCCCGTCCTTCGATGCTTTCGGGCTGTGCGTGACCGCTGCCGCTGGGGTTGTCTTGGCGATCGTGTGGTGGGCGCTCCTGCGCTACTACCGCCGCCTGAGCCGGGCGAAGTGGGACGTCATCAACCGTCTGGAGAAGCGGCTCCCGGCCAGTCCGTTCACGGATGAGTGGACGGAGCTACACCCCGAGGAGCGCGATGCTGGCACACCGCGAAACGGGAAGAGTCGCACGGTGGGCTTCCGACTCCGGGTCAAGCATCGAGAGGCGACCGTGGTCGAGCAGGTGGTGCCCTTCGTGTTCGTGTTGCTCTACATCATCCTCGCTGTTCGGGTGGTGGTGGTCCAGTGATGTATCTCGACGAGCTGGCAGAGGCGATACGGCGTGCCATCCCGTCGGATGCCCTACCGAGCGGTGACACACTTTCCCTGTTCAGGGCCTATGCGGTGCTGCTCCTTGCGAAGGGCGAGGAGGTCTCGCGCGCCGATGTCCACAACGCATGGGTCGCCTGGATGGCCGGGCAAGACCGCGACCACGAGTCGCTGATCCCGTTCAGCAACCTCGACCCAGAGACCCAGGCGGAGGACTCTCCGTATGTGCTGGCGATCCGGACGGTCGCCCGATCGCTTGCGAGCGAGGGATGATCTTCGGCGAGGCTGTTCGGACTCTCGCTCATCAGCTGGGCGAGCGAGCAACGCCTCGCCGGTCCACAGCCGTAGGCGGCTCGCGATGACATCGAGTGGATCGCAGCCGATTGCGGATGCGGGACGTCGGTATGTCTCGCGTGAGGCGTTCGAACACTTGGCCGCGGTTCACGGTGAGGGCGACGAGTGGGACTTCAAGGAGACGCTCGGAAACCTTGCCGCTAACTCCGTTCGGGTGAATCTCGCGAAGGACGCGCTTGCCTTTTGCAATCTCGCCGGTGGCGGGACCCTCGTCGTGGGAATTGCTGACGACTATTCCCGTATCGGCTTGCTGCTCGAGGAGACGATCGATACCACGGCAATCCGCAAC
>CAZAMA010000328.1:0-3052 GCA_964485645.1 uncultured Acidimicrobiaceae bacterium | reverse complement strand
CGGGCAGACTGCGGCTGGTGGCGGACACCTACGGACTGGATGCCAATGGGCGAAGTGAACTGGTCCATCACCTGGACCGCCCGATGCGAGGCGGTGGTGCGTTTGTTCAGCGCCGAGTTGATGCCGGTGATCCGAACTTCATCCGCATGCTCAGCGAGATGGGCGGCATGGAACGCTACGACCGAAGACTCCGCTGGTGGGAGGAGAACAGAGACTCGTTCGTGAGGGCCATGGTTTGATTGCTGCCGTGACCGTGGCTCACTGACCCATTGTTGTGGGGCAAGTCCGATCCCGAAGGCGAGTTCGCTCGTTGGCACTGCTGGCTACCATTCCCGACAATGGCGGCTCATTCAACTTCTCGCTCGGCCACGCTCGTTGTCCTGGCAAGGACCCACCTGAACTGGATGGGAGTCATAGACGACCCTTTCGCACAACAGATGCTCGATCCCGGCTGGACGAAGGTTGCCTCCATGCTCCGACTGCCCGGACTCGGTCGACTTGGCCGGAATCGTTCGTTTGCCTATCTCGGTGCCCGAACCTGCTTCTACGATCAGTTCATCACCGAGGCCTTGGACGAGGGTCTGCGGCAAGTTGTCATTCTGGGCGCTGGCTACGACAGTCGGGCCTGGAGGTTCGCTCGGCCTGGAGTCACCTTCTACGAGGTCGACCTGCCCGCAACCCAGGCGGTCAAGCGGGCTCGCTCCCCAGAAGGCGGCCCGGTCTACGTGCCTGTGGACGTGACAGATGCTTCCCTTGGCGAATCGTTGATGGCCGCCGGGTTCCAACCCGATGAACCGACGGCCATCACGGCCGAGGGCCTCACGATGTACCTGACCGAACAGCAGGTAGTGGACATGTTCGGACTGCTGTCAGCGTTGTGTCCCACTGGGAGATTGGCCGTCAACTTCGGCGTGGGCTTCGAGGCGCAGGGCAGTCAACGGGGGCGGGTCGGAAGAAAGGTCATGGCTGCAGGTGGAGAGGAGTTCCGTTTCCGCCTAACGCCAAGCGACGCAGCGGCCTTTATGACGACGACGGGGTGGACGATCAACGAACAGTTCACAGGCCCCGAGCTACGAGACAAGTACCTCAATGCAACAAGTTTGGCCACAGTGAACGTCACGACAAGTGGGTTCGCAGTAGCAGCCACCAACTAACCCTGAATTGCTGCGGGGCAGGCAACTATCGCGAGCACTCGGTCAGCTGGGATGGCATTTCTAGCACAATTCCGAAACGCCAAAATGCCAGTCGCGCCAGGCCCTATTTGCCCGTCCAATTGGGATGACACACCCGGGCGGCATACTGAGAGGGCGAGGAGGACGAGCTTCTTCGACGACGAGGAGTTGCGGACATGGCCAAGGGACTGGACGGACGGCAGAGGAATCAGGGGGACGTCCCACGGCGTGGTGTAGATCGGTGAGGGTCCACCACTAGGACGGGCCACTGACGTGATCCTCGACGTGTTCCAGCAAGAACACACGAAGGAGACCTCGCCAGTGACCCTCACTGAGTCTGACCTGTCCGAACTGCTCGCCGCGCTCAAGGCCGGGGAGTTCACCGAGCGGATCCGCACGAGCCTGGAATGGATCCTCCAGCAGCTGATCGAAGCCGAGGCCACGGCCACGATCGGCGCCGCCCGCTACGAGCGGAGCGAGGACCGCACCGCCCAGCGCAACGGGCACCGTCCCCGCCTGCTCACCACGCCTGCGGGCGACGTGGAGCTCGCCATCCCGAAGCTCCGGGAGGGCAGCTTCTTCCCGAGCCTGCTCGAGCGCCGCCGGCGCATCGACCGGGCCCTCTACGCCGTGGTCATGGAGGCCTACGTGCACGGGGTCTCGACGAGGAAGGTGGACGACCTGGTCAAGGCCCTCGGGGCAGCCAGTGGGATCTCCAAGTCCGAGGTCAGTCGCATCTGTGCCGCCCTCGACCAGGACCTGGAGGCCTTCCGGACGAGGCGGCTCGACCACACCGAGTTCGTCTACGTGTTCTGCGACGCCACCTACGTGAAGGGCCGGGTGCGTGGCCGGGTCGTGTCCCGGGCTGTTGTGGTGGCGACCGGAGTCACGATCTCCGGCGACCGGGAGGTACTCGGCATCGAGGTCGGCGACTCCGAGGACGGGGCCTTCTGGACGGCGTTCCTGCGGGGGCTGCGGGCCCGTGGGCTCGGTGGCGTCCAGCTCGTCATCTCCGACCACCACCTGGGGTTGAAGGAAGCCATCGCCGCGGTGTTCATCGGGGCCTCCTGGCAGCGCTGCCGGGTGCACTTCATGCGCAATGTGCTGGCCAAGGTGCCGAGGGCCAGTGCCGAAATGGTGGCCGCCGCCATCCGGACGATCTTCGCCCAGCCCGACACCGACCACGTGCACTCCCAGCTGGAGGAGGTGCGCTCCATGCTCGCCGTCCAGTTCCCCGACGTTGCCGACCTGGTGGCCGACGCCGCCGAGGACGTGCTCGCCTTCACGGCGTTCCCCCAGGCCCACTGGCGCAAGATCTGGTCGACCAACCCCCTCGAGCGGCTCAACGGCGAGATCAAGCGCCGCACCAACGTGGTCGGCATCTTCCCGAACGACGCCGCCGTCCTCCGCCTCATCACCGCGGTCGTCGTCGAGTTCCACGACGAGTGGGCCGTCGCCGAGCGGCGCTACCTCTCCGAGGAGTCCATGGCCAAGGTCAACCAACCCGAGCCCGAGCTCGTCCCCATCGAACCGACGCAGGCGATCTCCGCCTGACAGACTGGTCACCGCGCCGGGGATCACGGCGACGCTGAACTACACCACCCTGCGGGACGTCATCGGAATCAGGACGGCCAGATCAGGGAGAAGAACGGCGCCACCAAGATGAGCACGCTGAAGGAGGCCTATCCGGAGCTGAGGAACTTCCGGAACGACGACACGCTCACTGAAGTAAAGAGGCGACAGGGCGTTGACACTCTGGATCAGCTGCTTCACAAGATCAACGACAAGTAATCCCATGACCATCAAACGCATCCTTCCACCCAGGAAGGGCAAGCACCCGAGAGCCAGCACCAAGCAACAGCGGAGCACCCGACGCTAGG
>CAZAMA010000327.1:0-3073 GCA_964485645.1 uncultured Acidimicrobiaceae bacterium | reverse complement strand
TCGGAGTGGAATATGAAGCCGGGCTCGGGCCGACGGGCGTCGATCGCCATCTCTAGGGCGTCGCAGACGAGCGAGGCCTCCATGTGGTCCGCCATCGACCAGCCGACGACTCGTCTCGACCCGAGGTCGATCACGCTTGCGAGGTACATCCAGCCCTCCCAGGTCCACAGGTACGTGATGTCGCCGACATAGACACGGTCGAGCTCGACGGTGCCCGGGCCGAAGACTCGCTTGATTAGATCGGCGGCCTTCGTGGCTTCGGGATCGGCGATCGTGGTCTTCTTCCAGCGTCGCTTGCACCGCCCGGCGAGCCCGCGCTCGGCCATCATTCGCGCCACGCGCTTCTTCCCGACGCAGATGCCGTCTCGCCGGAGCGCCTTCGCGATCCGCGGCGAGCCGTAGCTGCACCTCGAGGTCTTGTAGGCGGCTTCGATCTTCTCGCCGAGCTCCTCGTCTGAGAGCTTGCGGCGGGAGGGCACGTGCTCGGACCACTCGTAGTAGGCGGACCGGGAAACCTCGAGCAGCCGGCACGCCAAAGCGACGTTGCCGTCCTGCCCAGCATTCTCCGCCTCGACGAACGGGTACACGCTCATCGGGTTTCCCTTGCGAAGAAAACTGTCGCCCGCTTCAAGATGTCCCGCTCCTCGCGAAGCACCCTGTTCTCCTTGCGCAGCCGGGCGAGCTCCTCCCGCTCGGCTGAGCTCAGCCCGTCGCGCCGACCTGAGTCGACGTCTGCCTGGCGCACCCATTCCCGCACGGCCGTCTCGGTGAGCTCGAGGTCGCGAGCCACCCTCCCGGCGGTGTTACCGGGTTGGCGGACGAGCTCGACGACCTCTGCCTTGAACTCCTTCGAGAACGACCGGCGAGGACGGTGCTGCTTCCCCGTGTTCTTCTCCATGATGGACATCCTTTCCGGGGCTTCGCCCCTGATGGTGGATGTCCGTCAAATCGGGTCAAGCCCAACCCACGCCGAAGCATCGACGCCTCCATCCCGATGGTGCCATCGGTAGGCGGTCTGGGGGTGGATACGTTGGGCTTTAGCACACTCGGCCAAGTTCATCGCTGCTCAGTATGGATCGGGGTGTGTCAACGGTTAGCAACCCTCATGTTGCACCTGTCGGCGAGCCCGGACCTCGTGTGGTTGAAAATCCAGAGTGGCGGGGGAGTACGGGACATCGGAAAGAGTCAAGGATGCGGACATGAGCACGACAAAGCGTGAGCGATGCGGGAAGGCGATACCGTCATGAAGCACCGTCGCCCGATAGCCCAGATCAACCTGGAGATCGAGACGGCTCTCGCGTACAAGGACCGGTACGTGACACGACCGACAAGCGACCCTCTCGTCGCGGAGATGCGAGCGGCGAACGAGGCGGAGATCGAGGCCTTGCAGCACGAGTTGGAAGAGGCCCTGGCCGACCTGGCCGAGGGAGGCGGGACGTCACCGTGACGACCACCAGTGACCTGTTCGACGCGGAGGAGTTGGCCGCAGAGATCGAGGCGGGGTACGTGATCGTCAGGCGGCACCCGGACCTGGCGCTGTCGATCCTCACATACTCGCGCGAGTGCCAGTACGACTCGCGCTGGAACCGGGTTACGACGACATGCCGGGGACTCGTCGTCGAGGACGGGACGGACCGCATCGTCGCGAGGCCGCTCCCGAAGTTCTTCAACTACGCCGAGCACGGCCGGATGCCGCACGCACCTGTCCTGCCGAGCGAGCCGTTCAGGATCTACGACAAGGTCGACGGATCGCTCGGGATCGTGTTCAACTACGGCGGGCGCTGGCTGGTGGCGAGCAAGGGGTCCTTCGTCTCGGACCAGGCACAGTGGGCACAGCGGTGGCTCGATGTCCGTCGCTCGGCGCTCACGCGGCTCGACGCGGGTCTCACCTACTGCTGCGAGATCGTCTATCCGGAGAACCGGATCGTCGTCGACTACGGGAGCAGCGAAGACCTTGTGCTGCTCGCGGCCTTTCACGGCGACGGCAGGGAGGTCCCCCTGGACGACGTGATCCACCATTGGGGCGGCATCGGGACCGTTGTCAGAGCGTGGGTGAGCGGGCAGGGACTCGAGGAGATCGCGGCGATGGCCGGACTCAGCACCGGGCTCGACGGCCAAGGACATAACGGCACCGAGGCAGAGGGCTACGTCGTGGCATTCGCCTCGGGAGTCCGGGCGAAGCTCAAGTTCGGCGAATACCTGCGCCTGCACCGGCTGCTCACGGGCGTGACCGAGCGGGATATCTGGCGGGCCGTGGCATTCGACGGCCTCGCGTCTCTTCGTCCCGGGCTGTCGGGGGAGCAGGTCGCACGGGCTCTCCGGTGCTCTGTCTCCGAGGTGGACGAGATGTCCGCACTGGCCGGACAGGGCGAGGCGGCGGGCGGGGCCATCGCGTCGATGATCGAGGGCGTGCCCGACGAGTTCGACGCGTACGTGCGGGCTGTCGTGGTACGTCTGAACGACAAGTTCGCCCGAAGCGATCTTTACGCTAGGAGCCTAGGAGAGTCCCTGCGCGGGGACGACCGAGGCGCGATGGCACGGGCACTCAGTGCCGCGACGAACGACAAGACGCTGCGGGCGGCGGTGTTTGCACTGGCGGACGGGAAGGACCCGGCGCCGATCATCTGGCGGTCTTTGTACCCGGGTGCGTCGAAGAGCTTCAAGGAGGACGACGACGCATGACAACCGTGCATGTGATGACAGGGCTGCCGGCGTCTGGCAAGACGACGCAGGCACGGGGCCTCGGGGTGCTGCGGTTCAGCTTGGACGACTACAGGACGATGATGGCCAGCGAGCACTGGACCTCGGAGAAAGAAGACGTCGCCGTCGCGGCGATGCTGAGCTCGGCAAGAGATGCGTGCCGTGCCGGCTTCGACATCGTGCTCGACAACACCCATCTCAGCCCACGCCTCCCGCGCCTTTACCGCAAGAGGCTCGGGCCGCTCGGGGTCGACTTCGCCGTGATCGACCTCACCGGAGTCTCGGTCGAGGAGTGCATCAGGCGCGACGCCCTGCGGGAGAACGGCGCCGGAGCGGCGGCATCGAGGAGACCGTGCTGATCTACCCCTCCACC
>CAZAMA010000326.1:1346-3099 GCA_964485645.1 uncultured Acidimicrobiaceae bacterium | reverse complement strand
GGAGCTGCTCGGCTGCGGCGGCAACCCGATCGAGGACCAGATGGCCGTCGTCGACGTCGCCACCCTCGCCGGTACGCCGACCATCAGCCAGGTCGCGTGAGCCCTCCGCGGCACTAGCGACCCGATTCGCGGGCACCTGCACAGAGGTGTGTGACCGCAACCGCACTCGCACCGGCCCGCCCGTTCGTGAAATGGGTCGGCGGGAAGCGCTCCATCCTCCCGCTCCTTCTCGAGCGCGTCCCGCCGGCGTTCAGCCGCTACGTCGAGCCCTTCGTCGGTGGGGGAGCGCTCTTCTTCGCGTTGCGGGCGGCCGGGTCGACAACCAGCGCCAGGCCTCGGCCGCTCTCCAAGGTGTCACCCTTGCACACGGGGACTTCTCCACCGTCGTCCCGGCGAGCGGCGACTTCGTCTACCTCGACCCGCCCTACGACAAGACCTACACCGGCTACACGACGCGGGGGGCACCGGACTGGTCGTCACACCGCCGAGCGCCTCGGGGGCGATCGACTCGGCGACGCTGCACGCGCTGCAAGTGGGCGGCGTGAGCAAGCTCTACGTCGCCGGCGGCCCCGACGCCGTCACGCCGGCCGAGCTCACCACGCTTCGAGCGACGCCTGCTTACGCTTGTGGTGGGACGACGCACACCTCCGCGGACATAGCGCTTCTCGAGGGCACCCTCTTTGAGTGGCCAAACAAGACCCTGCTCGTCGCTCAAGGCACGCCGAGCGGTTGGAGCGACGCGCTTTCTGCAGCAGCGCAGCCGGGGGGCGGGGAGGAGGCATCGCTGCTCACCGCCGGGCCAGGCGTCGCGCTGCCGTCGTCGCTCACAAGCGCGCTCGTATCCGCCGGCTCGACGGCATCCGGTCTTGGTGATGGTCAAAGCACCGGTATCGAGGTCCTCGGCGGCCCGAGTGCGGTCACGGACGCGCAGGCGAGCGCGCTCCAGGCTGCTCTCAACGGCCAGTAGCCGCGACACCTGCAGGTCCACGACGACGCTGCACCCACACCCTGCGGCACCAGGCGTCTCGGGGTATGGGTGCCGCACGACTACGAGCTTCGTTCGAAGATTGCGGTTCTGATCGCTACTAACGCGACCTGGTCCGGCAGATCGACGATCGAAGGAGTTAGCACGCGGCCGGCCCGTCGGGATGGGATCTGCTTGGATGACCACCGAGAACGTCCGCCGTCCTGGGGGCCGAGCTTCCCCGCACTCGCACGTGGTTCAGCACCTGCTGTGGGCTCGAGCACGACTCCGAGGCCAGCATGCTCGACAACGTGCTCCTCGTCACGAACGGCAAGGGTGGTGTCGGCAAGACGAGCCTCGTCGCGAACCTGACTGGTCTCGCCGTCAAGTCCGGGTGGTCGGTGCTCGCGATCGACCTCGACCCCCAGGGCAACCTCGCTCGAGACCTCGGCTACCTCGACCGCTCCGACGGCGGCCAGGGTCTCCTCGCGGCCGTCCTGCTCGACCGGGAGCTCGCGGTCGTCCAGGGGGTGCGCCCTTTCGGCGGCACGGGAGCCGGCCGTCTCGACGCAGCTGCCGGCGGGCCGCAGGTCGCCCGGCTCTCCGACCAGCTCGGCATCGAGGTCGCACGCAGCGGTCCGGCCTGGCTACGACAGGCTCGCGGAGGTGGTCGGAGCGCTCGTCCCGTCTGACGACCTGGTCGTCTGCGACCTGCCGCCGGGCGACGGGGCAATCGGACGGGCGGCGATGCGCATGGGCCACTTCGTCCTCATCCCGACACCACCCGAC
>CAZAMA010000326.1:0-1246 GCA_964485645.1 uncultured Acidimicrobiaceae bacterium | reverse complement strand
AGGCCGAGGCCGAGATCCTCGCCGGCGTGCTCGGCCAGACGACGCTCAGCCTCTCGGCCTTCGTCGACGAGGCGCTGCGACTTACCGGGTGGAGGCCGTCGTAGCCAACGCGACTTGGTCGTTCTTCGGGGTCGGTGGATCACCGGCCCGGTGGGTCGGTGATCGATGGAGCGGCCGAGGTTTCTCAGAGCGCGTCGACGAGGCGGAAGAGCGGCCCCAGCCACGGGTCGTAGGCCAAGATTCGCCACCGAACGCGCCGTCCCGTCTTGACGATCTGGGCGGGGATGTCGATGAAGGCAGCCACGAAGGTGTGGAACTCCATGGTGAGCAGCCGACGTCGTTGCTCGTTGTGGCGCTCGGCCCTGTCATCGAGGGTCCTGCCTCCACAGAGCGCGTTGTAGGCGATGTTCGCCCGTCCGGGCACCGGACCGCCCGGGTTGATCGCCACAGCGTCGGTGAGCCGCCGGGCGATCGCGACCTTCTCCGCTGCGAGCTTGCGCTGCCGCCTCCGCTTGCCGTCGGTCAGCGTGCGCCCCTTGCGTCCATCCCAGTATCATACTGGGATGGAGTGCGGATAGGGTGGATGGATGTCGATGACCCTGAGCGACAAGGACCCGATCGGTAAGCGTCACCGGTCGAGACAGGCTCGTATCACCGCTGAGCTCGGCCAGGCTGGCTTCGCGCTGCCAGGCACCGTGCTGGTGCGCACGACGTGCGGCAAGAAGAACTGCGGTTGCCACGCAGACCCGCCGCGTTTGCACAGGCCCTACGTCCAGTGGACCCGCAAGATCAACAACAAGACCGTCACGCGCAATCTCACCGACGAGCAGTGGCAGCGTTACAAGGAGTGGTTCGAGAACGCGAGACGTCTACGCGAGCTGCTCGCAGACCTCGAGACCCTGTCCATGGAGATATTCGAACAGGACTCTTCAGATCTCGATCGCCACCGGGCCGGGAGCGGCCCGTCAGCCTGAAGCCCTGTGGGTCTTCACCCGAAACCGCCCAGCGATCGTAGCCGTCATCTTTGCCACACCCTCGGAAACCCGGAAACCCTTGCAGGAGCACGCACTCTCAGAACCGTAGGTAGCCCTCCCCTGCGTCCTTCGCTTGATTTAGGCCTAGTGTGACCCGGGTGGGGATCGACGAGTGTGACGTCGTGGTCGTCGGCAGTGGCTACGGCGGGAGTGTGAGCGCGCTACGCCTCACCGAGAAGGGGTACCGGGTCGTCGTGCTCGAGGCCGGGAGA
>CAZAMA010000325.1:0-3100 GCA_964485645.1 uncultured Acidimicrobiaceae bacterium | reverse complement strand
GAGCTCCGACCTTTTCGTAGGTGTCCCTGGCCCGAGCGTCGCGGGTGGCGAGGTCAGCCTTGTGCTCGACCGCGGCCAGCGCCACCAGCGCGTCGTAGGCCGCACCACCGGCGATTTCCATCCGGCTCAGCACGTCGGGTAGGCGAGCGGCCGTCTCCGGTCCAAGCAGGAGCGGTGGGGAGAACCGGTCCTCCAGAAGTCGCGCCGCGTCTGCGGGCGCCATGCGTAGGTCACCGGGCAGACGAGTCAGCACCGAGTACGTCTCGGCCAAGGCATGACCGCTGAGCGCAACCTCCCGGCCAGCCCACCAGCGGACCACGGCCGCGTGGGCAGCATGGGTCTGTACCAGCAGCGGTACGGCGACGCTGGTATCGAGCGCGACAGAGCTGCTCACCGCCGCCCGGCATCGAGGAGGCCGAAGACCATCTCGTCGTCGATCCTGGTATCGCCGGCGACGACCGGGACACCTCCCTCGAGGACCACCTGCGCGCTACGACCTGCCGGGATCAGTTGGAGTCCCGCCCCGTAGCGCGAGATCTCGACCTCGGACCCCGGCTGGAGGCCGAGGGCGTCACGCAGCGGCTTGGGAATCACGACACGCCCGACTGAGTCGATGGAAGCCTTCATGGGAATAGGTTACCAGTTGGTTCCCAGTGAGCTGCGAGAGGATCACGTAGCGGACGGGGAGCACCAGGAACGGACTGAGCTGAGTCGGTCGGCGACTGACAGATCATCGCCGCCAGGCCCGCCGCGCGCGCGGCGCGCATTGACGGGGATGTTGGACGCCTGTAATGTCACCGCACCTCAATACGGCATGGCCCGCCCCGAGCGCACGATGGCAGGGCCCTCTGGCCGTCAAGTCGCAGTATCTGTAAGGACGAACAACATCTTCAGTTCCAGTTATCGGGCAGCACCGACTATGTCAGGGGGAAGTTCATGAGTCGAGGTGAGCAAGGAAGCGGGGCCGAGGACGGTCGTTTGAGCGGGCTCAGCCGCCGCGACTTTCTCAAGTACGGCGCCGGCGCCGGCGCAGTGGTGCTTGGCGCGGGGAGGACCGCCAGCGGTACCGGCGGCCTGTCGTCGTCGACGAGCAGGCCGACCAGCTTGCTCTCGCACGGCTCTAGCTTGCTGTCGCACAGCTCGGCAGCGCCACGACGGGGAGGAACCCTCAACGTCGCGCTCACCGGAGGGGCGGCGTCGGACACCGTCGATGGCCAGAGGGGAGTCGACAACGTCGACTTTGCGAGAATCGTCTCTCTCTACGACGCGCTCGTGATCTGGGACGTGAACGCCCAGCCGCAGTTCACTCTCGCCGAGTCGATCACCTCGAACGCGGACGCCACTTTGTGGACGATAAAGCTGCGCCGCGGCGTCACGTTTCACAACGGCAAGCCGCTCACCGCCGAGGACGTCGTCTACAGCTTCCAGCGCGTGGTGTCCAACAACTACGGCGGCGCATCTTCGCTCGCGCCCTGCGACATCAAGAACATGAAGGCGGTCGACGCCCTCACGGTGCAGATACCGTGCAAACACCCCTATGCCACTTTTATCGAGACGATCATCGGGTACTACTACTACCTGAGCATCGTGCCGGTGGGTTTCGATCCGAAGCACCCCGTCGGCACCGGTCCGTTCAAGTTCAAGTCCTTCACCCCCGGAGTGCAGAGCACCTTCGTGCGCAACGAGAACTACTGGAACGCCGGATCCGGGCCGATCAAGAAGCCCTACGTCGACACCCTCGTCATCTCCGACTACAGCGACGAGACGAGCCAGGTGAACGCGCTCGTGTCCGGCCAGGTCGACTGCGTCAACCTCCTCTCGGTCGACTCGATTGCAAGCGTGGAGTCGGGAGGTGCCAAGATTGTCATCTCCGAGGCCGGTGGCATGACGCCGATAACCATGCGGGTCGACCTCGCTCCCTTCAACGACGTGAACGTGCGCCAGGCGCTGCGCCTGTGCGTCGACCGTCCGCAGATGAGGGACCTGATCTTCGGTGGCCACGGCCGTCTCGGCAACGACATCTTCTCCCCCTTCGACCCCGAGTACGACCACTCGATCCCGCAACGGGTGCAGGACATCGAGCAGGCTAAGTTCCTCCTCAAAAAAGCGGGACACGAGGGTCTGACATTTACGATGCAGAGCTCACCTGTCGCCCAGGGAACGACGGAGCTGGCCCAGGTGTTCGCGCAGCAGTGCTCGGCCGCCGGCGTCAAGGTCAACATCGACCAGGTGAACGTGACCGAGTTCTACGGGACCAACTACCTGCACTGGCCCTTTGCTCTCGACTACTGGTACTACGCGGCCTACCTGCCCCAGGTGGCCGAGGCGACGCTGCCGATATCGCCTTTCAACGAGACGCACTTCGCCTCGCCGGCGAGCTCCCCGCACCCGCCCGGGGTCGGCGCCCGCTACATCAAGCTCTACAACGAGGCGACCGCCACCTTGGACGCCGCGAAGCGCGCCGAGATCGCGCACGAGATGCAGATGATCGACTACACCGAGGGCGGCTACATCATCCCCTACTTCCCGCCTGTGATCGATGGTCACGCGAAGAACGTCGGCGGGGTGGTCCCGTGCCTGACGGGGCTCTCCCTCTCGAATTACGGCTTCCAGGATCTCTGGCTGTCCTGATCTAGTGGGGTTCGCCATGGCGAGTCCCACCTAGGCTCAGGCGAGCGGGACGCGTGCCGGGTAGTAGTAGGCGACCTTGTGCATCTTGAGCTCGGGGAACGTTTCCGTGCGCACGATCCCCCCGATTGCGGGGATCCTCGCCGAGACGAGCTCGAACAGGTGGTCCTGATCCCGGCAGACGACCTGTATATAGATGTCATAGCGGCCTGTGCAGGTGCTCACATAGGTAACCTCGAGCCACCCTGTAAGTTGCTCTATAACCCGCTCGTGCGCGCCCGGTTCGACTGAGATGAGCACGAAGGCCAGCACCTGGTATCCGAGCTTGAACGGGTCGGCCACCGCCACGATTCGCAGAATGCCGGACTCGTTGAGCCGTCGAACTCGCCATCGGATAGTTCCCTCCGACACCTCGAGGGCTCGCGCTATCTCTCGGTACGGACGGCGGCCGTCTTCTTGCAGGTGGCGGATG
>CAZAMA010000324.1:1039-3108 GCA_964485645.1 uncultured Acidimicrobiaceae bacterium | reverse complement strand
TCGATGGTCACAATCGGCGGATCACCCAGCAGGACCGGGCCCCTGACTCCTGAACCGCCCCGCTCGACGGCATGTGGATCACCCCGAAGCTGGATGCCACCACGCGCCCATCGAGCAGGTGCAACGCGTCGTCGGCCTGCTGCCTGACGACGAAGTAGTCCCGATGTTCGTCTTCGACGCCGGCTATGACCCAATCGCCCTCGGCCATGGGCTGGGCGACGCCCGAGCCCAGATCCTCGTCCGCATCCGCTCCGACCACGTGTTGCGTTGCGACCCGGACGAGCCAGCCCGGCAGCGTTAGCCGCCCACGCCGTGCGGACCTACACTCCCGTGCTCACACCCTTCAGCGGCGAAACGCGGGCTTTTGGCCTGGGTACGCGCGCTAGTCAGGATATTTTCTGGAAGGAAGTTCCGAGGGGGCTCGGCATCACCTCAAGCCGTAGCCTGCAAAACTCGGCTAGGTGGCGCGCCGTGGTCTCCTCAGGCCGGCCACCGGATCAGACCCTTCGCGCCCCCGCGCGCGTCGTCGTCTGCATCCAGGCCCCCCAACTCCAGCCGAGGCCGTCGCCGTCCTCAGGGGTACGAGAGCTGCACCGCCGAGATCAGATGGTGATCGGTGTGGCTGCCAGTGGCAGCAGTAAAGCCGACATAGACATGCTTCGGCAGGCTCACTTCCAAGGTGAGGACGGTGAAACCATTCACGTCGACGGTCATGACTCCGCCGAGGACCGTGACCGTGACCTGCACCGGGAAGGCGCGAAGCGACGTGGTGGTGTCGACGATCTTGCGCCACACCAGGGCTCTTGCGCCAGTCGTTGATGTCACGACGCCGATAGAGCTGCGGCTCGGGTTTCGCGCGCTCGGATATGTCTGCAGAGCTACCGCGACGGCCGGCAGCCCAGCGAGACCGAGGCCCGAGCCATCCCGTCCGGCGCGAGTGGGAACCGTGCGCGTACCCACGAGAGCAAAAGTCAACCCGTCAGCCCCAGTCCCGTTCGCCATCTCGGCGGTGAACGACGCCCGCAACGCGCCGGACGGGATGGCGACGCCCCAGAACGCCGCGCCAGCAATATTGCGCACCGCCGGGGTCAGGCTCAGGAGATCACCAGCCAGCGTGGCTCGACCGCTCAGACGCCAGCCCCGCTCCCAAGGTGACGGAATGAAGTGCTCCCTGGCGCCGATCCCTGTGATCCTGACGATCTGAACGCCCGACCGGTCATCGCCTTCGATCACCCAGCTCGCGTCGAGCCTTCCGGCCTTGGTCGGGGAGAAGCGGACCGTCTCCACCCGCGTCTCGTGTGCCGGGATTATCGTGCCTGCCGGCAAAGATGTCACGGCCGAGACGCCTGGTGCGTTCGGAGGCCTCGACTCGGTGATCGTAAGGGGTAACGCGCCCCGGTTGCCGATCGTGAAGCTCATGATCCCGCTTTGGCCAACCGCCACGGTACCGACGTTCAGATCCAGCGAGCTGATCGTGATCTGCGGAAGTGGCGCCGCCGATCCCTCCAGGGGGACGATGGCCTCGCCGGCACTGGTCGTGATCACGAGATGGTCGTTAAACGTCTGCACGAAGTCCCCAGAGCTCGCCGGAGGAGTGAAGTCGACCGGAATCTCGAGCGATGCGCCGGCCGCGATCCTGGGGAATGGCCGGGGAACTGTGCCGACTGAAAAGGGGGCAGGTGACCCGGACTCGATGGCGATCGAGTCGACGGTGAGCAAGGACGAGGACGAGTTCTCGAACGACACGGTGGCCTGGACGCCGTGCCCTCCGATCGGCTGCACCCCAAAGTTCACCGAGCTGGGTCTTGCCGTGATCGGTACGCCCTCGGGCACACCTCGCCCGTCGATAGGTACCGACACGGTCCCGAGGTTGGTCGTCAGCGTCAAGAAGCCCTGCTGCCCGCCGGTGACCTGCGGGTCGAAAATAACGGGGAGGCTTACCCGCATGCCCGAGGTGAGCTTCACAGGTGCCGAGAGCGGCGGCGTTGTGAAGGCGTCTGAGGCGCCAGTCGTCGACACGCTGATTGAGACGCTCGTGACCGTCACGTTACCCGAGGCAGTAAAGATGG
>CAZAMA010000324.1:0-1029 GCA_964485645.1 uncultured Acidimicrobiaceae bacterium | reverse complement strand
GAGAACAGTGTCGGGTGCCTCGACGGCCGCTCCGCTCAGCGGTGGCGTGCCCGTACGGGATCCGAAGGCGAGGATCTGGCCATCGAAGTTGCCGACGTAGATGCGTCCGTCATAGGCAAGCGGAGAGCTGAACTTGGTCGAGTTGCCGACGCTGCCCTGCCACAGAACGGGAAGGGTGGCGACGGGGTCGTTGATACTGCCGGCAACCGGAACGGCCCCAAGGGCTTCGAGGTCGGCGCTGGTACTGTAAAAGCTGGTACGCACGATGTCCCACACGACGGCGGATCCGGCCTCCGTGCCGGTGGATGTCACGATCGGGGCACCGGAGCCGAACGGCGTTGGGGGCCCGTGGCCAACCCAGTTGAGCGAGATATAGCCATCGGTAACGGCTCGCTGGTAGACGTCGAGCTCTCCGTCGCTTCCCCCTTTGGTTCCGCCGGGGCTGCCCGTTGTGATGTACACATAGCCGCCATCGCCCGGCCAGACCGCCGGATGTGACCAGACGCCTCCGCGGGGTCCCGTCTCGCTAAGCACGTTGTCAGTACCGTTCGGTCCCTGGCCGACACCGCCGAGGTTGTCGCGGTTCAGCAGGTAAACCTGGCCTGACTTCCCAGCTTGGACGAGCAGATGAGGCTCTCGGGAGGTGCCGAATGATGCAGGCAGTCCGGTGGGCGAGCCAGATCCGAGGTCACCGTCATAGGTGTTGAGCAACCTCGAGTCCGAGGGACAGAAGTAGTCTTCCATCTTCAAGTGCGGACCCGAGGTGGCGAGCTTCACGACACAGTTGCCGAGGCCGCGCGGCTGGGACACACCGAGGCCAGGACCCGGGGCCGGCGTGCTACCGATTCCGAAGGAGTTGCCGGTGGCTACGTAGAGGTTGCCCGCGCCGTCGACGACGATGCCTCCGGGACCCCAGATTCCGGCACCGTAGCTATGGACGCTGATCTCGTCGACCCACAGGCTCGGCACGCCCCTGGAACTTACGCTGGCGATCCACCCGTCATAGGTCGACTCGTCGCAGTGAGAGCC
>CAZAMA010000323.1:0-3111 GCA_964485645.1 uncultured Acidimicrobiaceae bacterium | reverse complement strand
GAACGATCCCTGAAGGCCAGCTCACGCCGCTGATCGGCGGGCACGGTCGCGACCCAACGCGGCATTTTCAGAGGCCCTCGAGGAAGGCGAGCAGCTCGTCCGCGGGTCTGAAGCGTCCCGGCTTGGCGGCGGGGTTCAGCGGTGTCAGACGGTCGAGCGCTCGCTCCTTCAGGGTGGGATCGGCGTGGATGTAGGCGTTGACGGACTCGAGTTTCTCGTGACCGAGCCACAGGGCCAAGGTTGCGACGTCGAGACCATTTCGGAGGAGGTCCATCGCGCAGCTGTGACGGAGATTGTGGGTGCTGACCTGCTTGTTCGCGAGACTTGGACAGGTGACTCGTGCGGTCGTGACGTGCTTGGCGACGAGGCGTTGCACGGCATCAGGACTGAGCCGACCGCCGCGACGCGACGGAAACAGCGCATCGTCGGGCTCACCTCGTCGCTCGCCGAGCCATGAGCGCAGGAGCTCAACTGTCGGCTTGTCGAGCGGGGTGTCTCGACGCTTGCGACCCTTGCCGAGGCACTTCACGTGCGCTCCCGTGCCGAGCTCGACGTCCCGGCAACGCAGTCCCGTGAGCTCGGAGAGGCGAAGACCGGTCCGTAGCGCGACGACGAGCAGCACATGGTCACGACGCCCGGACCACGTGGAGAGATCTGGGGCGGTCGCAACGGCGTCCATCTCGGCGCTCGCGAGAAAGGACCGAGGGGTGGTCTCGGCTTTCTTGCGGGGAATGGCCAGCACCTGTTGGATCGTCTCGGCGTGCTCGGGATGCCGGTAGGAGGCGAAGGAGAAGAAGGAGTGGACCGCGGCGAGGCGGGTGTTGCGGGAGGCCACGCTGGTTCCCCGCTCTTTCTCGAGGTGGTCGAGGAAACCGCTGATGAGCACCGCATCGAGATCCGCGAAGTCAAGCTGGGACGGCTTCTTGCCGGTCTTGGTCTCGGCGTAGGCGAGGAGCAGCCGGAAGGCGTGGCGGTAGGAGTCGACGGTGTGCGGGCTCGCGTCGCGCTGGCGGCCGAGTCGGCTGATGAAGAACGCCTGCAGCGTGGGGGCGAGGGCGGTCATCGCGCGGTCTCCCTCACTGCTTCGACCCGAGCGTTGGCGAGCGCCAACAGTTCTGGGACCCCGGTCAAGTACCAGTACGTGGACGCGGGATCGACGTGGCCGAGTTGGGCCGACAATGCCGGCAGCAACGCCTGGACATCTTGACCGGTGCGGTGCCAGCGGACCAGGGTGTCCACGGCGAAGCTATGGCGTACATCGTGCAGCCTCGGGCGGCGCGCTCTCGACCCCGCGGCGGGCTCGAGGCCGGTTCGGCGAACGAGCTCGGCGAAGGTGTGCTCCAGACTGCTCTGGCTCAGCCGCCGGCCGGTGCCGGAGACGAAGAACCCGACGGTCGACGGTCGCGGCCAGTGGTGATCTCGCAGGCGGGCATAGGCCTTCAGTGCCGCGACGGTGCTGGGATGCAACGCCAGCTCCCGCGACTTGTCGAACTTCGTCGCGAGGATCCGCACTCGGCCGGCGTACAGGTCGACGTCGTCGCGATCGAGGCGCACTGCCTCGCCCGAGCGCATCCCGGTCACGACGAGCAGACCGAGAACCGTTTCGATCGTCGCGGCCCGAAGCGGAGGTCCCAGACGACGGCTCTCGTCCATGAGCTCGGCGATCTCGGCGGTGGTGTAGATGTGCGGCGGGACACGTCGACGCCCCTCGGGCAGCAGCGCACGGGGAGGCACCTCGTTGCGCGGGTCGAGCGCGTGGAGGTAGGTGGCGAATCCTCTGGCGATGCTCAGGCGCTGCGCGTGGCGCAAGGGAGTCGTGTCCGGCTCGACCGCCCAGGCGAGTGCGGACTCGACCGTCACCGCGTCGAGTCCGGCCCGGCCGAGGTAGGCGACGAACTCTGCCAGCGGCCGGTCGTGGCCGCCGAGGCGGTAGCCGAACGATCGGCGGACGACGAGGTACTCCTCGGCGATGTGCTGCAGGGTCGGGCCGGTCATCGCAGCACCTCCGGCCATGGTTGGGCCAGCGCTGCCACCGCGGCGACGTCGGCGGCGGCGTAGATCGACGTCGTCGCCTGATCGACGTGGCGGAGCAGCTGGGCGACCTCTGCCATCGGGGCTCCGGCGCGCAGCGTCTCGGTGGCGAGCGTCCGTCGCAGCGCGTGCGGGCCGACGCTCGCCGCGCCCGCTCGGGCACAGATCCGTTTGACGAGGTCCGCGATGCCGTCGGAGGACAGCGAGGTGATCGGCGCTGTGACGGTCAAAAACAGTGCGCGGCAGATGGTCGACCGCCGCCCATCACGGAGGTGGGCCACGATCGCCTCGCCGACCTCAATCGGTAGGGGCAGTCGGTCGTGACGGCCGCCCTTTCCCCTGATCGCGATCTCCCCGGCCCGCCAGTCGATGTCGTCGAGCTCGAGACGGGCGACCTCGCTGGCACGCAGGCCGAGGCGCAGCAGCACCAGCAGGATCGCGACGTCTCGGCGCCCTCTTGGATTAGTGGGATCGCACGCGACCACGAGCCGCCTGGCCTCGGCGGCAGACAGCACCGACGGCAACGTCGTGCGGGGCCACGCCTTGAGCGCGGGGACGGTGGACACGAGCGAGGTCTTGATCCTTCCCGTCGCGTGGAGAAACCGCAGGAACGACCGGAGGGCGGTCACCACGCAGCGCAGCGACGGGCTCGGCATCGTCTCGGCGGCTGCTCGGATGGTGGTGAGGATCCCAGCACCGTCGAGGTCGGCGATGACGAACTGCGCGTCGGGCCGCCAGAGGGCAAGGAACGTCACGACGTGCCGGACGTAGGCGCCTGACGTGGTCGAGGTCAGTCCTCGCTGGGCGACGCACCAACGCTGGAAGCACTCAAGGAGTTCGGCTTCCGCGTCCGTGCGGCCACAGGCCGGCTTCAGATGCGGAGGGACTGCTCCGAGATCCCGGAGGTGGCCCAGGATGGGTTGCCACGAGCGCGATGTCCTGCACTGCGAGCGGCCCGGCGGTCGCCCCGCGAAGAACGTGTCGATGACCTCTGGCGCGAGATCGCCGACCTGCAGACCCGTCGCTTGCAACCAGTGGCTCACCTCGGCCACAAGGCCGAGCAGCACCTGTGCCCGTTGG
>CAZAMA010000322.1:0-3120 GCA_964485645.1 uncultured Acidimicrobiaceae bacterium | reverse complement strand
ATGCAGACCTTCGAGGCCAACTGGCGCAAGCTCACCTCGGCTGTCCTTTTGGCCCTCGCCCCCATAGTGGTGCTCTTCGTCCTCCTCCAACGCCACATCGTCGACGGCGTGGCCGGCCGCGACAGTGGAGTGAACCAATGATCCGATCCTCGACAATCCACTGCCATGGCTACCGGTAACTCCATCGAGCGGTGGCATCTGAAACTTTCCCCACACCCAGAACGCCGCAAACAAGGAGACAGCGACATCATGAATCACATTGCCGATACTCGTCACATACTCAGGAACCGTAAGAACCGGTCATCGAGTACCGCAGTAGCAACTCGAAACGGAGTCCGTCGGCGCCGTAGACAGCACTCAGTAGGTATGGCGGGGCTGCTCACCGCCGGAGCGGTCCTGCTGGCTGCCTGCGGCTCATCGTCCCCATCGGCGTCGGCCACAGCGGCCCAGACCACGAATTTCGCCCTGTGGGAGTCTCACAACGGCGGACCGGTTGGCGGCGCGATGAGCGCACTGGTGGCCAAGTTCGACGCCTCGCAGAAACAAGTGCACCTCACGATCGACGTCACCAAGGCCTCCACGAAGCTGCTGGCTGCGGTCGCCGCGGGGAACCCCCCGGTGCTGGCAGAGATCAGCCATTACGACGGCACTTACGTGAAGGGCCATGCACTGCTGTCGTGGAACAGCTTGATCAAGGGTGACAAGGAGCTGTCCAAGAGCAACTTCGTACCAGCTGTGTGGCGCAACGGTGAGGTGGGTGGCCAGCACTACCGTCTCCAAACCGACGTGAAGGTGTCCATCGTCGACTACAACAAGACGCTCTTCCAAAAGGCGGGAATCGCTTCCCCTCCCACAACGTGGGCCCAACTGGCGGCAGACGCCGCCAAGCTGAAGGCACTCGGGGTGATCCCGATCGGATGGAAGGACTCCTCCGCGCACATCCTGCCCTCCTTCATGAGCAACGGCGGCACCATGTTGAAGGGAGGGAACAGCGTGGGCAAGGCGGTCGACTTCAACACTCCGGCCGGGGTTACGACGTTCACCGACTTCCACAACCTCTACGCTGCTGGCGAGCTGATCATCGATCATGGCACCACCTTGCGCGAGGATCTCGCCGCCGGCAAGGTGGCGATGATCGACGGGACCTCCGCTGGGTACCAGAAGACCCTCGACGCGGTCGGAGGCGCGTTCCCGGTCGGCGCTTTCGTCGAACCCGGAGGATCAACGGGGCATGCATACAACATCGCCCAGGGACTCGGCTTCGTGCTCCCGAAGGCCGACACGCACGCTCAAGCCGAAGCCGCACTCCAGTTCGTCAACTGGTGGTTTCAACCGGCCCAACAGGTCTACTGGGCCGAGCACACTGGGTACCCACCCGAAACCCGGGCCGGTATCGCCGCCATGCCCGCCTCGTTCCTCGCTAGCCACCCTGGCGAAGCCGCCACCATCCAAGCAGTCACGTCGCCCACCACATTCCCTCGTCCTGTGAGCGATAGCTACAAGGAGGTGCAGTCGGCCCTCGACGCCGCCTTCTTGGAGATCGTCACCGGAAAGGAATCGGTATCGACTGGGCTTGCCGTACTCGACAAGTCAGGGGACTCGTACATGAGTGGCGCCAGCGCCCTGTAGTGGCCGTTCTTGTGACAACCGACCATGCCCAACTCAGCGCGACGCACATGGACTCTACGCCAAAGATGTCGTCGGCCGAGGTGTTGATCGTAGAGGATGACCACGGCTTTGCCCAGATCCTCCAGCGGCGTCTCCGCGAAGAGGGTTTCGGCGTCCAGGTCGTCGGCGACGGTGAGGCGGCGCTCGAGCTCATGGCTCGAAACCGCTTCGACGTCGTGGTCCTCGACATGCTGCTTCCCGGGGTCGACGGGTTCGAGGTCTGCCGCCGGCTGCGCCAGATCCGGCGCTGGGTGCCGGTGGTGATGGTGACCGCTCTCGGGGGAATCGACGATCGGATACACGGTTTCGAGTTTGGTGCGGAGGACTACCTGGTCAAGCCGTTCGTCCTCCAAGAGTTGGTGGCACGTCTGCACGTGGTGCTTCGCCGGAGGCACGGATCTGCAGAAGCATTGCTCACCGCAGGTGATCTGCGTCTCGACCTGATGAGCCGTCGAGCGTTCCGGGGCTCCACCGCGCTCGAACTTTCCTCCAAGGCCTTCGACCTGCTGGAACTTCTCGTCCGCCATGCCGACATCGTGGTTACCCGTCAGACGATCTTGATCGCTCTGTGGGGACGGGAGGCGGTGGTGTCGAAGAACGTCGTGGATCAGTATATGGCTCAGTTGCGAAAGAAGGTGGACCGGCCGTTCGGCCGCTCCGATCTCGAGACCGTCTATGGCATCGGCTGGCGACTGCGGATCCCGGAAGACCAGTGAATGGCGCTGCGCCTCCGCCTCGCTCTGGTGGTGGGTACTCTCGCCGCCATCCTGGTGGCGGGCGGTAGCGTGGCCTTCGCTCTCAGCATGTCAGCGGGCACCCGGGCGACGCTCGAGCACTCGCTGCAGCGGCGGGCCCAACGGGTCGATGCCCAACTCGTCGCCCACCTCCTGCCGGTCCGCACCGGCGTTGCCCGGCCGGCACCGAGTGTCGATCAGAGCACCGTACAGATCATCGCATCGGCGGGCCACCTCATCTATACGACGGCGACTGCTGGCTCGTCGCTGCTGGTTACGGGTTCGGTACTCGCTCGTGCACGAAAGGGACCGGTGTGGGTGCAGGTCCACCGGACCGGCTGGAACAACGGCCGCCTGATTCTGGCCGAGCCCGCCGAGGCCGGTGCAGCGAACATCATCGTGGTCGGTGCCTCACTGGACCAGGTTGTCGACACCACTCACAGGGTCGACCTCGTACTAGAACTCGCAGGGCCACTGGTCGTCGCGGCGAGTGCGGTGGGAGCCTGGCTGCTCGCCGGCAACGCGCTGCGGCCGGTGGAACGCCTTCGTGCCCAAGTGCAGGAGATCTCAGCGGACAACCCCCGAGCGCGCCTCGCCCATCCCCGATCCCGTGACGAACTCGCCGCGCTGGCCGACACCTTCAACGACCTCCTCGACCGCCTCTGCGTGTCACTCGACCACCAGCGCCAGTTCGTGGCCGCGGCAAGCCACGAACTGC
>CAZAMA010000321.1:0-3131 GCA_964485645.1 uncultured Acidimicrobiaceae bacterium | reverse complement strand
CGGCATCCTTGAACCCTCCTGCGATCCTTCTCGCTCTCTCGAACCACTCACCCCACGAGAGTGTCGATTCGCCCTGAACGATCGCCAACACCTCGGGGTGTGCCTCGGCGTGCCTCCGCCATACGCTCCCAAAATTCTCTTCCTCCACTACAGACATGGCCTTCCCCACAAGAACGCGAACCTCCCGTCGATGACTTCAACCGTCACATCCACTCCTTCACCGATCTCTGGGGACCGCCCATCCTCTGTGTCCCAACCTGCGATAAGGCGCACCCCTTGGGGCAACTCGATCACGACGGTGGCAAATGGCACTTCCAGAGACCAGGCCTTATCCCGGCTGCTGTGCGTAACCGTAAAGCTGTAACAGACGCCGGTACGTTCAACCTGCTCATACGTCAGATCGCTCCAACCGCACCTCGGACAGGTCTCGCGCGGCGGATGTTGGTACCCGCCGCAGTGTTCGCACCTCTGCACGCACACCGCGCCGGCTGCCACGCATGCGTGATGCCAACCTGCGTAGGTTCCCTCGACATCCGGGACGTATCGCTTTCCACCTTCTCTCAACGATCTCTCCCTAAGACCGCCACGCTCCCATCGCCAAGGTCGCCATACCCCGTCACCACCGCCAACTCAGCATTCTCAACCTGAGCCTCGCCACCTTCATGGCGCAGTTGCCGCACGGCTTCGACAACGTGGTTCATGCCCCAACAGTGCCCTTGCGACAACAGGCCCCCGTGCGTATTCAGCGGATAACGGCCGCCCTTCTCGATCGCCCCGGAACGAACGAATTCACCGCCACCTCCGACATCTGCAAAGCCCAACGCCTCGAGCTGCAGTAGGACGACATAGGTGAAGCAGTCGTAGATCTCCAATACGTCCATGTCCCAGATCTTCACACCAGCCATGTTCAACGCTTCTGCCGCCGCCTGGTGAATTCCCAGACTCAATATGTCGCGCCGATTGGCGATGTCGTCTCCCGGGTACGGATGGCCCTCCGAGCCGCCGAGGTATACCACTGGATGGTGCCGAAGCCCACGAGCGCGATCCAATGCAGTCACTACAACTGCATTCGCACAATCCGTCTCGAGACTGCAGTCGTATTTCCGAAGGGGTTCGGCGATCAACGAAGCACTCATGTATTCCTCCATGCTCAACTCGCGCCCTCGCATGAGTGCACGGACATTCATCTGGGCGTTCTGGCGGCAAGTCATCGCCACCTTGCCGGCATCCGACTCCTCAATGCCATATTCCTTGACGTAACGATTCAGATACAGGGCATAGATCTGTGCCGGTGCCCGCAATCCATATGGGGCGTAGAAGTGTCGTGCCGTCTCGGCAAATCCCCCCGTATCGAGTCTCCGGCTACTCTTTCGTTGTGCGTTGGGTCGGAACGTTGTGAACCCTTCCCAGCCGAATACGACGAGGACGGCTTTGGAGATTCCGCTCGAGACAGCCATGGCCGCAAGCCTCAGCGAGGCGACAGGACTTGCACCCCCCATGTGAACTGTCGCCGAGAACCGCAGCCCGTCAATCCCCAAATCTCCAGAAATTTCTTCAACCGTCGAGTAGCCAGCCGGTGGCAAGATGCCGTCGATATCGTCTTTCGTGAGGCCAGCGTCAGCAATTGCCTCCAGTGCCGCCTGGTTGATTAACTTCCGCGCGGATACGTCCAATCCGCGCGTGTAATCCGTCTCTCCAACTCCGACCACGGCCGCGCCGCCGGAAATCCCACGTGCAACCTCACTCATCCTTATGCACCCGTGAACCTCGGAGCTCGCTTTTCCATGAATGCTCTCGGTCCTTCCTTCGCGTCGTCAGTCTTCAGTACCTCCGCAGCGAGCACACTCTCCTTTCTCAGAGCTTCAGAGAACGGAATTCCGCTGCACTGGATCAATGCCTCCTTGGCCTTCCGCATTGCGATGGGCGAATTCCTCGCCATGCGAGTTGCAAGGTCCTTCGCCTCAGCAGCAAGTGCATCAGTAGGAACTACTGAATTCACGAGACCCATTTCAAGCGCCTCGGTGGCTGAGACGTGCTCGCCGGTGAGCACAAGCTTCGCCGCCGCAGCGTAGGGAAGCTGTCGGCTGAGGCGTGCGAGGCCCCCACCTCCTGGGATCAGGCCCCGCGACACCTCAGTCAGCCCGAAGGTGCTGCCCTCACCCACTAGGCGCACATCGCACGCCAGCATCAATTCCATGCCTCCAGCCAGGACGAAGCCGCTCACCGCCGCAATTACCGGAACTGTGAACCTCGAAGTCCGGAGGAGCGCGCGATTCAGGAGGCGTGGATCCTCCTTGACCTGACGATCCCACTCGTCGGCTGGTTCGCGTGACCCAGAAAGGAGCGGAATCAGCGTCTTCAGATCAGCCCCAACGCAGAACGCCCGCCCTTCCGCAGCGCTCAAAAGAACCACCGCTACGTCTCGCCGCGCCTCGATTCGCTCCCACACGTCGGCCAATTCGACGACCATCCGTGGAGACAACGCGTTCAATGTTTCGGGCGAATTCAGTGTGACGAACGCGATGCGATCATCAATCTCCACCTGCACGGGTGCCTCATCGTATGGCTGCGTCACTCTGCTACCGTCCTTCGTCTCTGACCCGGTACGTTCCTTCGCGTCCAGAACTCCGAATCCCGTCCTCGACTGACCTAGCTCCTCGGCAGACCGAGCACGCGCTCACCGATAATGTTCTTCTGAACTTCGTCGGTTCCACCCGCGATCGACCACAACGGGCTCGACAAGAACAGCCGTTCGACACGGCTGAGCAGCTCGTCGGCCGATCCGCTTGTCGTCCCGTCCATACCTACGATCGACAACGCCGTCTCACGGCTCAACCGCGCCAGCCGTGAGGACGCCAGTTTTCCGATAGAGGTTTCAGGACCAGCTACTCCCTGCGCCTCGAGATTCGCACGGGCACGCAAGCCCGTGAACTGCGCGATGCGTAGCATCGAATAGACGCGGGCGATGTTCTGTCGAAGCAAGCGGTCGTCGGTCTTTCCGTATCTCCTCGCCAATGCCACCAGGAGCTCGCCGTTGCCCCCGCCGTACCGCGACGGCTCCGCCCGTCTCCCCGCACGTTCCGCCAGGTCACCCACTCGCTCCGTGAGGTCGGGTCGACCGATGGACAGTT
>CAZAMA010000320.1:0-3135 GCA_964485645.1 uncultured Acidimicrobiaceae bacterium | reverse complement strand
CTGGACTCCGGGCATCGAGCCGCGTGAGCAGGACCAACCCGGGGTCAAGGCGCCAACGTCAGGGCGTTGGTGCCCTCGAGCCGAGCCCCTCGACCACGACCTGTTCGTGCACGCGCTGAACAAGCGCTCGGCCAAAGAGCAGCCGGACGATGTTCGATCTGAGCGGCGTCGCGGTACAGTCACGTCGTTCGTCTGGTTCACGGAAGGCAGATATGACGATGATGAGAAAGTTCACCATCGGAGCCGAAGCGATCTGCACCGATGGGACCTGTGGCGAGGTGAGCCGGGTAGTCGTCGACCCTGTCGCGCGGGCTCTCACCCATCTCGTTGTCGAGCCGAAGCACCGGCGAGGGCTCGGCCGACTCGTCCCGATCGCGCTCGTCGATGTCACGACCGGCGACGAGCCGACCGGCGACATCCATCTCGGCTGCACGATGGGTGAGTTCGACCAGCTCGACCCAGCAGAAGAGACAGAGTTCCTCCCTGGAGGAGGGGGCTACGGAGGCTATGGGACAGAGCAGGCCTCCTCCTGGCCCTACTACGGTCTTGGTGGCGCCGGCATGATCGGTGGCTCGAACATGGGATTAGGGGGCATGGCATCGGAAGGCTCGCTTGGTGGCATGGGTCTGGGCAACGCCACGCAGGCGGTGACGCACGATATGGTCCCCGCAGGCGAGGTCGCTGTGCGCCGTGGCGACCAGGTCCACGCGGCGGACGGCCACATCGGCAAGGTGCAAGGGCTCATCGTCGACCCCAGCGATCACAGCGTGACGCATGTTCTCCTTCAAGAAGGGCATCTCTGGGGGCGCAAGGAGGTCGCGATACCGATCGCCTCGGTAACCCACGTCGACTCTGGGATCCAGCTCAGGCTCACAAAGCAAGAGGTCGGGGACCTGCCCGCAGTAGAGATCGATCGCCCAAGCGACTAGACGAGCAGCCGGGTGAGGATGACTCCCGTCTCCTGGCGGAGCCGCAAGGGATTTCCCTGGGCGACTGACGGTGAGCTACTCCTCGACCTCCGCTCCACCGACGTAGCGGAGAGCAACCAAACCGAGAAGCAGGACGACGACCACGCCAACGCCAACGCCAAGCTCGATAAGCGTCTGGCCGTAGTCGCGCGAGCTCAGATTGGTGCTGAGCGTCAGTCGAGCCGAGGAGCTCAAGATGTCCCGGATTCCCGCCAGGATGCCGATCACCAAGAACGGCCTCACGGGGAACGTGGCATCACGCAGATGGCGGAACACAGTGTGCAGAATATCGATCAGGATGATCACGACGAGAATGCCGTCGATCGCAGAAATGACGCTCAGGGGAAAGCCCGACGTGTCGCCGATGAAGCTCACGACGGTGCGAACCAGCACCACGGCTGACACGATCAAGAGGCTTGCGACGATCGCGTACTCGACGGCGACGACCGCCTTCGCAAGCGCCACGTCGCTGCGGGAGAGACCCTCCTGCCCGTCTTCGACTGGAACGGTGGTCGTCTCATCCGGTGCACCGTTCGTCCCGCTGATATCGGACGAGATCTCACCTTCGGCGCCGCTCACGACTCACCTGGAGGTGGGAACGGCGCCCTGGCATCCATAGCTTAAGCCTATCCGCGTCGCGCAAGCCGGCCCAGAAACACCTGGAGCAAACATCAGGCAGGCGCTCGTCAACGACAAGCACCGGAGATCCGCTAAGGACGGGTGGCGGGACGCAAGACGCCGAGGCAACCACCACCGATGCTCCGGGGCTCCACCTGACCGTCGCCTTGCGAGAAGCGTCATGCTACTTCGCACGGGAGCGAGCGGCACTCGCCCGGAGCGAGGCGCTGACCCTGCTTTCGACCAACAACGTCCCCGGCGACCTCTCAACGAATTGGACCGTGGAAGCGCCACTGGTCTTGACCTTCGTCGAGCCGAAGACGATCGCTAGCGAAACCTTCGTGACGAGCCCCAAGATGATCCCGGAGACACATCGGGCGAATCGTCACGACATACGACCGGACGGAGGTGACGGGCTCTGCGTCGGTGCGTTCTATCCCAGCTGCTACGGTCTTGCAACGACCTGCCGCGTCCGACTCGACCCCCACGGGCCGGGCTCGTCACTGCGCGCAACACGAGCGTCTGGCGAAGCTCCCGACGGCAGCGCCGGATCGAGGCTCGACTCGCTCGTAGCAACGAATTGTCCAAACGTTCACCATGCAGTGCCTTGGTTGTCATCGTCCGTACCCGTAAGGCTCCTACCATGCCGTCCGCAACGACCACACTGCGGTCCACCGACATGCGGCCGCGGCCCTGACGACAAGGAGACGGACCTCATGCACACGAGTCCCGGTAGGGGCACACCTCGTCGGCGTGCCAAGGGCACCAAGATGCTCGCGAGTCTCGCAGCCGGGGCCGCCATGCTCGCCGCGAGCGGCACTGCCGCGTCGGCTGGAGCGAGATCGTCCCCGGTTCCCATCACCTTCTGGACGGCTATGAGTGGGGCAAACGGCACGTATCTCAACCACCTCGTGAACGAGTTCAATGCGAGCCAGAGCGCCTACAAGGTGACGGCAGACTACAAGGGCAACTACACGACCGTGCTGTCCGACACGATCGCCGCGTTCCGCGCCCACCAGGCACCGAATATCTCCATGGTCTTCGATGCAGGCACCGCGACGGTCATGGACTCCGTCGGTGCCTACGTGCCTGTCTACAAGCTCATGGCACAGAACCACATCCCCTTCTCCACCTCGGACTTCATAGGCGGGGCGGCAAGCTACTACGAGACTGCGCAGGACAACCTCGACTCGATGCCTTTCAACAGCTCGACCCCGGTCCTCTACTACAACAAGAAGGAACTGTCGGCGGCGGGCATCACGGAACCACCGCGTACCTGGACGCAGCTGGCCGTTGATGCTCATCAGCTCGCGGCCCACGGTCAAGCATGCGCACTGTCGAGCTCGGGGGCCTACATCATGTGGACCGACATCGAACAGTTCGCTGTGTGGAACGGCTATCCGCTAGCCACGAAGGACAACGGGTACCAGTCCGACCAGGGTGTCAAGCTGGAGATCGACACGCCTCCTTTCATCGATCACCTGAAGCTTCTGGGCGAGCTCGCCCAGAAGGGCGAGTTCCGCTGGAACGGGGTAGCAAACTCAACGGT
>CAZAMA010000319.1:0-3173 GCA_964485645.1 uncultured Acidimicrobiaceae bacterium | reverse complement strand
GGGGCGCCGAGCTGCACGAGCGGCGTGGCCACCGGCAACTTCCCCGCCGGCCAGTCCAAGCCCGCATCCGCGCTTCTGGGCCCGCTGGTCGCCCACCCTCAGCCGGCTCCTCAGCGCTCCACTTCGATGGGAACGGGAGAGTCTCCCGCCGGAGCCTTGCTTGCCGCGGCCGACGGCTTCTTCTCCCAGGCCGAACCGTTCCAGCCCTTCAGCCTGCCGGCGCGTCTCACGCCAGCCCGGTTGCCACCAGGAAGCGCCATCCCCGGGTTCGGCTCCGACCTGGTACTGACCAGCTCCGCGGTGCCCACAGCCGTGCTCGACCGGATGCTGGCCTACTCCACGGTCATGGTCTTGACCAACGGCTCGTGGCAGGCGCGCCAGCGCATCCGCGACATCGTGGCCGCCGCGGCACCGGGCGCGTTCGTCATCGACTCCCGTCAGATCACCGAGATCCGCGGTTCCATCAGCCACAAGGTGGGGATCGCCGTCGGGGTCGGGCTGGCCCTGGTCCTGGTGGTGGCCGCGGCCGGGCTGCTCGTGGGCAGCCTCGACGCCATCGCGGAGCGCCGCCGACCACTCGCGGTGCTCTGCGCCGCCGGGGTGTCCCGCAGGACCCTCGCCGCCTCCGTGGCCGTAGCAATCGGGCTGCCACTGCTCGGAGGTCTCGCCATCGCCGAAACCGCGGCCACCGCAGCCGGCGCACTGTTCGAACTGGTGGTCTTCTCCCACACGAGCCTCGACCTCGTCCCAGTCGCCGTGGCCACTGGCGCCGGACTGGTCGCAGTGACCACCGCCACCTTGCTCACCATGCCCAGCCTGGCCCGGGCCACCGGCGCCGAGGGACTACGTGCGGACTAGCCGGAAGTTACGCTGGTCAGCCGGGCGATTACCGCGCTGACCTGGACTTGGCGTCATCTATCGGGGAGCGTCGTGGCTACGTGATGCGCAGAGGGATCGGGATCCCGAGCAGCTCGAAGGCCTTGCGCTGGGTGGGCGTGGCCTCGGTGAGCTGATCGAAGGTGACCTCGGTGCCCGCCACCTTGTTCGTGTTGCGGGTGAGGGTGGCGAGGTGGTCGAGCAGGCCCTGGAAGGGGCGGAGTGCAGTCCCGTCGGGCTGGGCTCGCCGGGCCGCCTTGGCCGATGCGGCCGGTGAGCGCTTCGCTGGGGCGACGGGGTCGGCTCGCTCGGGCGGAGCCTCATCGGTGAAGGTCAGCTCTGCCCACGCCCGGCGCAGGTGCCAGGTGAGGTGGGCGCCGAGCATGCAGATGAAGGCGTGCGTGCGCACCCGGTCGGCCAGGCGGTGGCGGATGGGGCGGATCTCTACGTCGACGGTCTTCATGTGCTGGAAGCAGTTGCGTTCGAGGTTGGACAGCGACTTGTAGGTCTTCACCACCTCTGGAGCAGCCATCTTGTCTTCGCTGAGCGAGGTGCGGATCACGTAGATCCCGTCGAGCTCGGCCTCGGCGGCGATCGCGTCCTGCTTGCGGGAGAAGCTGAAGCGCCCTTCTTCGATCTCCAAGGTGAAGTGCTTGGCCATCTTGTGGCGGTTGACGACGCGTCCTGCGCGAAGCCCGATCTTGCCGGCATCACGCAGACGTCCAGCCTCCACCGCTGCCTGCACCTTGGCCAAGTTGGCCTCGGTGGCATCGAGCAGCTCGGCGCGCTTGCGTGCCCGCTCGGCGGCCAAGAAGGGATTGCGACAGGCGACGAGGCGCTCACCTTGGTAGTCGGGGTGGGAGATCTCGACCAGGTTCACCTCGTCGAAGAGCGTCGGTTGGACCGCCCCTGCGGCGACCAGCTTCTTGATCTCGGTGGAGCGCAGGGCGGTGACCCAGTCGATGCCGCCGTGGGCTCGCAGCGCCTCGACGCGCGCCGAGGTGATCATGCCCCGGTCGCCGACGAAGCAGATCCGCTGCAGCGCGAATCGCTCACCCACGACGCCCACGATCGTCTCGAAGCTCTTCGGGTCCGAGGTGTTGCCCGCAAAGACCTCGATCGCACAGGGAAGCCCCTCGGTCGTCGCCACCACGCCGTACTCGATCTGGCGCTTCGAGCGCTTTTGATCCCGTGAGTGCCCGAACGCCGCCAGCTCGTTGTGGCGGCCCTCCACCCAGGACGAGGACAGGTCGTAGCAGACGAGCGACCCGTCGCCCAGGTGCCGGGCGACGAGCGCCTGTTCGATCGCCTCCTTGCGCGAGAAGAGCCAGTCCATCGCCGCGTACGCCTCGTCGCTGTGGGCACCGGCGATGGCGAGGTCCACCCCCAAGGTGCGGTCGTCCCACCACGTGGCGTAGGCCGCCTTGGAGGCAGGCTCGACCACCTGCGAGCAGATGAGGGCGAGGGCGACGTCACGCTCGCGACACGGGGGGCCGAGGAGGTCCTTCAAGCCCAGCTTCTCGGCCAGTCCCCACACCGCCGCCACGTCGCCGTGAGGCAGCGAGCGCAGCGTCACGAGCGCCTCGTTGGCCGGCACGAACGTCGTGCCGGCGAGCGACGCCCGCACCAGCTCGACCGTTGCCTCTGGCAGGTGCGAGAGGTTGGCGAGCGTTCGGTGGCGGACCTTGCCCCCCTCGCGATAGCTCTGGCGCAACAGCGTGGTGGTGTACTCCCGGTCGCCGTGGCGCCGCCTAGTCGTGGTCACGTGCATGGCCGCACTGCGATCGCGAGCGGGGCGTCCCATACAGCAACTTTACCACGACCAGCCGCACCTGTCACGGATACTCGTGGCTACGTCAGGCCGTCGCCAGAGAGCCACTCTGCCGTCGCTGAACAGGGCTTTCCGGTGACAGAACCAGGGCTGGCAGACGTAACTTCCGGCTAGGTGGCTGGTGTCTTGTGAGGGTATCCGGGCGGCCAAGCCTGCACCGCGTGATGAGCAGGGAGGCAGACAACGAGCGGCGGACGGTTCGGGCGTTCGGATGACCCGGCAGGGGCGCAGTGAGCTCGCACGGGGTCCTCAGTCCCCGGCCAGTGCCCACCCTCCGTTGGGTGTCGAGCATGCGCCGAGCGTCGAGAGACGCGCGAGGTTGACCGCGGCGGCAAGGAGGCTGAAATCGGCGGCGACTCTCAGCCGACCGCGTACCCGGGCTCGGCGACCACCGTGCCTTCGTCGCATGAGGTGGGCGATCTTGCGCTCCACCTTGGGTCGGGTTGCCCGGTAGCCGGTGATCCAG
>CAZAMA010000318.1:0-3175 GCA_964485645.1 uncultured Acidimicrobiaceae bacterium | reverse complement strand
TCATCCTGAGCCGTCGCGCAGCTGGTGGTGAAGCTTGCACAGCACTCGATCACGGCCAAGACGGAAGGCGCTGGCCCAACAGGGATCGGATTGTCGCCTCGGTGCCGATCATGTCCGGTCACGCGGTAGGGAAGGGACCCATGGATGTCGACTACCTCCTGACCGCGACGAGGTCCGTTCGCAGGCTTCTTGACCTCGAGGCTCCTGTCGATCGCGGCGAGATCCGTGACTGCCTGCGCATCGCCTGCCAGGCGGCAAACGGCACGAACATGCAAACCTGGCGCTGGGTGGTCGTCCACGATCCCGGTCTCCGACGCGAGATCGCCACTCTCTACCGGGCTTCCTATCTTCGAGAGACCGGCCGATCGGACACACGCCAGGACGCCTTCCGGCCGACCCCCTTCGGACGAATCATGACCTCGACGGAATGGCTCGTGAACCACCTCGGCGAAGTCCCCCTGCACGTGATCCCGTGCTACGAGCCCTACCTCGAGGACAAGGGGGAGAGCTCGTTCTGGGCCGCCACGCTCTATGGCTCCATCTTCCCGGCGGTGTGGAACTTTCAGCTCGCTCTGCACTTCCGCGGGTACGGCTCGTGCATCACGACCTTGCACCTGCACCACGAACGGGAAGTTGGTGATCTGCTGGGCATTCCCAACACGTATGTGCAGGGATGTCTCGTTCCGGTTGGACGGCTCCGGGCAGGACAGAAGTTCAAGCCGGCACCTCGACGCCCTCTCGAGGATGTCGCATGTCTCGATCGATTCGACGGACCCTCGTACTGAACCGGCCGCCCGATCCCAGGGAAGAGCCGTGAGCGACAACGACCCTCAGTCTGCGAAGTACCAGGTCCTCGTTGATCGATCCGAGATCGTCGAGTGTCTTCACCGATACGCCCGTGGGATCGATCGTCACGATCGCGACATGGTGCGTTCCGCGTACCATGAGAACGCGATCGACGTGCACGGCTCAAAGGCGTTCACGGTGGAGGACTTCATCGACTGGGCGTTCGCGTACCATGAGCAGCAGTCGCACCATCAGCACTACCTGACCAACGTCACCATCGAAGTGGACGGCGACACCGCGCACACCGAGACGTACTACCTGTTCGTAGGCCGGTATCCCAACCCCGAGGTTCCCTTGGTCGTGGCCGGTGGGCGCTACGTGGACCGCTTGGAGCGAAGGGACGGACGTTGGGCGATCGCGACGCGCGTGTGCACCGCCGAGTGGCGGACGACGCCAGAGTCGCGATTGCCCGATCGTGGCATCCCAGCCGTCGTCCCGGAGATAGTCGTGAGCCAGGAGCGCGACGACGTGTCGTACGCCCGACCGCTCGAGGCTCAGCTGTTGCGGAACAGCGAGTAGTCGCCGCGACAGCGGCCGCGGAGCGGGCCACGGGTTGTGAAGCCGATGATGGCGGCGCAGCCCCGAGAGGTCGGTGTCGCCGTACCCGATCCGCGGGGCCGCCCGGCCGGAGCGTAACCCTATGATGTGGGGGCGCCACGCATCGACAAGCAGGGAGGCCAAGGCACGACGATGGCCACGCCCACCGACCTCGTCTACGACCCGTACGACCGGGCGACGATCTTCGACCCCCACGCCGTCTTCCGGCGGCTGCGGGATGAGGAGCCTCTCTACTACAGCGAGGCCCATGACTTCTTCGCGGTCAGCCGCTTCGACGATGTGGAGCAGACGCTCCGTAACCGGGAGGTCTTCATCTCGGCCAGGGGTGTCACACTCGAGATCTTGAAGTCGGGGATGGAGATCCCCCCCGGCACCGTGATCTTCGAGGATCCCCCTGCTCACACCATCCACCGGGCCCTCCTCTCCCGGATGTTCACCCCGAGACGCGTGTCGGGCCTCGAACCCGAGATCCGCCAGCTGTGTGAGAAGCTGCTCGACCCACTCGTCGGCGCGGGCGGCTTCGACTTCGTCACTGATCTCGGAGGACAGGTGCCGATGCGGGTCATCAGCATGCTCCTCGGAATCCCCGAAGCCGACCAGACAGCCGTCCGGGACTACTTCGCCGGGAGCCGGGACCGGGAAGGGGACGGCGAGAACCCGCTCACCGGCGGGATGTTCGCGGACTATGTGGACTGGCGGATCGAGCACCCCTCCGACGACATCATGAGCCAGCTCCTCTACTCGGAATTCGAGGACGAGACGGGGATCGTCCGTCGCCTAGCCCGGGACGAGCTGCTGGCTTACATCAACATCATCGCGGCCGCCGGGAACGAGACCACGCGACTCCTCATCGGCTGGGCAGGCAAGCTCCTCGCTGACAACCCCGGCGAGCGTCGTGCACTCGTCGAGGACCCAACGCTCGTGCGCAACGCCATCGAGGAGGTGCTGCGCTGCGAGCCCAACACGCTGCAGAATTGCCGCTACGTGGCTGCCGACTTCGAGCTCCACGGTCAAGCCGTCCCGGCGGGGAGCATCATGGTGACCCTCACGCCCTCGGCCAACCGGGACGAGCGGCACTTCGCCGACCCGGACCGATTCGACGTCCGCCGGAAGATCGACCACCACCTGTCCTTCGGCTTCGGCGCCCATTATTGCCTGGGCCAGGCTCTGGCCCGCCTCGAGGGACGCATCGCCCTCGAAGAAGTGCTGAAGCGCTTCCCGGAGTGGGACCTGGTCCTCGACCGGGCCACGTTCTCCTACCACTCCGACAACCGCGGCTACGACTCGCTCCCGGTCACGACGGGCTGAAGGCGGCGTCGAGACGCCTGGTGGCGTCTCGTCCGAGGAGCTGGCGCTCATCGGGATCGTGACGCCAGTCACGGCCGACCAACAGCGAACCTGAGCGCTGCCCACGCCCTGCTCGCCGAACACGGCACCCGGGACGAGCTTCCAGATGGTCGCCGAGATCGTTGGCGCGACCGAGGCCGGCTAACTACCTTCGCGGCCGAGGCCGGCTAGCTGCCTTCAGGTAGAGCATGACGGGAGAAATGGATGTGGATCGAGTTGAACGGCAAGGTGGCCATCGTCACCGGTGGGGCGCGGGGTATCGGCAAGGGTATGGCGACTGCACTCCTCAGGGCCGGGGCGGCGGTGACGATCACCGACATCCGACGTGAGGCGCTCGATCAGACGAGTGCGGAGTTCGACTCGATCCCCGGTGCCAAGCACCTGGCCCTCATCGCCGACGGCAAGAGCGACGAGGACGTCGAGA
>CAZAMA010000317.1:0-3176 GCA_964485645.1 uncultured Acidimicrobiaceae bacterium | reverse complement strand
CCTCTGACGCACTAAATGACCAGGTCAGAGGCTATTTTGCCAATCCGCGCGGCCTCTTACCACCAAGCGGCATGCCCGACGGAAATCGTCGGGATAGACCCCTACAGTCAGCTCGAAGGCATCTGGCTCCAATCGACCTGCACCATGTGGTGGGTGAGGTGGATGTCTTGGCCGTCCACCTCGCGGTGGTTCGAGTGATAGAGGTCGTAGCCGACCGTCACTGTGCGATGATGGCGAAGGTGGTCAGCCGCGGACAGTGCGGGACGGCCGTCGATCGCCTTGTTCACCGCCGGCACGACCTGAGCGACCGGCTCCTCAATCAGGAAGCCGAGCATTCCGGCACGGTCTCCCTCTACGATGTAGCGGCCGCAGATGAATCGCTCGATGATCCCCTTGTCGACGTAGTTGCCCGGAAAGGGCGATCGGCACGCGAGCCGCTTCGCCTCGAACAGCCGAGAACTCTCGCCCATAACGAACCGAAGGTCGGGGCGCTTAGCTGTGTTCGCGGACTTCTCGCCCTGCAGCATCTGTGGGTCGAACTGGTGCCACTCGGCAGTCACGCCGAGCCACTCGAACGTCGCGTCCGAACGCTTTCTTCGGAGGCAGTAATGGTAGATGCGGACCACACAGTTCGGCTCCAAGTCATCGAACCGCCTCCAATCCTCTGCGGCCCAGTCAGCGACCGCCGCTTCGATTAGCATCTCCACCAGCTCGTCGATTCGGCGGGCGAAGCGTGAAACGATCACGGCGTTCAGCGACCCGGTTCTGCGGATGAGGCACCGCATCCCTCGGTTCATATCGTCAGGCCGTGCGTAGCGGAGACGATGGCACTGAGAACCTGGCTCGCGTCTTCTCGAGCCCGCGACCGCGTCCAGTATCGCTGCTGGTTTGGCTTCAAAAGATACGCGCACCGATCGTGAAGCACCATCAAGCTCGGCTGGACGAGCGCGATCGGCGAGTTCCCGCTCGACACAGCCTCGTCGAAGCTGCCAGACAGCGACGACGAGACCTGCTCGGCGGAAGGCCTTGACGATGCGGGGTTTGCGGCGTCGAGGTCCACGGTGACGACGAGATAGTGCGGGAGCGCCTGGACCTGCCCGACCTCTACCTCGATCGTCTCGTCGACGTACCGCAACGTCTCCGACAGCGCCGTGGTGTAACCCATCCGGTCGACACGCCCGGCATCGACTGCTTCGAGCGTCCTATCCGGGGAGTCGAACTGCCACAGCGTGTCGTTCACCAGGTCGCGCTCGGCGTCGGAAAGGTCGAACGCGTCGAACACCGCCGCATCGAGCTCGGATCTTCGAGCTTCGATGATCTCGGGATCGGCCTGGAACAAGCGCGCGAGCGACAAGACTGTGCCGTCCTCCGGATGAGCGAAAGGCATGCTCAGGATCTCGTTCTCCTCGATCGCGGAGCGCTCGACTCCCCAGGTGCTGCACGTGAGCAGCTGGTAGTAGCGGGCCAACGAGGAGTTGAGGTACGCCTCGGCCAGCGTGAGCAGCGCTTCATCGTGGCGCGGTCCAGCGATACCGACGATCGTATTGTTGAAGACCGCGTCGAAGTCGAGGAGCACCGCCGCCGGACGGTCCCTCTGGACGGTCCGGCGAACCAGCAGATGCGGCGCTCGAAAGAGCTGCTCGTCACGCGGCCGGTGCATCGTCTCTGCCTGCACGGTGTCAAACTGGCCCTCGAAGAGGCGGCCGGCCACGCCTGCCAGGTGGAACTGCAGGACCCGGTCGTAAGGGATGATTGGGAGCCCCACAAGGTGATCGGATGGGTAGTGGTTCCCCCCTTCGATCTGCAGGCCCTGGCTGGCGATCCATTGATGCTCGGCCGCGATCTGGTCAAGAGTTGGATAGGTCGCTCGAAGCCGCTGGATCAACAAGAGGTCGCGCCGACTTCCCCGGAGATAGGTCTTCCAGATGTCTGGGACGGTCCGAGCGAGCTGTGAACCGATCACATTGACGTCATCGGTGGAAACTAGGAACCCGTCGAGCGCCCGCTGGAGCGGCGACGGCCGTGGGACGACGTGGAGGATCCCCCGGTCGGAGTGCTCAGCGTCGTCAGACCCATCGGGGTGTTCGGCACGAAGCGCCGACGAGGCAATCATGACCGCGCTCGGGGCGATCGCGCTGGCGAAGAGATCCCGGCGGAGGTAGGTGAGGTCGATGATCGTGTCGACCTCCCAGCGGGAAAAGAGATCGAGGCGAGCAGCGACCGTCTTGTTCGAGCGATTGTGCAATAGCCCCTTGGCTGGCAATAACATCCCAAAGAGGCCTTCGTCTCCGACGAACTCCTCCGCTCGACGGACGAACGCGATCGCGATCTGGTTGTCGCCTAGGATCATCCGCTGGCTCCGGACGAAGTTGCGCGCCGCCGGTGTGAGCGCGCTCTTCCATGGAGGGTTGCCCACGACGAGGTCGAACTGGTGGCCGACCAACGGGTGCTCGTCGAAGAAGTCTGCTTCGATCAAGGTCTCGTCTTCGAGGCGTGGAAAGTGCGCGTCTCGCCAGGCGTCCGGCGGGTCGAGCTGTTCGAGAAGCGCGAGGTACAGGCCGAGGGCCGCTACGCGGAGCGCGTCCCGATTGATATCGATGCCAAAGACCGAGGTCGTGAGTATGTCGGCGAGATCGGCGAAAGAGGTGTTCCCGGGCACGCTTCCGTATCGCCGGTAGAGCAGCCGTCGGAACGCCTCGGTCAGGAAGATGCCCGAGCCACATGCCGGGTCGAGGATGCGCGTCGGACTCGCTTCGCCCTCCCACGGCAGCACCTCGTCGAGGATGAGGTCCACGACCGGTCGTGGGGTGTAGAAGGCGGCGTCTGTGGCTTGGCGGTCCACGAGCAGCTGCTCATAGATCGCGCTGATGAGCTCTGGCGGGATGATCGAGAAGTCGTAGGAGAAGAACGACCCCTGACCGCTCCCCACCTCCGTGCCGCGGAAGAACGCCGCGATTCGGCGGAGATTGGCGTCGGTCGCCCGCTCGAACTCAAGCGGATCGACCGCGAAGAGGTCGCCGTTGAAGCGGTTGGAGAGCGCGGAGAAGAGCTCGAAGGTCTTCGCCACTCCGGCCTCCAGCGCCGCCTCGAACGTCCGCGTGCCGCACAGCTCCTCGCAGTGATCCGGGGTGAGGATTCCCCGGTCTTCGAAGTACCGGATGAAGATCGAGCGGCCG
>CAZAMA010000316.1:0-3181 GCA_964485645.1 uncultured Acidimicrobiaceae bacterium | reverse complement strand
AGGCGCCCTTTCGGGAGCGCCCGGCGCGGAGGAACGCGGCGAGCGTCGCCGCGAGGTAGCAGGCGTACGCGACGAGCTGGAGGGGGGTCGGCTGCTGTGCATAGCCGAAGAGGCTGTGCACGATGTCGCCGAGCGCGGAGCCCTCCGCCGGCCTTTCGGGCCGGCGTTCGGGCCCGGTCGAGCTCCGTGCGGATGGCGGCCTGCAGCTCCTCGTCGTCGCCGATGAGCCGTAACCCCAACACGGCGGCACGCAGCAGCCCGAGGTTGCTCCGGCAGGGCTGCGCGCAGCCCTCGCCCCGGTGGCGGCAGCGGTAGTGCCGGCTGCCCTGGCCGTTCTGGTCGATCGACATCAGACGCCGGCAGAGCCCACAGCGGACCCGGCCCGACAACAGGTCGGTGCCCCGGGCCCGGCCCTTGACCCTGCCCCGGTGGGCGGCGGCGAACTGCTCGGGGGTGATGATTGCCTCGTGGCGACCGGGGAACCACTCGTCGTTCATCATCACTTCGCCGAGGTAGATGCGCGACTTGAGAATGGTGAGGACGGTCGAGTACTTCACGCCCGTGGCGTCGGCGATCTTGCCCACGCTCTGGCCTTCTGAGCGCAGCGTGAAAACGCGCCGCACGACCGGCGCCATCTCGTTGGCGACGAGCTCGCCGTCGATGAGGTCGTAGCCGATCTTCGGCCGGTTGATCCACTTACCCTGCCGCACGGCCTGCTGCATGCCCATGCGGACGTTCTCGGCCAGCTGCTCGCGGTAGAACTGCGCGAAGGAGCCGAGGATGTTGTAGAACATCCGGCCCGTCGCCGAGGACAGGTCGATCTTCTCGGTGAAGGAATGCAGTGCGACGCCGGCCTGGCCGAAGCGGTCGGCCAGCATGATGAGGTCGCTGAGGTTCCTCGACAACCGGTCGAGCCGCCACGTGAGCACGTTGGCCACGTGGCCCTCGTCGACCATGTGCAGCAACTGCTGGAGTCCGGGCCGTTCGAGGTTCTTGCCCGAGAGTCCAGGGTCGGCGACGACCGTGACATCGCCGAGGTCGTGCAGCTCGGCGTAGACGCGCAGCTTGTCAGCTTGCCCGGCGATCGAGAAGCCCTCTGCTGCCTGCTCTTCGGTCGACACCCGGCAGTACGCCACCGTCAACATCGCCGTCCTCCTGTTCCTGCTGTTCCCTCTCGCTGGCGATCTGTAGCCCGATCCGCACCAGCACGGCCGCCACCCGTCCGTAGTCCGGTCCGACCGCGCTCACCGCAGCTCCAGCTCGCTGCGGCGGCGTGCGACCCGTTCGCTGAACGCCGTGTGGCTGACGATCTCGTAAGTACGCAGATGATGCCCGATCGCTCTCAGCGTGTCGTCGATGAAATGCGTGCCGAGGAGGGCACCCATCGAGGCGAGGTAGCCGTTCAGCCCTGGGAGCAGCTTCTCGATGGACCTGGACCGGCGGGCGAGGCGGAGGCGCTCGAGCCCGACCGCCTGATGAGAGAGGGTGGCCCCCTGCACGGAGCTCCACTGCGGTGAGAGCGACCAGCGGCTCCGGGTGCGGTCGTCGGTGGGGGAGCGATGGGTCAGCCATTGCCCCGTGGCGTAGGCCCACAGATCGCCGGCGGCGTCGAAAACCTGGGCCGGGGTGTTGAGGTCGAACTCCTGGAGGCCTTGGCGGCCGATCTCGAACTCGAGCCGATGCACGGGCGTCCCGGGCACGTACCGCTCACCCCAGACCTCGAACCACCAGCCGTTGTCCTTCGCCGCCATGTCCGCGGTCTTGTCGTAGAGACGGGCCAGGAACGTCTTGGTCGTCCGGCTCCCGAACTCGAAGCCGGTCAAGGTACCGCCCACCTCGTAGGTACGCCGGGCGTCGGCGCGGCAGACGAAACGCGCCGCGTCGTCGAGGGTGAGCTCCCAACCCTGCCAGTCGGCGAAGAGGTCGACGCGGTTGACCCAGAAACGCAGCTGCCGCAGCTCGGGGCAGAGGATCTGTTGCAGTGTCGTCACCGCCGCTTCGGGGCCGACGGCGTGGAGGAACTCGGAACGGGGTTGCACGCGCACCGTCGGCAGGTGGCGGCTCGTGGAGATGCCGATGCGCGCCATCGCGTGCTCGAGGCAGAAGCGGTACATGCCCCAGCCGTGCGGGGCGATGCCGAAGACGAGCTCGCCGAGCTCGAAGGGCGCCGGGCGCTTTGCCTGGGCCGCCCAGGCGCGGCCGTCCTCCAGGCGGGCGAGGAACTGCTTCGGCAGTTCAGCCCGTCCGGACAGGTAGAGGGCGTCGACGCCGGATGCCAGCTCCCTCAACAAGCCAACTGGCGAATTTGCGACTACCTGGTCGGGCGGCGGCGCAGTGCGTGACACCGATACTCAGTACGGGGAGTCGCCGCGGTTCGTCTCAATGCGGCTGGCGATACCGGCGGCCCAGGCTCGCTCGAGGTCGAGTCGGATCCAGGGAAACGAGTACTCGTCGGGGTGCATGCCGTAGCGCGAACGGAAGCGCCGGACCTTGCGGAAGATGGTGGCCCTGTGCCACCCGCCGGACTCAAGGGCGTGGAAGCCTCCGGCGAGGTGCCAGGCCACCCAGAAGCCGATCAGTTCGGACTCCTCTCGGGCGTCGGCAGCGATGTCGTCGCGCACCAGCTCGTCGTAATCCTCGACGTTCGGCGTGGGGGAGGGGAACGCTTCGGCGAGCACGTCGTCGTCGAGACCGAAGTGGTACGCGTCCCAGCGGGCGCCTGCATTGCCCTTTCCCTCCACGGTGTCGCTCTTGTCGCTCCGGAAATCGAGATCATCGGTCATGGGTCTATGTTGTCGCAGGGGTGCGACAACCCACCCTGAAGCTGCCAAAATCGCAGGTAGGCCGCCTAGATGCGGCCTCGGCCATTGTGGCCGGCGGGGGTGCTGCCCGGACCCGTCAAGGCTTCCCCTCCGGGCGGCTGCGCCGGCCTTGACCGGTCCTGCCTCGATCGGTTGCAGCTGACTGGCACAATTGGGACGTGTCCCAGAAGATCACGATCGAGGTGTCCGACGACATCGCCGCGGGTGCGGAGGCTGAAGCTGAGCGTCGGGGCACGGACGTCGCCGCCGATCTCGAGCCAGCTCACGTGAGAGAACTGGGTTTCCGAGCGGTCGAACGATTCCTGGAGCGTTTCGATCTCGACGAAGAGGCGGCGATGGAGCTGGCGGAAGAGGAACTC
>CAZAMA010000315.1:0-3182 GCA_964485645.1 uncultured Acidimicrobiaceae bacterium | reverse complement strand
GGGAGGTCAGCGCCACGAGAGGTGCCGGCCAGTGGGAGATGTCGCTCGGTGACGTCCAGGTCACCAGCCACGTGATCGGCTACAAGGTGCTCCGCGCCAATCAGGTCGTCTCCGCCCATCCGCTCGACCTGCCGCCGGCCCACCTGGACACCCGAGGCCTATGGCTCCTCCCACGTGATGCGCGCGCTGGGTCCCTCTCGGCCGGCCGGGACCTGCTCGGGTCCCTGCACGCCGCCGAGCACGCCCTGATCCATGCCATGCCACTGCTGGCGATGTGCGATCGCGGTGACGTGGGCGGCATCTCGACCGTTGCCCATCCGGCGATCGACGGCCCGCTGGTCCTCCTCTACGACGGCTACCCCGGCGGCTCTGGGATCGTCGAGACCGCCTACGAGCACTTCGAAGAGCTGGTCGCCCTCACCCTCGATATGGTCTTGGGCTGCGACTGCGGCGAGGAGGGATGCCCGAAATGCTGCTGGTCCAAGCTCTGTGGTTCGGATAACGAGCCGATGGACCGCTGCGGCGCCATCGAGGTGCTGGGGCAGCTCCACCCTCCTCCTGATGCGGGCGGGGGGTGAGAGGGCAGGCAGAAGAGGCGGTTCGTCGATCAGGCGAACGCCTCGCCATCGGTTGGGCGCCCCGGTCCTGAAGCACCTCGTTGCCCAACGGGGATCGCCAGAACAGCATCGGCACGCTGGCCCGGAACATCAGGGGTCGCGCAAGCCGAGACCGTCACGTCCGACTCAATCCTCGCTGCCGGGTCGGCGGGTCATTGCCTCGCCCGGTCAGCTGCTCGTTACCTCGAACGCGCAGCAAAGTCGACACTGCACCGGAAATACCTGAAGACGCTCACGTTCGGCACCATGATCTTGGGGTGGCGGAACCGGTGGATGAGGAGGCTGTGGCCGGAGCAGACGTCGAGCTGGCGCGCGAGCTGCTCGCCGAGTGGGATCAGGGAAAGGTCGCCAGCAAGAGCCAGATCGAGATACGCGTCTGGGACGATGCCACGTCCCACGGCCGCCGCTTCGACCGTTTCATCCGACGCACGCTCGGCGAAACGACCAGCCGGGCATCCCGTCAAACCGAGCGTGAGTCGGTTCACCCTCGAACGGCGACCCGCTCGGAATCCGCAGGCAGGAGCTTCACGGCCGCCGCCATGAGCGTGAGGGCGACTGCCCCCGGTGTAGAGCCCTGAGCCAGCTCGGCAAGTCCCTGCTCGATGTGGGCCCGCATGAGCCGTGAGGTGGCCACCCGGGCCACCTCAGGCTCTGAGGAGCCAACGAGCTCAGCCAAGCGCCTGGCAGCGGTGGCCGGGAACGTAGCCTCGGCCTGCAGTTTGTCCTTTGTGTTAGGGGTCTCCATGGCGGGGACCGTGCCGAGAGGGTCCCCGCGCGCAAGAAGAATGTTGAAAAACCCGCTGACCAGGGATGTCGACGCAGGGAGATCGGCGAAGCGATTTGGCGCGCCGATCAGGCGGTGGTGATCACTTGGGCCGCCTCGAAGGCCGCGTACTCGAGGGCGTCGACGTAGGGCATCCGTACGTCAGGATCGTTGGCTAGCGCCACGGCGATCCGACCACCGATTTGGCCGCGTTGCTCGAGGGGTACAGCCAGGGCCTCTTTTCGGGTGCGCCGCGCCACCCATACCCGGTCGATCACCGACGCGACGAGCTCCCGGCGGGCCGCGGTAGGCAGCTCCCGGAAAGCGTGGAACGATTCCAAGGCGTCGACGTTGATGCCTTGCAATCCTTCTTTGGCGAAGTCTCGCGTCAGGGCCGCCCTCACCTCCTTCGGCAGTCGGGCTGGACCGCGGCGAATGCTGATGACCTTCTTGGCCGCTGCGAGTTCCTCCTCGAGCTTGGCAAGGCGCTTGCGCATGGCGACCCGTACCTCGGGTGAGGGTGAGTCGGAGCTGTAGAGATCGCTCACCAGCTGGTCAATGGCGATCTGGATGCGTGCCGCGTGCTCGGTCTGAGGGTGGTCGTGGGCTTTGGCGGGTGGCCGTACCAGGAGCAGTAGCGCCAGCAGGCTGATCGCGTCATCGAGGCGAGGGCGCGAGACGGTGCACCCGTCGCAGTTGCCCCTGTCTTTCGGCGACACACATCGGTAGACAGCGGTGTGCCCAGCGATCGGGCCTCCTGAGCCGAGGGCGTAGCCACAAGCCGCGCACTTCGCAATGCCGGCGAGAAGGCTTGAGCGGGCGGCGCTCCTGGTGCGCTTCTGGCGGTCCAGCCGGGCTTGGAGACGACGGAAGGTGTCCAGGGTGATCAGGGGCTCACCCACTATGAGCGGCGTATCACCGTCCACGACGATCTCGTTCGATTTGCTCCCGGGCCCGCCGTAGAGCACTGGGCTGCGCAGCAGTCGCATCATCGCGGCGTTGCTCCACCACGCACGCTTGACCTCAAGCTCGCCGTCCGGGCCTCTCCTTGCCGGCCTAGTCGTCGCGAAGCCGCGCTCGCTGAGCCACCGCGCCCCTTCGTTGACACTCGCCCCTTCGATCACCATGTCAATGACCGACCGGAGAGCCTCCGGCTCCCCAGACCCCCTATTGAGGATGAGGGCGCGTCTACCGTCGATAGCGCCGGGCACCCAGCCGAACGGCCGGATGGAACCCAGCCACTCTCCGCGTTGTGCGCGGTTCTGCTTGGTCGCTCGAACCCGCATCGAGATCTTGGTGCTCACGTCCTCTGCGATGGCCGCCATGATTTGAACTTGCATCTTGTTCGTGAGGCTGCTGAGCCCCTCAACCGCAGAGACGATCTCGAAGTCCGCCGGAAGCGAGCCGAGGATCGTGCCCCACTGGGCCCAGTCCCGCGAAACCCGGTCCATCATGTGAACTACAAGGCGGTCGTAGCGGCCGTCGGCGCACGCATGAAGGAGGCGCTCGAACTCCGGGCGCTTGGCACCTGGGCGCCATGCTCCCCGGCCGCTATCTGCGTACAGGTCGCCGGTGAGGTCGAAGCGCCACCCCTGCTTCTCGACGAAGGCGACGCACTCCTGCGTCTGCACTGCGATCGATGTGCTCTCCTCGGCGCCCTGCTTCTTGGAGCGTCTCACATAGACTGCGGTTCGGCGCGCCGACGGCATTTGCCCAGCTTACCCAGTACCCGGTGTGTCAACACGATCATGCTCGTCTTCGGTCAGATCGGCCGCGGGAAGAGCGCCTTCGTGAAGACGTAC
>CAZAMA010000314.1:0-3193 GCA_964485645.1 uncultured Acidimicrobiaceae bacterium | reverse complement strand
GACAGGCGATGTGCCCGAGTGCGGTAGCGAGGAACGTCTTGCCCACGCCGACCGGGACAGCGACAGACTGCAACATCTTCGGCGGTTGCTGCCGTGCGAGGTGCGAGTCACCTCGGCGGTGCATCCTCTCTTTGGGCGGCTGTTGCCGGCGACGGGCTTCAAGCGGATCGACGGATCGCTCTTCTTGGTCGTGGGGCTCCCCGACGGGTCGCCTGGGACAATCCCTGTCATCGCGACCGACATCTTGGGCGACGAGCCGGTGGTCGAGCTTGCCGCGGCGCTGTCGGTGGAAGGGATCCGCGAGCTGCGGACGCTGATCGGCTCGGTGAAGTCGCAGCGGCGGTCCCCGTCGGGCCCCAAGAAACGCAAATAGGCTCGACCGACCCTGCACGCGCCAACGAACAAGGGAGGTGAGCCTCTTTGCGAAGGCTCAGGTTAGCCGCGCCCGCCCAGCTGGCTCTGGACATTCCCGGGCTTGTCATCACACCAACCGAACGGTGGTGGTCGCTGTCCGACGAGGCCCAGGAGGCCGTCGTCTGCGTCCTCGCCCGGATGATCACCGCCGGCGTCGTCGACGAGATGGACGAGGAGGTGGCCGCAGATGACGCTGGCTTCTGAGCTCGCCTCGAAGGTCACCGCTTCGCACCTCGGCCGCGACGCGTATGTATATGTGCGCCAGTCGACGCTTACCCAGATGCGGCAGCACACTGAGAGCTTGGAGCGCCAATACGAGTTGGCCTCCCGGGCGCAGACGCTGGGCTGGCCACCTCAGCAGGTGGTGGTGGTCGACAGCGATCTCGGCCGCTCGGGCGCCGACGCGACGGCCCGGGAGGGCTTCAAGAACCTGGTGGCCGATGTCGGGCTGGGCAAGGTCGGGGTCATCTTGGGGATCGAAGTCTCCCGGCTCGCCCGCAACAACGCGGACTGGTATCAGCTGCTCGACCTGTGCGCGTTGACCGACACGCTGATCGCCGACGGCGACGGCCTGTATCACCCCGGCGATTTCAACGACCGCCTGGTGCTCGGCCTCAAAGGCACCATGTCCGAGGCCGAACTGCACCTCATCCGTCACCGGCTCACCGCCGGGCTGCTGCACAAAGCGGCCAAGGGAGAGCTGCGCCAGGGACTGCCGGTCGGATACGTCTATGACGAGGCCGACTTGGTAGCGCTCGACCCCGACGAGGCGGTCGTCGAGTCGATCGCGGTGGTGTTCAGGCGTTTCGAGGAACTCGGGTCCGCCCGTCAGGTGATGCTCTCACTGCTGGAGGACAACCTGCTCATTCCCCGCCGGCCCGCCGGGTCGCGCCGGATCTGCTGGGCGCCGGCCAGCTACCCGGCGATCCACGACTTCTTGACCAATCCGGCCTACGCGGGTGCGTTCGTCTTCGGCCGCCGCCGGGACGAGAAGCGCCTCGACGCCAATGGCCGGCTCATCAAACGCACACGGGAGCTGCCTCGAGAGGAGTGGGCGGTGCTGATCCCGGACCATCATCCGGGCTTCGTCACCTGGGAGCGCTATGAGCGCACTCAGGATGAGCTCCGGGCGAATTGGCGGGCGCCGCGCGGCCACGGCGGCGGCGCGGCGAGAGAAGGGACCGCCCTGTTACAAGGCCGGGTCCGCTGCGGACGTTGCGGTCGGATGATGCAGGTGGGCTACTCGGGCACGACCGGCAACACGCCGCGCTATCTCTGCGGCCGGAACAAGGCGCTCTATGGCGGCGAGCGGGGCTGCCAGAGCCTCGGCGGACGCCGACTCGAGAACCGCGTGCTCGAAGAGGTCTTCGCCATGCTGGAGCCGGCCCGCCTCGCAGCGACGGCCAAGGCGCTCGCCGAAGCCGACGCCAACCACCGCCGGCATGTCGCGGTCTTCGAGCTGGCCGTCGAACGTGCTCGTTTCGAGGCCGAGCGGGCGCGCCGCCAGTTCGATGCCGTCGAGCCCGAGAACCGCCTCGTCGCGAGGACCCTCGAGCGGTCGCTCGAGGAGGCCCTGACTGCACAGCGACAGGCCGAATCGAACCTGGCCGCCCAACGGCTCCGTCAGCCGACCAGGCTCACCGAGGAGGAGACGGCGTGGCTCGGGCGCGCCGGCGCCGACGTGCGCGCCGTGTTCCACGCGCCGACCACAACGTGGCGGGAGCGCAAGCAACTGCTGCGGGCGGTCATCGCCGAGGTCGTCGTCACCGTGCATGCCGAAGAGCGCCGAGCCGACGTGAGCGTCGTGTGGGAGGGTGGAGCGACCGCAGCATTCGACATCGATCTGAACAAGACCGGCAAGCACTTCCGGACGACCGATGAAAGCACCGTCGATCTGGTTCGCCGTCTGTCCGAGCGCTATGACGACAAGACGATCGCCGCTATCTTGTCGAAGCAGGGTCGGCGCACCGGCACCGGCCTTTCGTTCACCCAGACGCGGGTGAAGACCCTCCGCAACTCACGGGGCATCCCCGCGTTCCATCCGCCTGCCGTCACAGCCGCCGTCGATGATGTGCCAGTGGTCTCCATCACCAAGGCCGAGCAGATACTCGGCGTCTCAAGGGTGACGCTGTATCGCTGGATGCACGACGGGTTCGTGAACGGTGAACAGCTCACGCCGGGGGGACCATGGCACATCCGCATTACCGACGAGCTGCGCAGCCGTATCGTGCCTCAGGTCCCCGACGGCTGGGTGGGGCTCGATAAGGCCTCCAAGATCCTCGGAGTGGCCCGTCAGACGGTGTTGCACAAGGTCCAACGAGGCGAACTTCAGGCCGTCCACGTCAACCAGGGACGCAGAACAGGCCTGCGTATCAACGTAAACGCGGCCAGCCCTGGACTCTTCGACACACCACGATGAAAGGAAGGCGCAGTGTCAACCAATTCCGAGGTCGCCCAACAAGACGATCGGGTCGCCGTGCTCGATGAACGAACCGGCGGCCAGGGCGGCGAGCGTCGCCTCGTTCACCGGCGAGCGGGAGCAGTCGAACTCGGCCAGACGCTTGATGCGTGGGAACTTGGCGTCGGCCACCCGCCGCTGACGGCGGCGCTCCCTGCGGTCGTCGACCTCAGCGGCCAACACGTCGGCCAGGTAGGCCCGGTGGGTCAGCCCCGCCCGGAGCGCTCCATCAGCAATTGTGGATGCCTCGCTCCGCACCGTGGGCAGCTTCAGCTCCCGGCAGGCCGCATCGATGGTGGCCATGGCCCCGTCTTCGCTGCG
>CAZAMA010000313.1:0-3198 GCA_964485645.1 uncultured Acidimicrobiaceae bacterium | reverse complement strand
CGGTTCTTGACTCTGCCTGTCTCGGGCGGTCACTGCCCCACCTTCTGATCCGTAGCTGCTCCGAGCCTGTCCAGACCATCCGCTCCAGTCGCATACCAGCAGGTCAGATTGGGTGAGGCATCCACCCGATCGCGCTGCGTCAATCTGAATTCCACCAAAGAGATTGCCAAAAGGATTGCCAGAAAACCTTCAGAAATGCGTCAGAAGGTCGACTCCGCATGGCCGAAGTTTGCATTTCGTCCAGGCCCGTACGCGCACTTATTCACCTGTCAATTCAGCCCAGTCCTGCCTTGTCGAGCATCGCGATAAGGGTCGGACGCCGCCGATACCGTTCACGCAGCGCCTGAAGATGGTCGGTGAACTCGGGAGTCCGTTCTGCGTTCGCCGCGGCACGCGCCGCTCGTTTCAGGATCCTCGTCGCTCGGGTGTAGGCCGCTCGACTGGTGGTCTCCAGTTCCTTATCGGCCAGGCGGAGGTAGACCTCCAGCGCGTCTGCAGGGCTGGACACCTCGCGCGACTCGGCCAAGCGCATCCAACGCCGCTCGCCCGCGTCCCAATCCGGATCCCCCGTCGCGACCCGCCAGGCACCCTCGGGCTCCCGGTCGGCGAGCAAAACGTCCACTAAAGCACCGCGGTCGCGCGCGGACAAGATCGATCTTGCCGCTTCGCGCTCGGCTGGCCAGGCACCCATGACCTTGGACGCTTGCTGGAATAGGTTGTAGGAGTTTGCCGAGGGCATGCGACTGTGCTGTTCACGCCGCAGCTCGAGGAGCACTTCGGGGTCACCTCGTCGGTCGTAGACCCCGGCCGCGAGATCGTAGAGCTGGGCTACTTGCCAGCCGGTCGTCTCACTGATTCCTCTTTGCGCCCAGGTGAGCACGTCGTCGTCCCGACCGAGCTCTTCCATCGCCTCGGCGACCCGGATGAAGTCGTACGGACGGCTGAGGCCACCACCGAACAGGACGACGATGGCGTCGACGTCGCCGTCGAGGACCGCCAGGCGCTCCGTGGCGTACTGGGCAGCGAAGGAGTCGTCTCCTGCCTCGCGGCGTTGGCGGACGTCGCGGCGGTAGGCGGCCAATCCCATCTCACCCAGCGCGCCGGCGTGGCGAACCGGATCGACCTCGAAGAAGTCTTGGTCGTCGAAGCAGAAGCGAATCATCCAGCGCGCCAGCTTCACCGGATCGGCGACACCCGCATCGCAGGCTTGCGCATGGAGGTCGAGCAGTTCGCGGGCGAGATCGCCGATCATGCCGTCGGAGTCATCGGCATGAAGGATGACTTTCACAACGTGCCCGACGGCCCGCTCGATCAGGCCGAGCAGTTCGGCCGAAGGCGACGCTGCCAGGGCGTCGCGGATCGCCCCGATGACCGGGGCTGCTTCGGTCGCCCAGGACCTACTTTCGTAGTAGCCGAGAAAGCGCCGGGTGCGCAGCCCCCGGTCGATCTCGGCCCGGAGTTCGTCAAGCCTCACGGCGTCTCACCGGGGCCATCATAATGTCGGTTACGGGCTAACTGGTACTATGGAGCGGCGAAGGAGGACATGTCGTGGCCCGGTACGAGGAACTGATCTGGCAGGGCAGCCCGACCGGGCAGACCCGACGTGAGCGCACCGCATGCTCATATCGGGCCTACATACCCGACCCCCTCGCCGAGCGCGTCTTGGCCCTCCCGGCCGACCTCGTCGCCGATCTCTCCGACGCGGATAGGGCAGTCGGAGCTCTCCAAGACCGCCAGTCCGGCCTGGCCAGTGTCGAGTCCGTGGCGCGGCTGCTGCTGCGCGCCGAGGCGGTCGGGTCCTCCTATATCGAAGGCCTCCAGGTCAGCGCCCGCCGGCTCGCCAAGGAAGAGTTCGCCGAGCGAGCCGGACTCCCCACCACCGACGACACCGCTCGGGCGGTGCTCGGGAACATACGAGCCATGAGCGGTGCGCTCGAGCTGGCCGATCTCGAGCGGCCCATCACCGTCGAAGACCTCTGCACCCTGCACCGCGAGCTGCTGACGGGAACACGAGATGAGCACTGGGGCGGCGTGGTGCGTCAGGAGCAGAACTGGATCGGCGGGGTCAATCCCTGCCGGGCCGCCTACGTGCCGCCGCCTTATGAACACGTGCCCGGTCTTCTCGAGGACCTGTGCTCGTACATCTCGGGGGACGACCATCCGCCCATCGTCCAAGCTGCCCTTGCCCACGCCCAGTTTGAGACCATCCACCCATTCGTCGACGGGAATGGACGAGTGGGTCGGGCATTGATCCACCTCGTGCTCCGTCGCCGCGGGTTGGCTCCGAACTTCGTGCCCGCGGTCAGCCTCATCCTGGCCACAAACGCAGGCGCCTACATCGCCGGACTCGTCTCCTTCCGCTACGACGCTCCGGCTGGAGATCCGCTGGCGACCGAGTCGGCCATCCAGTGGATCGACGCCTTCGTCAACGCGCTGCTGCGCGCCTGCACTGATGCCACAGTGTTCGCCGATCAACTCGACCAACTCGAGGATCGCTGGCGCCAGGCGGCGAGTCCCGTGCGACGCGACTCTGCCGCCGACCTCCTCTTGTCGGCCCTGCCAGGGATCCCCATTCTCACCGTCGAAACAGCCGCGCAAGCGATCGGCCGCTCCCGCAAGAGGACGAACGACGCGGTGAACCATCTCCACACATGCGGTGTCCTGCGCCAGGGCACCGTGGGGAGACGAAATCGAGTCTTCGAGGTCGCAGATCTCCTCGATGCCATCACCCAATTCGAGCGGCGTCTCGCGTCGCCGGCGGCGGACACGGCCATCGCTCGACCTGTGCGCGTCGTTCCCGCCCGCAAATGAGCCTCAGTACGGAGTCCACGCCACCAATACGCGAATCAGGACGCTTCGAGAAATCGGGTGTAGCGGTACTCCAGGCGCTCGGGGTCCGGCTTCGCCGTTTGGCTGCGCGGCACCGCGATGGTCGAGCCATGCATCTCTTGGAGCCCGTGTTTGAGCATCGGACCGTCGATCTCGTAGAGTAACCGCTGGTTGATGTGCACCACCAACTTGGGAGTGATGCCGAGGAAGTTGCGGTCGTACGCAGCGTGGTGGATCTTGCACAGAGCCATGCCGTTGGGGACGACCGGGTCACCTCCCTCCTCGCCATCAGCGATGATGTGGGCGGCGTCGAGCAACTCGACATGTCGCAGCCGGCAGACCGCACAGCTGGTGGCATAGGCGTGGAGA
>CAZAMA010000312.1:2028-3202 GCA_964485645.1 uncultured Acidimicrobiaceae bacterium | reverse complement strand
ACGCCAACTGTTCGAGGGTCACGCCTGGCTGCCCGCCGGGGCCTGAACAGTTACGATGCCAGTAGCGCCATAGTACGGGTACACGCCCGGACGCTTCTCGCGCGCCATCCGCGAAAGGGGGATGCGGATCTTGTTGTGAAACGTGGCCGCCATTGCGATGGTGAAGACCTCTGGCGGAGCAGCGTCGAGAGCCGCGTCAAATGCGGCCAGGCCCAGGTTGAGAGCGATCTCTTCCTCTCTACTCAGTCTTGTCAGGATCTCGTCGATGGAGTGCATCACTTCGACAATGAGGCGCTGATCCACTACCGGCGGCAGTGGCGCTCGCATTGCCATTAGGTTGGCCGGTGAAACTCGCTGATGACTGCTGGATGTGCCGTTCACCATTTCGTTCAGCTTCCCGTAGACGCTGTCTGACTCGATGAAGTAGCGCAGGAAGTCGGCCTCACAGTTGGTAGCAGTGAGGACTGCGAACTCGGTCGAACAGATGCTCTCGACTGCGTCATCGAGGTTCGGGCTCCACACCCGCGGGATCGAGGGGTTGAGGCGCGACGCAAGTACCGCACCCTTTGGTACTCGGAGCTTGTTGCTGGCGATCTGAGAGGCAGGAACTCGTTCCGGTGCGCCGTTGTCGAACGCTGGCAGACTGTAGTGATCGACCAGCTGATCTCCAAGGCGGGATGGGACAACACTCTCGCGGTAAAGCGAGGCGACGTCCGACAGTGCCACTTCGGCCCAGGCGTCACTCATCGGCTGCGTCCATCTCGGGTACGATGCGGTCGAGCAGGGTACGGAGCTGGGCTTCCGTGGCCGACCTTGCATTCATCTCCTCGACGAGTCGCGTCTTGTAGGTGGCAAGCCGCTCGAGACCCGACAGCTCATCCTTGTCGCCTTCTGGCGTACCGACGTAGCGATTCGGGGCCAAGACGAAGTCGCGTGCCTCGATCTCTTTCCTCGTGGCCTTCTTGCAGAAGCCTTCGGCATCTTCGTATTGGGGTGTTGGGTTGAGGGACCGGAACGCGTGATAGCTCCCGCTGATCTTGGCGATGTCCTCCGAGCTCAATGCACGTTGCCGACGAGACACCAGGTGTCCAAGCTCTCTTGCATCGATGAAGAGTGTCTCGTCTGCGCGGTCCCGGCAGTGTTGACGAGGATGTCGATGCGGCCGAGCGCGGCG
>CAZAMA010000312.1:0-2018 GCA_964485645.1 uncultured Acidimicrobiaceae bacterium | reverse complement strand
TATTGGGGGAGAGGAACCAGAGGCTCACCGGGATACTGGTGTTGGCGAACAACTTGGTGGGAAGCATCACGATGCAGTCCACGACGCCGGCGATCACGAGCGCCTTACGAATCGCTACCTCTTCCGAGCGATTCACGTTGGATAGCGCCCCGTTCGCAAGGACGAAGCCGGCGTAGCCGTTGGGGGAGAGATGGTAAAGGAAGTGGAGGATCCAAGCGAAATTGGCGTTGCTCGCCGGGGGCAGGGCATTGGTCTTACCCACCCTCCAGCGCGGGTCTTCGAGGAGCTGATCACGGCCCCAACCGTTGCTGCCCTTCTCGCCCAGGTTGAATGGTGGGTTAGTGATAATGAAATCCGCTCGGAGGTCTGGGTGGAGGTCGGCCGTAAAGCTCGAGTCGGCCCGACTCGCCAGGTTCCCGTCGATACCATGTAGCGCGAGGTTCATGCGGGCGAGCCGCCAGGTCTCCGGGTTTGATTCCTGACCAAAGACCGACAGGTCCTGGTCGTTTCCGCCGTGCGCGTCGAGGAACTTGCGGGACTGGACGAACATCCCACCCGAGCCACAGCACGGGTCGTAGATGCGGCCCTTGTACGGCTCGAGCATCTCGACCAGGAGCTCGACGACGCTGCGGGGGGTGTAGTCCTCGCCGGCCCGGCCCTCGATGCCAGAGAACTTGCCAAGGAAGTACTCGTATACCTGCCCCAGGCGATCGCGTCCATCATGGTCCTCACCGAACGAAATGCCGTCCACGATGTCGATGAGTGACTTGAGGTTGCGCGTAGGAATCTCGCTGGCGGCGAAACTCTTCGGGAGCACACCCTTGAGCGTGGGGTTCTCACGCTCGATGGCGTCCATCACCTTGTCGATGCGGGTGGCGATGTCGGGCAGAGCGGCGTTGTCCCGGATCTCGGACCACCGTGCCTCCGTGGGAATCCAGAAGACGCCGGCCCCCAGGTACTCGTCACGGTCCTCGAGGACATCCGCGCGGTCAGCCTCGTCCTCGAGGTAGTAGTCGTCTGTGGAGTCAGCAAGTCGAGCGGCAAGCTCCTCGCGATAAGCGTCGAAGTTGTCGTTCACGTACTTGAGGAAGACCAGTCCGAGCACGGGGTGTTTGTACCGGCTGGCGTTGACGGACCCGCGCTGCGCTTCGCACGCATCCCAGAGCTGCGCCTCGAAGGACCGGGTATGGGATGCCTTCGTTTTCGTCTTCGTCGCTACCTTCGGCACTGGATTCCGTCCTATCCGTTTGACGAGGCCCGGGCCATCGTAGGCCCAGGTACTCGGCACAACTGCGAGTTGCCCCTACAGTTCCGCGCCGCACGCGGCGCGCATTACACCAGCTCAACGTGAGCACGGGCCGTGCGGCGGCCCCCTATCGGTCAGTCTCGCCCATGCCGGCTCACTTCCGCTCGAACCGCCCAGGCCGGGTACGCCGGGGTGCGGCGGGGGTGTGCCGGCGGATGGGAATGGCGTTGCCGTCCTCGTCGAACTGATCGGACAGCCGCACCTGGAGGCGAGTCCTCCTGGCTTCGAGCTGGGCGACGAGCCCCCGCAGCCGGTTCCAGTCGTCGCAGGTGCTGTCGTTCCGGGTCCGCATCGCCGCCTTGGCCGAAGCGAGAGCCGACCGGATGTCCGACATCCGGCCGGGGGCGGCGATGAGGCCGGCGTAGGCGTCGGCGATGGCGGGGTGCCGGCACCCGGCCCGCCATGCCAGTTCGACGACCTGGTCGGCTCGAGCGGACTGCCCGACTGACCGCCAGTAGACGGCGCACAGCCACATGCCTTCGTCCGCCATCCGCTCAAGACCCCAACGGCGCCACTCCAGGTACCCGCCCCTGCCGGCATCGCGCCCGTTAGGGATGAGGAACTTCTTGGCCGTGACCGACAGGTCGCCGAGCGCCAGAGCTGCGATGGCTGCCGGCCAGGTGTCCAGTGGGCAGGGCTCCCCGTCACGACACTCCGGGCACAGATCTCGGCCCTCGCAGCGGCCCAGTGTCTCGAGTCCCTGCACCCGGGC
>CAZAMA010000311.1:0-3218 GCA_964485645.1 uncultured Acidimicrobiaceae bacterium | reverse complement strand
CGATCGACCCGCCCCGCCGCCGGGTGAGCTGCCGAACGAGGGCGAGACCCAACCCCCGGCGGGCGCCAGAGCACGACATCTTCGTCGAGTATCCGTCCACGAAGATCGCCTGGAGGCTGTCGGCCGGCACACCTGGGCCGGAGTCTGCGACCTCGATCTCCAGCAGGTTGTGCTCGCAGGTCAACCTGACCTCTATCCATGCGGGATCTCGTCCCTGTGTCGCCTCGACGGCATTGTCGACAAGGTTCCCCACGACGGTGAGCAGGTCCGTGGGAGCCGGGATGTCCGCGGGCAGCGGGGTGCTCGGACCGAGGTGGAACTGGACGCCACGCTCGGCGGCGACGGCGCTCTTCGCGAGAAGCAGGGCGACGAGCATCGGGTGGCCGACCTCGACCACCAGGCGTTCGGCCAGCTCTGCGTCCCGCACCGTCAGGTCGGTCGCGAAGCGAGCCGCCTCTCCCGTGGCGCCGAGCTCGATCAGCCCGACGATCGTGTGGAGCCGATTCGAGAAGTCGTGTGCTTGCGCGCGCAGTGCCTCGGTGAGGCCGAGCATCCCGTCGAGCTCGCGCAGCAGAGCCTCGGACTCCGTCCGGTCGACGAGCGTGACCACGAAGCCGAGCAGTCGCTCGCCGACGGTGACCGGTCGGCGGTTCATGACGAGGATCCGGTCGTCGTGGACGGCGACGAGATCCTTGCCCTCGATACGCCCCGTGAGGATGTCCTGCACCCTGCCCTTCGGCACGAGAACCGTCGCAGGTCGTTGGAGGAACCGAGAGGGCAGGCGCAGCAGGCGACATCCTTCGGCGTTGGCAAACTGGAAGCACCCGAGATCGTCGAGCCCGACCACGGCCTCCCGGATCCCGTGGAACATGGCCTCCTGCTCGCGTATCAGGTTGGTCAGCTCGTCAAGCTCGAGCCCGAAGGTCTGTGCCCGGAGCCATCTGGTCACGAGCATCGAGCCTGCCGTGCCGACAGCGAGGGCGAGAGCGAGCGCTTCCAGAGCCGAGACCAGCTCGTGCACGGTCCCTGCAGCACCTGGCGGCAAGAGGCTCGCCACGACGAGGGATCCAGCGGGAGAGCCGGCTGTGGCTGCAAGGGGAACACCAGCCGCGCCGACACGGCCACCGTCGGGAAGCAGGAGCAGGCCGCTCCACTGCGCACCTGCGCGTGTGACGGTCGCCTCCCCGTCGAGAGCGGATGGAGCGATCTCGGCTCCGGTATGCAGCAGGACGACGCCGTGGCGATTGACCACGTCGACGAGGAGGGATCCGGTCGCGCTACGCGCCCGCTCCAGCGCCCGGACCGTGAAGTACCCGGGCGGAGCGGCCGTGCTCGCCGGCCCGGCCCCGCGGGGCGCCGACGCGGCTATCGCCTCGGCGGCGAGCAGGGCATGGCGCATGGCCCTTCTCTCGACACCGGACGAGAGGGTCGATCGCGATCCCAGCCAGGCGAGCCCGCTGCACACAGCCACGACCAGGACGAGGATCTGCAGCTGCAAGACCCGTCGAGCAAGACCTCGTCTCGGGACCAAACCCCCCCCAGCGCATCACGGTGGTCCAGGCGTCCTCGGGGACACCGTCTCCTGCACCGCTGCCCTAGACCTGACAGCACCGCTGGAACGCGACCACCACTTCCCCGTCTCGGAAGTCTACTCGTGCTCCGGCACGGTCAGGCCGGGTCGGCAAGGTCAGGGCTTCGACGGGAGCGCTCGATGGAATCCCACCTCCGCCGGCGCCGGGCACCGCGCTCGCGTGAGCACAACGAGCTAAACGACTCGAACGATCACAGTTGGTGATTTCGAGTGAAAGCGCACGTCGCTTCCGAGCACATGCGTAGCGTCCAAGTGGGTCGGCGACGGGGGTCCTCGACGCAAGCACGGGGGGCGTGGCGTTGGGCAGCAGGAGCGGTGTCGACGACGAGCGGCGCGTGGGGTCGGCCGAGTGAGCCTCTTCATGCTGACTCTCGGGTTCGGGATCGTCACTGCGGCGGTGCTCGCGCTTGCGGCAGTCGGGCTGAGCCTGCAATTTGGCGTCACGAACTACGTGAACTTCGCGTACGGCGCCTATCTCGCTTTCGGGATGTTCTTCACCTATACCGGGCAGACCGTCCTGCACATGCCGATCTGGCTCGCTGCAGTGCTCGGAGTCATCGCCACGGGCCTTGTAGCGGTGCTGGTCGACGCGTTCGTCCTCGAGCCCTTCGTCAAGCGCGGAACGTCGGGATTCTTCCTTCTGATCGTCACCTTCGGGCTCTCGCTCGTCCTGCTCAACCTCGTGCAGGCCATATGGGGCGTCGGGTTCGACGAGTTCCAGGTGGCGGCGGGAAGTCCGGTGAAGCTCGGTCCCTTCAGCTTCACGGCCGCACAGCTGGCCGTGGTCGGGATCGCCGCGGTCACGATGGTCGCCGTCCATCTCCTGCTCACTCGCACGAACCTCGGCAAGTCCATGCGCGCCATGTCCGACAACGCGCCCCTCGCGCGAGCGACCGGCATCGACACGAGACGAGTCACTTCGTGGACCTGGTTCATAAGCGGCTGCCTAGCGGGTCTCGGCGGCATCACCCTTGCCTTCAACACGGTCGAGTTCCAAGCCTTCTCGGGTAACACGTTTCTCTTCGTGATCTTCGCCGCTGTCATACTCGGAGGGATCGGCCAGATCTACGGCGCCATGGTCGGTGCGCTGATCATCGGCCTCGTCGTCAACTTCGCCGGTCTCGTCATCTCGTCGGCATACGACCTCGATGCGGCGTTCGCCGTCCTCGTGCTCGTTCTCCTCGTCCGTCCCCAGGGGATCATCCCCACGATCGGCAAGGCTTAGGTCACAAAATGGGCATCATCCTCGGCTATATCTCCACGCTCGGCGTGTACTTCTGCATCTACAACATCTTCGCGTTCGGGCTCAACATCCAGTTCGGCTACACCGGGATCCTCGACTTCACCGTCATCACGTTCATGGCGATGGGTGGCTATATGGCGGGCGTCGCCTCGCTCGGTCCCGAGCAACCCGGATCGGGCATCTACTACGTGCTCGGGCTCTCGCTGCCATGGCCTGTCGCCCTCGTGATGGGTGCTGCTGCGGCTGGGTCGCTGGGGTACGTGGTCGGGCTGATCGCCTTGCGACGGTTGAGGAGCGACTACCTGGCCATCGTGACTCTCGCGGCCGGGTCGATCGTCCTCGGCATCGTCGGGAACGCGAACGGGTTGTTCGACGGGTTCGAAG
>CAZAMA010000310.1:0-3237 GCA_964485645.1 uncultured Acidimicrobiaceae bacterium | reverse complement strand
TAGAGCGCAGCACTGATAATGCTGAGGTCAGTGGTTCAAGTCCACTTAGCCCCACTCGTCCAGGTTCCTGTTCGGGCAGGTCAGGCGCCACTCTTGGGCCCGACCGCTCGGAGGGCCAGCGACCCACCGTGGCCGATTTGACCCCCCCCAAGGCGTCAGTTGTCCCGACTCTTGCTAGTCACCCTGCCCTGCTCATCCGGGTGGTGTCTGCAATTGGCCTGTTGTGGGTGTGAGCGGCACCGGCGCCGTGGTCGTGGTCGTGGTGGGCGGCGGAGCAGCAGGGGACACGTTCAGAGTGAACGGCTGTGTTGCGACGATCACCTGCAATATTGGAAAGACAATCGTTCCTGTTGTCCTGAGCGGGAAGCAGAAGTCGCGTGGAAGCGTCAGATTTTGTGCGGGCAGTACGGTGTACCCTGACGAACTTTGAGTTCCGAAGCATGAGCGGCCGTCGCTTTCGGGAGATGCAGGAGCATCAGAAACTTGTGTCCACCGCGTCGAGACGTGGTTTGACCCGACAATCTTAATTGTCGGCCCGTTAGCAAATGATCCAAATGTGACGTCGCTGCTTGAGGAGTTGTCGACGTGGAGAGTGACCGCAAGATATTGGGACTTTGTTGTGGGACGGGATGTGGCTGTAACGACATTGACCTGTGCGATCGAGACCTCGACTCCTGTTGAACCAGCCGTACAGGGAGAAGTGATGCACGACGCTGGTTGAGCGGTGGTGGGAGTCGAGCTCGGCGTGGTGGTGCGTGACACCGGAGCCGTTGACGGGGTCGTTCCTCCCTTGGGCGTCGTCGTGGTCGTCGTACCCTTTCCGCTCTTCGACGTCGTCGTGGTCGTCGTACCCTTTCCGCTCTTCGACGTCGTCGTGGTCGTCGTACCCTTTCCGCTCGTCGATTTCGGCGGCCATACCTTCGTCTTCCACAACGGGACCGAGGTCTTGAAGTTCATCTGCGGCAACCCGAAGATGTTGAGCTGGAACCCGACGCCCGCGTTGGCTCCGAGGAACACCCCGCTCTTCTTCTGGTCCGATGACACGACCGCCGACACGGTTCCTTGAAGGTCCACCATCGGACCTCCCTGGTCGTCCAGCTCGAAGGTGAGTGCCGGTCCCATTGCCGCCGTCGCGGACAGGGTGACGACGGGGTTCGCCGCAAACTTCAGTTTGTCCGAAAAGTGGCTCGTCGGCTTGAACGTGCCATTGTCGTATGTGACGCCGACGGTCAGCTTGGCGGATTGATCGGCTCCGATGTTGATGCCGTCAGTGAAGACCCCCTTGATGCTGCCCTGCCCTTGCAGTCCCACCTTGATCTCGCCAGGGATGAACCCGGCGAAGAAGGGGATCCTGTCGAGGGCGAAGGGCGTCGACGGCAGATTGGCCTTCACCGTGCACGAATACGCCATGTTCGCTTCGACGTCGGTCTTGGATGCTTCGTTCATCGTCACCGAGAAGCTGGCCAACAACGGTTGACCGAACCCCCAGGACGCGTCGAGATGGAACGTCGGCTGGAGCGAGACCGTGGCGGCCACATCGAGGCCCGCTGCCGTCTCCTGTTTCCCCACGCCCCCGGTGCCCGTCTGCGAGCCGCTACCCGTGACGCCGGACGGATTGCAGCTCGTGGATTGGGACTCGCCCGACGACGAGCTACCCGGGGAGCTGTCCGCTTCGGCCTGAGTCGCATCGAGCGTGATCGTGGGCGACAACGTGAACGCGGGAAGGGAGCGATTGATATTGATGATCGGCTTGCCCGCCAAGATCGCCGAGGCCAGCTGCGCCGTCCCGGACGGCACCGCACCGGTGGTGGCGCTCGTGAGCGGGATCGCCGCACCCCGGCTTACCCCCACCGGGAGGACGGCGTTCTCGGGCGGCCCGATCGGCGTCTCGATCTGGAGCCGTCCGCGAGGCAGTGCTTCGGGAAGGGAGGCGGGCGTCGTCGTGACCGTCGTGCCCGAGGCTCCGGTCGTCACGCTCACCACCTTGACCAAGAGACCGTCCGGGGTCTGTGGCGTAGCCCCTGAAGCCAGGACGTCACCGACGGCGAGACCGGAGGGGAGCGGCGCTCCCGGAGGGAACGTGATCGTCCCAGGTCCACTCGGGGCGCCGGCAGACAGCGTCGCCCCTGCCAGGCCCGAAGCAGCCAGCACCTTGGTCGTGGACGGGATGATGTCCGCATAATCGACGGTCACGGTGGTCTGCTTGCCCGAGGTGACCGTCGCCGCCGAGGTTGCTCGCGTCGGCGCGTACTGCCTTGTTCCGACAGTGACAGATGCGGCGTCGAGGCGGTAGTGGCCCGCCGCCGAGAACGACGTGGTGGAGCGAACGACGCGATGCGAGCCGTTGGGGAGATAGACAGTCACGTCTCCCCCCACCCCGTGGGGGAGGTCGGTGACCTTCACCGTGAGCCCCGCCTTACTCCCGGTTCCCCCGCCACACGCCGCCAAGACGACCGCCGAGAGGCACACTGCCGCCAGCCCCACAACGGCCCGGCCTGCGGCCTTCATGCCACCCCGCTTCCTCGCCCAGGGCGGGCCGACTGCCCGTCGGCCAAAGCTTCCGCCCGACTACGTCTCTTCGACGCGCCGGCTATCGGTCGGCTCCCGCCCCCCATTGCGCCTCCTTGGGGACTGATGCGAAATGACGCCGGGCAAGGTCCGCCGGTCATCGCGTAGCTCCAGTGTAGACCTCCCCTTGCACTGTATACGGGCATGACCTCGACAAACCGATCCCAAGTCCGGAGCGGAAAGCTGCCGCGGGCCCTACGCAACCTGGCGATCAGTGCCATCCGTCATGCGGCTGTCCGCGGCGTCAAGGTCACAGCAGCGACCCGTCAGCTCGCCGAGAGCCCTACGAGAGCGTTCGGCTTCCTCGGCGTCTGACCGCTACTTTTCAGATGACTGTGGACTGGTCAGCAGCTCACAGGATATGAATTGCTACACTGACCGAGCCAATCAAGACAGGTGTGAGGCAGGGCAGGCGTCTACCGTCTATCCACAGGGGGGTCGAATTGACCGGCACCGATATTCTGATTGCGAGCTCAAATCCCATGGGCCCCGTATTTCTGGTAATCCTCGTCGTCGTGATGGCGCTCCTGGTCGTCCGCCGGGTTCGCGCCCTCGGTCCGCCGACTGTGCAATTCCAGATCGCCTCCCCACCCAATGAGGTCGTGAACAAGGCGATCGCTCAGCTCGCTCGAAAGCGGAACTGGCGAATTCAGGGACAGACTGCAGAAT
>CAZAMA010000309.1:0-3241 GCA_964485645.1 uncultured Acidimicrobiaceae bacterium | reverse complement strand
GGGTCGGTGCACGGTCCCGGTCATCATGGCCGGTCTACCGACCGAGGCCGACCGGTGGAACTGGCCATCCCCACCTGCAAGGGTCCCGGTCACCCCCTCCTCGTCTCCTTCTCGAAGGCCGCAAGGCACGCGACATCAGCTTCGAGTTCAGTGCGGCCGGGCAATGGGGCGAGCGAACTCGGAGGCTCGTCGTGAACGAACATGGACGAGCGGGTCATACCCCTCTCTACCTGGTCGACGAGGTCGCCGGTGATGACTACCTCTTTCAGCGACTGCGTCTTGACGGCACGTTGGAACCGCTGCACCACGCCTCGGAAGAGCCGCTCCTCGACGGCGCGCTCCCAGGACGTACGCAGGTCACTGTAAAACTGGGTGACCCTGTGCCACGCCTCGTCGTAGCCGGTAGGCGGCGGCTGGGAGTCCCATTCCTGCGCGCGCTTCTTGAGCGGGCCCACTCGATCCCTGAGGTTCATCGTCTTGAACGGTGGATCCTCGTCCACCCGACCGACGTCATTGCCGACGCGCCACATTCCGCGCACGGTGAGCTCAACGCCGTCGGACTTCGCCTGGGATTGTAAGTCGGCCACAAACGGCAGGTCGTGGGTGAAGACGATGACTTGGCGTCGACGCGCCTCTGCCATCAGCCGTTCGGCAATGGATTGCCGGCGATCATCGTCGAACGAGGAGACCGGATCGTCGAGGATGATCCCGGAATCAGCGGCCATCGTGCTCAGCTCCGCCAGGAAGAAGGCCAGGCCGACTGCTCGGCGTTCCCCTTCCGAGACGATGTGGGCGAGCTCGACGGCCCGAGAGGTCGCGAGACGCAGTTCGACCGTCGTCTCCGCAAGGGCCGTGTGCATATCGAGGGAGATCGGCAGGTGATCGCAGTGCAGCCGCTTGAGCTCCTCCTCGAGCGCCGCCATGAGCGCCCCACTGAGCAAGATGTCAGTCAGCTCTCGTTGCTTGATGGTGATCTTGTTGGTCGCAAGGGCACTGTGCACGCCGTCGAGTCTCGCCACCTGGGAGAGGTGACCCCGCCAGGCGATGAACTCGTCGAGGCGCGCGGCAAGCGCTTCCCGTGCCTCGAGCTCACGGAGCTCCTTACGCATCGTCTTCAGCTCATCTTCATCGGTGGTGGAAAGAAGCTGTGCGGCGTGGGCCGCTCGACCGGCCGCCCAGGCCCGCAGCTCCTCGATCGCCGCATGAGGCTGGCCGACCATGGCCACGGCTTCGGCGGGGCGGGTGCGCATCGCGGTCAAGTGTGCAACCGCCCGCTCCAAGTAGTCGTCTATGTTAGCGGCGACCTCGACACTCACGGCACGGAGACGTTCGAGGAACACGGCCCTGCTGGTCTCCACCTGGTCCGGCTCGCAGTCGCGCAGCGCAGCCTCAAGGGCTCCTGCGGTCCGGGTGGCCGTCGCGTGGACCTCGCTCTTCACGTGCTGTTCGAAGTGCGACATCCGCTCCGCGGCGCCTCTGCCGACCTCTTGCAGGCACAGCGGGCAGGGGTCGCCCTCACCCGGCGGGAACTGAGCTCCCGCACCCTCGGCGAAGGAACGCGCAGCACTCCAGAGGATCGTCCACGGTTCGGACCCCACGCCGGGAAGCGGGCCCGCCGCGAACTGCTCATTGGCCAGAGCCATCGCGTCACGGGCAGTGCGGTCGTCGGCGACCGCCTGCCGAAGGCGCCCAGCTGCCTCGGCGCCGTTCCGCAAAGCCAACGTCTCGATGGCCTGGCACAGTTCCTCGGCAGCCCTCGCGTCGGCCTGGGCCGCGACTGCGTCAGCGTTGGCCGTTGCCGCATCCGCAGCGGCTACTGCCGCTCGCAAGGTTCCCAGGCGGGCCCGGCTCTCCTCGTCCAGTATGGCCAGCTCGGCGAGATTGGGATCGCTGGCGTCGCCGCGCAGCTCGCGCAGCGCGGAGCCAACTTCGGTGTCCTCGCCGATTCCATCCAGGGCGGGCCGGTAGCCCATGAGCTGGACCCGTTCACTCGCCACGCTTGCCCGTAGGCGGTCCTGCAACGCGGCAAGGCGGGTGAGTACGAGCAGTTCGACCGGGATGTATTGGATGACGTTTTCCCGATTCACATAGAGTTCGGCACACGCGCTGTCGAACACCGCGAGACCAGGCAGGCGGAGGACGCCGTCGCCACGGAGCGGGGTCCGCTGCTGGTACCGGTCCGAACCAAGGACGTACTCGACGTCGGCACTCGGCTTCTCGGCATAGGGGGCGTAGACGTTGCCATAGACGGGGCAGTCGCGGTCGACGCTGTAGCACACGGACTTCAGTCCGCGAACATAGCTACTCTTGCCCGACGCGTTGGCGCCGAAGACGATCGTTAGCCCATCAGGGCAGAAGTCGATCTGCGCATCATCGACGACGAGGCCGACCCCGCGAAGTAGCCCGAACTTCTTCAGCCTGGCAACCGGCCCAGCATGCATCCGCGGCAGGTCACCGGGGCTGAGCGGCACCGGTTCGCGAGCAGCAGCTTCCGTCGGAACGCCCAATGCTCCCTTGACCACAAGGAGGGCCTCGTCAAGTTCGTCGGTGCTCGCCTCCGCGGCGCCGGCCACCCGGCGCGCAAGATCTTGCTGCCATTTCGGCAGCGTTCCAATCCACCCGGCGACCGTATCGCCAACACCCATACGTCAGTATCTCCCACAGACAACCCAGGTGTAAGGACCAGCGGCGATTCTCGAACAGTCGACAGGTGGCTCGGCTCCTGACCCGGTCCGGCCCGCCGTGCGGCAGGACCCGCTGCGGGCTCGACTCGGCATTCCTTACCCACCTAGGCATGGGATGGACTCCTCGTTCGCGTCACGCCGTCAACGCCGCCCGACTGGGCCCGAGCCCGGCACGGAATGGGGCAACGACGCACCAGGCTCAGGGGAGCTGCTCACGGGTACGTGCTCCACAGGCCGACCGCGCCGATGGCGCAGGTGGCGATCCAGAGCAGTCGCTGGAGCCCGATCGTGAGCGCTCCGGCAACAAGGCCGAGGAGCCCCAGTGCGGCTGCCGCCCAGGTCGCAGCCTTGCCGAAGCCGCTCTTGTCTTGGTTTGCCATCTTCATCACCTCCTTCCTCGTCCGATGCGCTTGCCGCCAACGGGGCGGATGGCGCCTGCCCAGCGTACGAGGCGGTTCTGCTCTCCCACCACCGTCTCAACCGGGGGATGTAACCTTGGCATGTGCCGCGCCCTGCTACCCCCTCCCGTGCCACGAAGGCCCTGGTAGCGGAGCTGC
>CAZAMA010000308.1:0-3250 GCA_964485645.1 uncultured Acidimicrobiaceae bacterium | reverse complement strand
ACTGCGCCATCGACAAGTACGTGTACGTCATCGTGAAGCAACGCTTCGACGACGATATCTACATCAACTACTCGATGAAGGAGATCGTCTCGAGCATCGACGACATCAAGCACGATCTCGTGCGCGAGTCGATGCGGATGACCGGAGTGAAGCAGGGGGTGGAGATCACCATGCTGGCGGACATCCCCTCCGCCGGGTCCGGCCTCGGCTCCTCCTCCTCGTTGACGGTGGGCCTCCTCCACGCGCTCTCCGCCTACCAGGGTCGACAAATAGCGGGCGAGGAGCTCGCGGAGCAGGCCTGCTCGATCGAGATCGAGATCTGCAGCAAGCGCATCGGCAAGCAGGACCAATACATCGCGGCGCTCGGCGGGATCCGCGACATCCAGTTCGGACCCGGACCTCGCGTCGTCGCCCAAGAGATCGAGCTCCCACACGTCGAGCGACGCGCTCTGCAGGCACAGATCATGCTCTTCTTCACGGGCGTGACGAGGAGCGCCGACTCGATCCTCCGAGAGCAGGCGGCCAACGTGGACGCGACGCTTCCGCAACTCCACTTCCTGCGGGACCTCGCCGGTGTGACCAGCGAATCCCTGCGAAAGGGCGAGGTGGACGCGGTGGGAAGCGCCATCCGGTGTGGTTGGGAGGCCAAGCGGCAGCTTGCGTCCGGAGTGTCGAACGATCAGATCGACAGCGCGGTGCAGGCTTGCCTGGAAAGTGGGGCAACCGGGGCCAAGGTGACCGGCGCGGGCGGTGGCGGGTTCCTTCTGGTGATGTGCCCGGTGGAGCACCAGCGGGCGGTGCGCCAGCGGCTCGGGGGACTGCAGGAGCTGCCGATACGGCTCGACCGACTTGGCTCGCGGGTGGTGCTCAACGTGATGCGGGACATCTGGAGCTGAGGCGTCGGCATGCGTCGAGATGCTCAGGTGCCCCATGAGGCTGGACCGGAGTTTGCAAGGGACGGCGGCGACGCGGTCTCGAGCCGCTCACGATTCCCCATCCCCGAGCCGGTCCGGCGGATCGTGCGCAAGGCCAGGGAGTTACGCGCACCCCTGCTGAGCTCGTATGCCCCGGTGTCCATGCTCCAATTGCCCGATCACACACCCTTTCGGGCCAGGGTGCCCGCCATCGACTTCCACAGCCACCTCGGCCGCTGGCTGACTAATACTGGCGACTGGATGGAGAAGGACGTCGGGCACCTCCTCGACGTCATGGATGCCACGAACATCACGGGTCTCGTCAACCTCGACGGCCGCTGGGGCAGAGAACTCGAAGAGAACCTCGATCGCTACGACCGGGCGCACCCGGGCCGCTTCTTCACCTTCTGCCATCTCGACTGGCGAGAACTCGAGCGTCCCGACGGGACCGACGTCCTCATTAAGTCGCTGCAGCGTTCGGTGGCACACGGAGCCCGCGGACTAAAGGTATGGAAGGACCTGGGGTTGAGCGTGCGGGCCCGGGGTCGGCAGATCCTCCCCAACGACATCCTCCTGAAACCGATCTGGGAAGCCGCCGGCGCGCTTGGCATCCCTATCCTGATCCATGTTGCCGACCCTCTCGCCTTCTTCCATCCGGTCAACCGCCGGAACGAGCGGCTTGAGGAACTGCTGGTCAACCCACGAGCCCAACAACACCGGAAGGGGCCGGACACCTTCCATCGTCTGATCGACGCACTCGAGAACATGGTCGCATCGAACCCCGACATCGTTATAGTCGCGGCACACGGGTGCTACGTCGAGAACCTGGCCCGAGTGTCCGAGCTCCTCGCCACGTATCCGAACTTCCGCATTGACATCGCCGCCCGAGCTTCCGAGTTCGGGCGTCAGCCGCGCGCTGCACGAGCGCTCGTTCTGGAGCACCCCGATCGGGTGCTGTTCGGTACCGACATCTTCCCGTTGCGAGCGAGCACGTACCGAACCTACTTTCGCCTCCTCGAGACCAACGACGAGGCCTTCCCCTATTCCGACGAGCTGGTCCCACGCAACGGCCGGTGGCCCGTCTACGGGCTCGACCTTCCGTCGGACACTCTCCGGCAGGTCTATCGGGACAATGCGCGCTCATTGCTTCGCATTCCACGCGACACACCAGCTGCCGCGCAAGGTCTCCGTTCTCCGTCGGGTATCGCCCAACACGTGGCACGCTCTCTCTCGTGATGGTCCCAGGTGTGTCTACAAGCACTCGCTCACCCAACGATCGCTGTGCCCCTCTCGTCATAGCGACGATCCTTCGTCCCGAAGGTGCCACTGGTGTACACACCCACTCTCGGGAATTCCGTCAGTTCCTCGATGATCGGGAAGTAGCGTCGACCCTGGTAACTCCGTTCTCGTGGCATCCGGCCCTTAGCGCCCCGGTTTTCGGCGTTCGCCTGCCGCTGGCGCACCTGAGCAGTTCCGCGAGTGTCACATGGTACCTCCACTTCCATGGGGTATTTCTACGCAAGGCGCTCTCCCGCCATCTCCGGGAAACTACCGATAGCGTCGTCTACGCACAAGACCCTGTTGCGGCACGAGCTGCTCTCCTTGCTCGCAGCGGTCAGGGGCAACGAATAGTGATGGCGGTTCACTTCAAGACCTCGCTGGCGGACGAATGGTTCCAGAGGAATCAGATCACGCGTTACGGCCCCGTGTACAAATTCATACGACAACTTGAGCGAGCGGTGATCCCCCGGCTTGACGGCATCGTGTATGTCTCTGAGTCAGCGCGGCGAGAACTCCTGACATGGCTTCCCCAGGCCGACGGTGTGCCTTCGGTCGTGATACCCAATTTCATCGCGCCACCATCGACACGATCAGTCGGTCCACCCCTCGGCGACTTGGTGACCGTCGGCTCACTGGAGATCACAAAGAACCATCGCTTCCTGCTGGAGGTATTGGCCCGCGCCAATCAAGCCGGCCGGACGCTCACACTCGACATTTTCGGTGATGGAAGCTGTCGCAGGGACCTTGAGCGATTGACCACTTCGCTGGGCCTCACCGATCACGTTCGGTTCCGGGGCTTCCGGCCCGATGTGCGCGACCTTCTACCACGCTACAAAATCTATGTCCACGCGTCCTACTCCGAGGCACTGCCCTTGGCCATCATCGAGGCGATGTCGGTCGGTTTGCCCATCGTGACCTACGGCACTGGGGGCATACCCGAACTGTGCGCGGACGGAGTGGAGGCGCGGTATTGGCAACTAGACGACCACAATAAGGCGGCCTCGATCTTGCTTGATCTCCTCGATTCCGAGCTTTCGCGTTCGACGCTAGGTCTT
>CAZAMA010000307.1:0-3252 GCA_964485645.1 uncultured Acidimicrobiaceae bacterium | reverse complement strand
AGAGATGGGCCTCGACGTATCGGTCCCCGTGCAGATCTACCAGTACATCTTTCAAGCCCTTCACGGGAACCTCGGGGTGGACTTCGTAACCGACACTCCTGTGTCGAGCCTCGTCGCAGAGAACCTCCCCTACACGGTCGTGCTCTCGGTCTCTGGGCTCGCCCTCGCGGTCGTCGTCGGAGTGCCTCTCGGGGTGCTCGCGGCGACGCGGCCCGGCGGGATACTCGACAAGGTGATCGGCATCGTCTCGGTGTCGGTCATCACCGCGCCGTCGTTCGTCGTCGGCCTGCTCCTCATACTCGTGTTCGCCGTCCACCTCCACGTGCTACCCGTGATCGGATCCGGCAACCCCGGCGACCCGCTGGACGACCTGAAGCACCTCGTGCTTCCCGCCACCGCGCTCGCCCTTGGGTGGATCGGCTACATCGCCCGGCTGGTCCGCACGAACATGCTCGAGGTCTTGACGGCGAACTACGTGCGGACCGCCCGCGCGTTCGGCGTAAGGCGACGCAAGATCCTCTTCAAGTACGCCCTCAAGAACGCGGCCGCACCGGTGGTCGCGGTGCTCGGCGTGGGCCTTGGCGGCCTGCTCGGAGGCGCGATCTTCATCGAGGTGATCTTCGATCGACCCGGGCTGGGCACGCTCGCCTACAACGCCATCGCCTCGCGCAATTACCCGATCGTGCAGGGCACCTCGCTAGTGATCGCCCTCATGGTCATCGGGGCGAACCTGCTCGCCGACATTACCTACCGCTTGCTCGACAGCCGCATCCAGCTCGGGCAGCGGGCGACGAGCTGAGAGTGCAACCGTGATCCCACCGGTCGGGTCTGCGGGACTCGGCGACCTCAGCGTCCTTGGCCCGGAGGTGCGCTCGAGCCGCCGCGCACGGGGACGGGCGGCTGTCACCTCGATCCTCACGACCTCGGGCGGGGGGATCGGGACCTTCATCGTGCTCGGTCTCGTCGTCCTCGCCGTCTTCGGACCGGAGCTCGCGCCATACTCCTTCAGCCAGATCGACGTTAATCACCCGCTCCAGGGTCCGACGCTGCACCACCTCCTCGGGACAGATCAGCTAGGACGCGACCTGCTGTCGCGACTCATCTACGGCACACGGATAGAGCTCGAAGTCGCCGTCCCGGCCGTCGCAGTAGCCCTCGGGACAGGGACTGTCCTCGGTCTTCTCGGCGGCTATCTCGGCGGGCTCGTCGACAACGTCGTGGTGCTCCTCACCGACACGTTCCAGTCGTTCCCCGCGATCGTGCTGGCCCTCGCACTCCTGACGGTGGTCGGGCCGTCGCTGCGGAACCTGATCATCGTGATCGCCGTCACCTTCACTCCCAACTACGCCCGCACCAGCCGGGCCCTCGTTCTCAGCGTCAAGCAGAACCAGTACATCCTCGCCGAGCGCGCCGTGGGCGCGGGGCGGGTCCGCATCATGGCTCGCCACGTCCTGCCCAACATCATCGCGCCGTTGTTCATCCTCCTCGCGATGGACACGCCGAGCGCGATCACCACCGAGGCCGGACTGTCGTTCCTCGGGCTGGGGGTGCCTCCCCCTAATCCGTCCTGGGGCTCGATACTCTCGGACGGTTTCAACACCATCTTCCAGGCCCCTTGGGCCGTGCTGTTCGCGTCCCTTGCACTCGGCGTGACCACGATCGGTTTCCTCATGTTCGGAGAGGCTCTGCGCGACGTCCTCGACCCTCGACTGCGGGGCGTGACACGGTGGCGGGCGTGACGCCGACCACCGACGCGGTGCTCGAGATAGAGGACCTCGCCGTCGAGTACCGCAGCCGCGGGTCGACCGTCCGGGTGCTGCCGGGTGTGAGCCTCACGCTGCGGCGCGGCGAGGTGACAGGGCTCGTGGGCGAGTCGGGGTCGGGCAAGAGCACGCTCGCTTCCACCATCCTTCGCCTTCTGCCGGCCAACGGGCGGGTCGTCTCGGGCCGCATCATGCTCGACGGAGCGACAGACCTGGCCAACCTGTCCGAGGAGTCGCTCCGCAGGGCTCGCGGCGCGAAAATCGCCATGGTCTTCCAGGACCCGCTCACCTCGCTCAACCCGACCTTCCGCATCGGGGGACAGATGGTCGACATCCAGGTAGCCCACGCCGCGGGTCGGTCTCGGAGACGTGATCGGAGAGCCTTTTTGGACAAGGCGGTGGCGCTGCTAGGTCAGGTGGGCATCGCCGACGCCGCCCAGGTCGCCCGCTCCTACCCCCACCAGCTATCGGGCGGAAGGCGGCAGCGAGTCATGATCGCGATGGCCCTCTCGCTCGAGCCCGAGATCCTCGTGGCCGACGAGCCGACATCGGCTCTCGACGTCACCTTGGAGGCACAGATCCTCGCCTTGTTGAGGGACGTGCAGGCGAGCAGGAACCTCACAATCATGTTGGTCACCCACGACCTGAGCGTCGTGGCGCAGGTCTGCGACCGCGTCGTCGTCCTGTACGCCGGCCAGGTGGTAGAGCAGGGCAAAGTCGCGGACGTCTTTGCTCGTCCGCAGCACCCCTACACCGCTGCGCTGCTCGCGGCCGTCCCGTCTCGCAGCAACCGGGGGCGCCCGCTCACGAGCATTCCCGGACAGGTGCCCTCCCTCCTCGGAGAGCTCGTCGGTTGCGCCTTCGCGACCAGATGCAGCTACGCGCAAGACCTCTGCCGCACCGCGGCACCGAACCTTGTCACTGCAAGGGCGAGCCACACCGTGCGCTGCCACATGCGCGACCCTTCGTCTCCTTTCGCTCTCGACGATCGTTCGTCCTCTCCGTGACCGGGTCGTCAGGCCGAAGGACACCGACCAAGGATCCATTGCTCACGATCGACGTCCTCCGAGTCGTCTTCTCAAGCGGTGGCTTGGCCCGACTGCTCCGGACCAGCAAGGGCGTCCGGGCCGTCGACGGCGTGAGCCTCGAGGTGCACGAGGGCGAGGTGCTCGGAATCGTCGGGGAGTCCGGGTCGGGCAAGACGACGGTCGCGCTGGCCGCGCTCCGCCTCACGCGGCCGACGAGCGGCCGCGTCGTCTTCAGGGGTACCGACGTCACGCGCCTTGGATCAAGGGATGTGAAGCGGTTTCGTCGGAACGCGGCCATGATCTTCCAGGATCCGCACTCGAGCCTGAGCCCGCGGATGCGGGTTTCTTCTTTGCTTACCGAGCCGTACTCCATCCACAAGGTTCCTGCCGACGATCGATACACCGTCTCAGAGCTGCTCGCGATGGTCGAGCTGCCCGCGCGAGCCGCTCACCTGTACCCC
>CAZAMA010000306.1:0-3257 GCA_964485645.1 uncultured Acidimicrobiaceae bacterium | reverse complement strand
CTCGGAATTCCGGACGACGAGTGGGGCGAGCGGCCGTACGCATTCCTCGCGCCACAACCGGACACCGACCTCGACGCAGAGGTTGTGCACGCCCACTGCCGCTCCCGGCTCCCCAGCCTCAAGCGTCCGGTCGCGGTCTCGATCCGGGAGAGCCTGCCGAAGACGTCGACGGGAAAGATCTCGAAGCCGGAGCTGCGAAAGCTCCTCGCCTGAACGCCCGTCACCCTGCGCCAAGCACCAACGATGCGTTCTGCCCGCCGAAGCCGAAGGCGTTGACCTGGACGTAGGAGGTCTGCAGTCGTGCCGGGCGCTCCGTCACCACCTCGAATTCGGCCTCGGGGTCTACCGTCGCGGTGCCGGCCGTGTGCGGCAGCGTCTGGTCTTGCAGGCCTCGGAGTGCCGCGACCACGCTCAACGCACCGGCAGCACCGCCAGGGTGGCCGATGTTGCCCTTGATGGAAGTCACCTTCACGGTCCTTCCCTCATAGACGCTGTTCACCGCTCGGATCTCGGCCGAGTCGCCCTTCGGGGTGGACGTGCCGTGGGCGATGATCGCCCCGACGTCGGACGGGCTCAAGCCGGCGTCATCGAGCGCTCGCGCCATGCTCTCGGCTTCCCAGGCGCCACTCGGGTCTGGGGACGATGGGTGGTGGCTGTCGGCGAGCGAGGCGTACCCCTCGAGAGAACCGAGAATCTTTGCACCACGCCGGAGCGCGTGCTCGCGGCGCTCGAGCACCACAACGCCGCACCCCTCGCCTACGACGATGCCGCGTCGCTCGACGTCGAAGGGGATGCTCGCTCGGAGGCGGTCACCAGCGGCCGCCGTGACGCCATAGCCGGCCTGGCTGTAGAAGACCGCCGGCACGAACGAGCCGTCACGCTGGCCGTCGGGCCTCCCGAAGCCGCCCTCGGTGCCGCCGGCGAGAGCCACGTCGGCCCGGCCGGCACGGATGAGGTCGGCGGCCGACCCGATCGCGTCGAGCGACGACGCACAGGCCGTACAGAACGTCAACGAAGGCCCGTGCAGCCGGTAGCGCATGGCGATCTGCGCAGCAGCCATGTTCGGCCAGATCTTGATCATCGTCTTGCGGTCGACTGCGTCCGGACCACCGGTCTCGAGCTGGTGCTGCGCCTGTAGCAGCGCGCGAGTGCCACCCATGCTCGTGCCCATCACCACTGCCGTGCGGCGGGGGTCGAGCTCGTCGAACGACGCCTGGCGCAGTGCCTGGTCGGTGGCGGCCAGCGCGAACAGCGCGAACAGGTCGCTGCCCGATGCCACGGTCGGTTCGACCCACTCGCGCGGGTCGAAATCGTGCACCCCCGACCACCAGGCGAAGTGGTCGTCATCAGCCCATGGCGCCTCGTGAATCGCCACGTCGCCCGCGCACAATCCCGACCAGAAGGTCGGCACATCGTGCCCGAGCGCGGACACTACGCCAGAACCAGTCACGACAACCTCAGACATGATCTCCCTCGATCCTTTTCACCGTGTTCCTCCCACCGTCGCCCGGACGGACCATCAGGCCACGACGGCTCGCCGCCCCCACTTGGAGCCCCGGGGCAGCCGATCGCCGGGATAGCCTGAGCCGGAAGCCGATCCCCAGAAAGGTGGCCGTGGACCATACTCGACCAGTTGGCTTAGATCGGGTAGCGCGGACGGCGCCGATGAAGGGCAACGAAGTGGGTTCTCCCCTGCATCCCGTCCGCTCGGTGTGGACGGGCCTCACCGATGAGGATCGCGCTGCGTTCGAGGCCGCCTCCTCTCTCATTCGTGCGGCTGGGATCGCGACAAAGCGCATCGACGACATCCTTCGGCCGTCCGGATTGACCTTCGCCCGCTTCGAAGTCGTCCTGTTGCTCTCGTGGGCTCGAGGTGGCGCCATGTCGCTCGGCCGGATGCAGCACCGGCTACTGATCCACCAGGCAGCCGTCACCAATCTGGTGGACCGGCTCGAAAAGGACGGGCTGGTGCGCCGCGTCCCGCACCCCAGCGATCGGCGCACCACGTTGGCGGTGATCACTGAGGTGGGGCGCAAGGTCGTTGCTCCGGCCGTGCGCGACATCGCCGAACAGCTCCGGCTCGGTATCGACGACGAGCAGGCTGTCGAGGTGTTCGAGCTCGTCCAGCAGCTTCGTAGGTCGGCTGGCGAGATCACCTGACATTGCCATGCTCCGGTCACGCCCCTGCCAGCCCCGCCGCCTTCAGCGCCAGAGCCCGGGCACGCTCGATGTCGTAGTTCTTGCGTGTGACCAGGCGTTGGGCGAACAAACCGCCTCCAGATTGGACGTTCGTCACGTGATGCCAGCCGCCGAGGGCGTCCGCCGTGGTGTCGCGGATGGCGTGGAAGAGGCGGGCACGGTACTCGCCCGAGACGCCCGGGCCTGTACCCAGGTACTTCTCGAGCAGGGGCCTCAAGTCCGAGTTGTCGAAGTCGGCCATCGACGGCGCGGTCACGACCGCACCGCCGGCGATGTCGTGGAGATGCCGGACCATCGAGCTGAAGTTCGCAGCGCCGACGTACTTCGTCACGTTGGTGAACATGTCGTCGGGGTAGTAGTAGCCGTCCGGTGTGGCGTGGGCATTGGCGAGTGCGGCCTCCAGCCCGGCGCGCAACAGGGTGGCATGGATCATCATCTCGTCGATCTTCTCGCGCACGTGCGCGATCTTCGCGGTTCCGTTCGCCTCGGCGATGAGGCTCGCCAACCCGACGAGCTCGTCTGCTTGGGTGACCATGAACGACACTCCGCCGAGCCGTTCCCATAGCCCAAGCGAGTGCGCAAAGACTGCGGCGTGCGTGGTCTGTCCATCGAGGAACACCAGTTCGGTCGGCACAAAGACGTCGTCGAAGATCACCATGCTGTCCGGCATGCTGTTCGTCCAGCTCACCGGAAAGTCACGGGAGTCACCGCCTCGCGGATGGTAAGTCGTGTTCGTAATGTGCACACCGGGGGAGTTGACCGGGACCGCGCATGCGATGGTGTAGTCGCCCTCGTCGGGCTTCATGGACTTGGTCGGCATGACCATCAGGTCGTGCCCGAACGCGGCGGCGCTGATGTGCATCTTCGCCCCACGGATGACGACACCGTCTGCGGCTCGTTTCACCACATGGACATAGGCGTCCGGATCGTGCTGCTTGGCTGGAGCGAGGCTCCGGTCACCCTTCGCGTCGGTTATGCACTCAGTGACACGAATGTCTCGATGGCGAGCGTCCTGGACGTAGGCCTGGATCCTCGGAACGAACTCAGGTGCGTGATCT
>CAZAMA010000305.1:0-3264 GCA_964485645.1 uncultured Acidimicrobiaceae bacterium | reverse complement strand
CGGGCTCGACGACGACAACCGGTGTCAAACAGTCCAGACGGCGCAGGGCGGACGTTAAGTCCGCCGATGAACCGCCCGTCGGTGGTGGTCTTCGATCACACCTCGGCCAGGCGATCACAGGCTTCGCGCGTCTGGCCGCGGTGCTCGGCCCCGTCGGCCAGGAGTGCTCAGCTCGCGATTGTTGTACACACCGACGGTCGGGTGCCAGGACTCTGGAGTGGAGAAGGGTCGCCCCAGGAACCGCCGCTCCCCAGATGGGAGCGGGCCATTCTTGTGCCCGGCTTGGTGCGTGGGTCTCTGACTGTCCGCGCCGCATGATCCGTGAGTGCGGTGCCTTCGGGCGTGGGCTCCGACCGAGCGCGCAATCGGCGAGGTGCCTACCCTGCCGTCCTGAACCGCCCGAGGCGGTTGGGGGCCCGTGCGGGCAACGACGACCGGAGCCCGCCATGACGCTTCCCCCCTTTCGGTGGCCGGCGTTCTTGCCGACCACGTCCAGGCTTCTGGAGTCCGCTGAATACCCTTCTCTATTACTGACTGACCAGAAGTCATAAGCTGTACCCCTACACAAGTAGAGCCGAGTCTCGTACCAGCCTGTCATTAAGGCCGTTCGCCGTGCACGGTGATCCGCCAAGTGGCGACACATCCTTGATCTGGCTGCGTCGGGGCCAACCCGCAGGGAGCGAAGCGACCGGAGGGGCGGCGGGAGAGGTCACGTGATACCTTCTAAGCGACGCTCCAGTAGAGGCATCCAGTGGATGCAAGTGTGTGGCTCCATCCAAGGCCCGCGTTGCTCCGATGTGAGTGCTCGCTCAACTTTCCCCTCGGCTCCGCGGTTGTCCCACCCCGCGCTCCTATCTAGTCCCCCGCGAGCCGTCTCTTGCCCGAGCTGCGCGTCAAGCATGATGGGGTACGCGGCCTCAGTTGCACGCCTGGTTCCCGGGTCCGACAACGAGAGCCGACTCGGCCGCTGTCCCCTGCACTGATTGACCGCGGACAACATTTCCGCAGGTCAGGCATACCAAGAAGGCGACCCGACTGCAGGTACCGAGGAGGCTGGGTAAGGTCCTCGACGCTGTCACGTTCCTTCGCGGCGGTGCTGGAAAACGCTCAGTTGCCCATCACCACCGCCACGAAGCGCGCAGCTGTTAGACAGCCAAGCGGCCGCGCGACCTCTCGCCAGCGGTGAATCTTCGAGGAGAACCTCAACTCGTGGGATCAGTGGCCGTGGGGCCCGCTCGTCAGCAGTTTTTTCGGCGAGAACGCAAATAGACCCTCTGAGCAGGCGTGGCACAAAATGGGGAGCCAAGGCGTCCATCAAAGCGTCCACCGCGAAGGCGCATTGTCGCCCCATGGAACTCCACAGCGTGAACCTTCGCCAGCCCATCTCGCCCGGCGAGCGCCTCGTCGTCAGCGTCACCGAAGCAGCCGCGCTCCTCGGCATCTCCCGGGCGCTTGGCTACGAGCTCGCCGCCCGCGAACGGATTGTTTCTCCGGCTCCGGCCAACTTCTGGGAGGTGCTCTCTGGACGGCTGTGCCGGGACGGCGCCCCGCTTCCCCCGCCGCCTACATGCCCGATCATTTAGACAATCCGAGCATGGGGCGTCCTTGGACGACGGGCCGAGAACGACCGCACCTACTGCACTGCCGACGATCGGCTGTGAGAGCGTCTGCTCGACGCCGCTGTCGCCAGCGTGAGGCATTGGGGTGGTGGCCCGTGCTGTGGAGGCCGTCCTGTGGGGGTGCTCTCCACGTCGAGGGCGGAGGAATCTGTGATCAACTCACTCGAGGCGGTTACACGCGAGGAGCTGCTGAGCGAGGCGCCCGGAATCCGCCTGTGGCTCAAAGCGAGCGTGTCGTCTCGCCGCGAGACTACAGCGACGCTGTTCCCCCGAGGCGACCGTTCCGACGGCGTGTCGGCGAGTGGCCGAATGAGAAAATCGCCCGGCACTGGGAGTACTGAGGCGCGGTCAAGCCACTGAGCGTGGGTCGAGCGTGTTATTGCCGGGATCGAGCACCGCGAGGGGGACGCAGTGAGCGGACCCACGTCCGGCGGACCGCTCACGACGCCATCGCCCATCGCCGCGGCGAGCGAGCGCGAAGGGCACCTCGGGTTGATCACTCCCCGAAGTCGCGCTGTGGCATCGTTCTGCCACGAGCCGCCGCGAGAATCGAGACATAGGCGCAGGTCCGGCAACGGGCACAGACTGGCTGACATGGATCGCGCCGATGGAGTCGGCAGTCGGGCGTGGCCCCCAGACGATGAGCATCTCGACACGCAGACCGCAGCCGCGGTTCACGGACTCTCGGGGCGTGCGCGTTCTCCAGGGCGGAGTCGATGACGCGCCGAGAGGAATAGCAACACTGGCAAGAGAAGGCCCCTGGGTGACAGCGACTTCGTCAGCTCCCCGGACGAAAAGACCTCCATCCAGGCCCGCCTCCGACGTCACCAGACGCCGGCGCTGGACCTCGAGGTGAGAAGCGCGTCGACTTCGAGTACGTGCGTGGCGGTGCCCTTTAGTACCTCGCCGCCTGGGACGTCCATCGCGCCAAGATGTTCGGGCGCCGCGCACCGGGAGCGAGTCCTTCGGCCGACCAAGACGGCGCGCGAACCGCAGCGCCCGGTGCCGGCCCCTGAACCACCGGACGAGCCTGACTCCCGCCGGTGGTTTCCCGGCGCGCAAACACCTGAACAGTCACACATCCAGTAGCTGAGACACCTATGGTCGCGTGCGATGGGCGACACGGTCGAGTTGCAGTCGTGGCTGCGGAAACAGTGTTCTGAATTCGTCTTCCGGCCGGAAGGTGTGTACGTCGCGACTGGCGACCATGCCTGGCCCTTGACCGCTCGCTCGGCTGATGACCTGACTCGAGAGCTGGAGGCAGGCGGCCACTTGGTTTCGCTTCCGAAGGAATCTGCGGCCCTCGCCAACGTCATCGAAGTAGCGCTCGTTGACTTTCTCCTTGATCGGCTCGATCAGCTGGAAGGCGCCGATGGCCGGCGAGGCGACGAGCGGAGCTATCCCGACCTAGAGATTTCTGGTTCGGCGTTCGGAGGAGGATTTCACGCCGTCGACGTTAAAATGGCGAGGCTCAAGACAACTGGCGCCGGCGAGGGAACGCGAACTCAGTCACGCTGCACGCTCTACACCGGCAACACGTATTTCAAGTGGCCGACGATCAGGTGGCCAGGAATGTTCCGCTCCTTCGACGAATATACCTCCCACCTGGATATCGTGGGGGTGTACAGACTCGATCTTGACTACA
>CAZAMA010000304.1:0-3279 GCA_964485645.1 uncultured Acidimicrobiaceae bacterium | reverse complement strand
CGTGCTCTACTTCAGCGCTTACTTGACGTCCTACTTTTGGTCGGCGCAATCGTGCCTGTCCTTGGGGCGCTATTTGCTCGGAGCCTCATCGTAACTGTCGCTGGGCGCGCGTTTGCATCCGGCGCGATCCCTCTGGCGCTCTTGATAGGTTCGTCTGCTTTGACTTTCCCAGCCGGGCTCTTCAGCGAGGGGCTACTATTGCTGGGTCTTCAACGCCGAGCAGTGCAGCTGATGCTGGTTGTACTCGGAATCAATGTGGTAGGTAACCTTGTAGCGATACCATTAGACGGCATCACGGGCGCGGTGCTTGTCATGATTGCTAGCGAGGCGGTGAGCTGGTGCCTAGGAGCGGTGTACTTCCAGAAGGAGTCCGGCTGTCGTCTCTCCTACCGCTCAGGAGTTATGGTATTCCTTGCGGCAGCTGTAACAGCAGGTCTATACGCGCTCCGCAACGAGGTAGCTGGCAGTCGCGTCGGACATGGGCTCGCAGTCATGCTCGAAGGAGTGTTGGTGATCGCCTGCTATCTGCTCCTGCTTGGCGGTGGGCTGCTCATCCAACGCCAGCGGCTCACGAGCGCCAGGATCGAGTTATGACGGTCGAACCGGGGATTGTGCCGGATCAGGTAGGGCGACGTCCCATAGACGCAGTTATCGTCACCTTCGAGCCTGATCTGGATCACCTTGCGGCATCGCTTGACCGGGTTCTGTCGCAGGTAGGCCGACTCCTGGTCGTCGATAATGGGTCGGAGAACATCTCTAGACTGGAGTCATTGCTAGCCACCGCGTCTCATGCAGAATTGATGAGCCTGGGTTCAAACCTAGGGATCGCCGCTGCGCTTAATGTCGGCCTCGATTGGGCGATGGCTGCACCTCAGGTACCCGACTGGTTGCTGACACTCGATCAGGACACGATGTTGCACGAGCACGCGGTCGAGCGACTGCTAGGCGCATTCGAGGCTCTCGATGGTGGGGCCTTTGCCGAGGCGTGCGCGCTACTCGCGATGCGCTTCCGGCCTATCGTGCCCCCACGGCGGCTCTGGGCGTGGGTTGAAGGTGACGTGTTGCTAGGCAACGTCGGAGCCTTCCAAGAGCGTCGTATGGTAATTACCAGTGGCAGCTTGCTACGTGTTGGACGGCTTGCCGGGGTCCGATTCGATGAGCGACTGTTCATCGATCAGGTCGACTCGGCGTTCTGTGCTGACCTTCGACGGAGAGGTCTCCGTATCGTCGAATACGGTGACGTGACAATGGCTCATCAGGTAGGAAGCTCAGTGGTTGTTCGAGGACGCAGCCGCGGATACGAAAATGGGCAGCGTCTCTACTATATAGTCCGCAACTCAGCGCTCCTCCTGTGTCGGGGAGATCTACCAGTCAGCGTCTATGTCGTACAGCTCTTGGAGTGGTTTCGCACTTACCTGTTGGCCAACGGGATCAGGGCACTACCCCGGGCTCTCGCGATCCTTGGCTGCGGCCTCGGGGATGCAGCGTTGGGCCGGCTTGGCAGGAGAGACTACCCCTTCCTAAGGGATCCTTCGAGCTGGTCTCGCCGCCGTTCCGTGGGGGAGCAGCGAGGCGGATCTGCCAGGGTCTAGCTCTCTAGCTCTCTAGGGAGCGATAAAGCTTCCGCGGCTGGATCGTGTTGGGCTCGAAATCGGCTGTTCGCTTGGCGCTGACCGCGTTCCTCAGACACCAGCCGGCTGGGCGCGGCGTCATCGACGGGTTTGTAACAGGCGCGGGAGCATACCCCTGCGGTCGCTCACTACGTCCTTGACGAATTCCACAACCCGAGCGGTCTGGATATCGCAAGTGTCCTCGCGTGCCCACTGCCACGCGGCTTCCACCATTGCCTGGCGCCGCTCGGGATCGGTGTCCAAGTCCTGCAAGGCGGAGATTATCGACGCGACGTCGTCCGGCGGCACGAGCATGCCACGCGACCCATGCCCGAGAGCAGCTGCTACCCCGCCTACCTGGGTGACGATCATTGGCAGAGCGGCTGCAGCCGCTTCGTAGAGAACTTGTGGTTGACCCTCCGTGTGCGAGACGTGGATGAACACCGTTGCCCGGCGGTAAAGGGTCCACAGATCTGATCGAGCAAGACGCCCCCGCAGCACCAACACGTCGCCGAGCGCCCGGCGCTCGATCTCAGCCTGCATCTCCTCGGCGAGCCTGCCCGTACCGGCTATCTCAATTCGCCACGGACCGAGCTTACGGACCTCTTCCGCGACGTCGAGCCACAGCATGGAGTTCTTATCAGGGTCGAGACGAACTACATCCGCGATGAGGTGGTCGCCCGGCCACGGCCGGTGAACGGTGCAATCGAAAGGGCGGGTATCCCCGGGTTGGAGGAGCGATATCCCGGTCATCAACACGGGGCGAAGCGGTGACGCGTAGAGGGCAACCATGTCGTCACCAACGACGATGGCGCCGCCGTTGATAGCCAGTACCTTGTGGAGGGCCTCCAGGGAGCGTGCCGTCGGTACGGCGATCACCCCCTTCCAGCCGGTCATCCGGTACGACAGATACTCGCGGAGGTCCTCTCTCACGCCGACGATCACAGGGATGCGGCTGAGCCTGGCTTGCAAGCCGAAGAGGTCACCGAGTGGATGTGGCCCGAAGATCAGGACTGCGTCGAGTCCGGTCATCTCCTTGCGCCAAGTCGAGAGCGAGTCGGCTGTTGCTCGGGCGACCGCGCGGAGCCTGTGGAGGTTCTCGTAGTAGGGGAGGGCAACGAAGCGAATATTCGGACTGTCAGGAAGAGGGAACTGTGCCCGCGCAGGCTCGGGCTGGACCCGACCGAAGATCACCAGTTCGTCGACGTGTGACGCGAGCTGGGCGAGCCATGCAACAAAGGCGGTGGACGACGAGATGCCGTCCTCGTCCCTTCGGTAGGACAGGTCCGCGTACAGCCCGAGGACGAGTCGGGTCGGGGTGTCGTCGTCTCCGGTCGCGGGACTGGGGCGACTCCTGTCTGGCCGGTCACGGAGTGCGAGCACGTCGCCAGCAAAGCTGTTCCTCCCGTTGGCGAATGTGGCGTACCCGTAGTCCCTGTCGACTAGGAGCTTGAGTGGCGTCGTTATGTGGCGAAGGGGATCCCGGAGGTATGCGACTCGCCGGCGCATAAAGCTTGCACGCCGTCTCAGGAGCTCTACATTCCCTTCGGACACCTCGACGCCGGCCTCGTTCAGGAACTTCTGGACAGCCTCCAGCGTCGAAGCCGTCCGATTCCAGCTCGTCACGTTTTGCTGCGAACTCCGCCGTCCTCGGATGCCGATCTCGTGG
>CAZAMA010000303.1:0-3300 GCA_964485645.1 uncultured Acidimicrobiaceae bacterium | reverse complement strand
GGGTATCCACAGGTTTATCGAGAATCCTTATCGAGACCTATTCAACCTTGCGTGTGCAACGTATGCGTGCCCGCGCGGCTCGCCACCAAGGGCGACGACTGCGGGCAACAGCGCGCCGCACATCAAGGTGGCGTCGAGGAGGAAGGCGACGACCAGGGCGAAACCGAGCTGTTGTACGAGGAGCAGTGATCTCGTGGTAAAGCCGAGGAACACCAGAGCGATAAGGCCGGCGGCCGCGATGACCTCTTGTTGGCGAGATCCCGGGCGTCCAGCTCAGTTGACCATCCGGTACTCGTGGAGGAGGCCCCCAGGCGATCGGTTCTTCGTAGCCTGGTGAGGTCCACATCGCCAGGGTGGGCAACGATCGCTTCGCACGCGGCCGGAGCCCGCTGGCTGAGGGACCGATGGGGGAGGGGGAAATTGACCGAGCCCGCCTGCTCGGCAAAGTCAGCGAGCCCTGCTGGGTGTCCACCATGGCTACCTACCTGCCCGCTCAGCCGTTGGTTGACGCTCTCGTACACACGGTTCACCACCGCGCCGGTGCCTCGCTGTTGCAGATACGCGACGTGGTCGTGCTCGCCTCCTGGGCGGTCGGCGGTCTCCCCTCCGCCAGCATTCTCTTCCGGTGGGAGCCACACCGACCGCTCGGAACTCGGCCCTGCCGGGCAAGGCAGCGCGAGCATGGCTATTCGCGTTCCAAATGCCGAGGAGGTTTACAGCAGGTCGATCTGCTGTAGTCTTGTCATATGACAGTAGATAAAGACAACAGCGAGCCGGTGGCTCCGCTGCGAGTCTCGCCGATCGAGTTCCGCCTCGATCTCGCTTCGGGCGTGCCGACCTACCTGCAGCTCGTCCATCAGGTCGAGCACGCGCTCCGCCTCGATTACCTCGAGCCAGGAGATCAGCTTCCGAAGGTCCGAGACGTGGTCGCGGAGCTGGCGATCAACCCGAACACGGTGCTCAAGGCTTACAAAGAGCTGGAGACAAAGGGCCTCGCGGTCGGGCGACCCGGGCAGGGAACCTTCATCGTGGCGACGCTCGGCCAGGTGGCGCTGCCCGCGCTCGCTCAGCTCCGCCGCGCTCTCGCCTCTTGGGTGGCCTCTGCCGATGCAGCGGGTCTCGACGAGGATGGGATCGCAGCACTCGTCGCGAACGTGCTGCGGGATTTTCGTGAGCGTCGTGGGGGTGCTGCCGACAAGCGCGGCGCAGCGGTACGCGAGGCGGAGGGCGTGGCATGAACGTCATCGAGACCCACGCCCTTGCTAAGTCCTACGGCTCGACGAGAGCCCTAGATGACTGCACCTTGGCGATCCCTGATGGGCACGTCGCTGCGCTCGTCGGTCCGAACGGCGCCGGTAAGTCGACCCTGCTGAACATCGCGGTCGGACTGGCAACGCCGACGAGCGGTGAGGTGACGGTCCTCGGCGGACGCCGCGCCGGTTCTCTGCCCGCGCTCGACGGCATCGCGTTCGTCGCCCAGGACACGCCTCTTTACAAGAACCTCTCGGCCGCCGACCTGCTCCACGTCACGCGCAATCTCAACCGCCGGTTTGACGAAAAGTACGCGAAGCAGCGCCTGGGCGAGCTTGGCATCGCCCTGCGGCAGAAGGCAGGGACGATGTCGGGTGGTCAGCAGGCACAGCTCGCCTTGACGCTGGCGCTGGCGCGCCGGCCGCGGCTCTTGGTGCTCGACGAGCCGATGGCAATGCTCGATCCACTCGCCCGGCACGACTTCATGGCGACGGTGATGACTGCCGTCGCGGACGACGGCGTCTCGGTCGTGCTGTCGTCCCACGTTCTCGCGGAGCTCGAGCGGGTGGCCGACTACCTCGTCCTCGTCTCGCGCGGGACCGTCCAGATGGTCGGCGAGGTCGACGATCTCCTTGCATGCCATCGTGCGCTCACCGGACCAGCTGCAGAGTCCGAGCGGTATGTGAAGCAGTGGAGCGTCGTACATGCCAGCCGTGCCGCAGCACAGGCACACCTGCTCGTCCGCTGTGACAACGCCTCCGAGCCCGTCCCGCCGGGATGGGAGGCGCACTCGTTGACGCTCGAAGAGCTGACCCTTGCCTACTTGCGTGAGCCAGGCGCCGCGGCGCTGCCGGGCCCAGCCCGCGACCGTTACGCCGAACCGTCGGAGGTGACGAGTTGACCGCGATCACCGTGCCCACTATTCCCGCCCGTTCGGACGAGGGCGCGAGCCTGCGGCCGCTGCCCTGGCGCCAGATGGCCTGGGTCACTTGGCGCCAGCACCGAAGTGCGCTGATCGGCGTGCTCGCATTCGTCGGCGCGCTGGCCCTGTGCTTTTTGATCGTCGGCCTGCAGCTGCACCACGCCTACGCCGCGGCGACTGCCTGCCATCCGGCGAGTTCGGCCGCCTGCAATGCCATGGTCGCCAACTTCAATCGGATCGGCAACTTTCTCTCCAATGGCGTTCCCTTACAGGTCGTGCCGCCGCTGATCGGAGCGTTCGTGGGAGCACCGGTGCTTGCCCGCGAGTTCGAGGCCGGCACCTTCCGCTTCGCCTGGACCCAGGGCTTCGGGCGGTGGCGCTGGACGCTCGCCAAGTTGGTGGGGCTCGGGGTCGTGGTGGCCGCGGCCAGCGGAGCCCTGAGCATCCTGGCCGTATGGTACTACCAGCCGTATTTTGCCTCGGGCAACCAGCCCCCGTCCCTTACCAAGTTCAATCCGCTCAATCCCGGACTGTTCGACCTGCGCGGCATTGGTTTCGCCGCGTGGACTCTGGCGGCCTTCGCTATCGGCGCCCTGGTTGGCGTACTCATTCGCAGGGTCGTCCCCACCATCGTAACGACTCTGGTTGTTTACGCAGGGCTTGCCTTTGCTACCGGCGGTTGGCTACGAATGCACTACCTGACTCCGCTGGTCTTCAAGGGACTCAACGTGCCGGGCTCCGTGCAGATCGTGAGCCAGTGGGGAACGAGGCGCGGCCGGGTCGTCTTCACCGGGCCGCCGTCGTATCCGATTTACCAGCAGTATTGCCCCGCTGCGGCGGGCTTGGGCAAGGGCGGCGGGCCATCGTCCGGGAATCCCCTCCAGTGCATGGTCCAGCACGGCTTCACGTTCTGGACCAGCTACCAGCCGGCCAGCCGGTTCTGGGCATTCCAGTGGATCGAGGGTGGCTGGCTGCTCGCGCTGTCGGTGCTGCTGATCGCCGTGACCGTTTGGCTGGTTCGGCGGCGCGCAGTCTGAATGCCGTGAACTGAGCCCGAGTGGGGTTCCCCCGTTAAACCGGACAGCCATCTAGCCCGCTCGTTGGTCTTTCCATGACTCCTCGAAGTT
>CAZAMA010000302.1:0-3302 GCA_964485645.1 uncultured Acidimicrobiaceae bacterium | reverse complement strand
TCGACGAGGACCCTCCCGGCGACGACGGTGTGGTGCGCGGAGACGGGGCCGCACCGAAGCAGCGCCTCGACCGGGTCGCTGAGCGCACCGGCGAATGTCGGCCCGTCGAGGCTCCAGCACACGAGGTCGCCAGCGTCTCCGGGTCGTAGGACCCCGAGCTCTCCCGACCTCCAGAGGCATGCAGCCCCACCGAGGGTCGCGATCTCGAGCGCCTCGCGCGCCCCGGTCGACGCGGGGCCCGACCTCAGCCGAGCGAGACGCATCGCGGTGCGCGCCTCGCGCCAGAGCGAGGCGGCGTCCGTCGACGAGGAGCCGTCGCAGCCGAGCCCGACGGGTACCCCGGCCGCGCGGAGCTCTGCCACCGGGGCGAGCCCGCCCGCAAGCATGAGGTTCGAGCTCGGGCAGTGCGCGACGCCGACTCCGGCTCGACCGAGCAGACCGACCTCCTTTTCGTTCGGGTAGACGCAGTGCGCGACCCACGCGCGGTCGGAGAGCCAACCCACCTCCTCGAAAAGCTCGACCGGCCGGCACCCGTAACGATCCATGCAGTAGCGGTCTTCTTCGAGGTCCTCCGCGAGATGGGTGTGGAGGCGGACGTCGAGGCGCTCCGCGAGCTCGGCAGTCGCTGTCATGAGACGCTTGCTGACCGAGAACGGCGAGCACGGAGCGAGGGCGATGCGCACCATGGCGCCTGGCGCCCGGTCGTGGTGGGTCGCGACGGCTGCCTCGCTCTCGGCGAGGATCGTCTCCTCGTCCTGGCAGACCGATCGGGGGGGCAGCCCACCGTCGTCGACCGAGAGGCTCATCGATCCCCTTGTCGGGTGGAAGCGCATCCCGATGGCAGTTGCTGCAGCGATCTCGGCTGCGAGGAGGTCGCCCCCGCCCGCCGGGTGGACGTAGAGATGGTCGGTCGTCGTCGTGCACCCTCCGAGAGCGAGCTCTGCGAGACCCACGAACGCGGCGAGGTACACCGATTCTTCGTCGAGGAGCGCCCACCGTGGGTAGAGGGTCTGCAACCATCCGAACAGGTCCGAGCGCACCGACGGAGCGAAGGACCGGGTGAGGTTCTGGAAGATGTGATGGTGGGTGTTGACGAACCCGGGCGTGACCACACATCCCGCGGCTCGCAGGACTCGCCGCGCTGTCGGCTCGGCCCCCGGTCCACCGACGCCGACGACCATCGAGTCCGTGATGGCGACCCAGCCACCAGGCACCTCCGTACCGCCGTCCATCGTCACGAGAACCTCTGCCTGGCAGACGAGCAAGTCGACAATCGGCTCGTCGACGGGAGGACCCGACGACGAGCGAACGGTCTCCATGGAGCGAGGCTATCTCCGACGTCGGCCGTCTGTGGGCGAAATGCTGAGTTCATGAAAGGGAAACGAGCGGGACATGACAGCTCGCTACCGTTTCGCGCATGAGAGAGCCCCCCGTCCAGAAGCAAGACACCCTGACTCGCCGAGCACTTCTCGGCGGAGGATTGAAGATCGCCGGCGGCGTCGCACTCGCCGGGAGCCTCGGATCGCTTGCCGAGATCGCATCCGGCGGGCGAGTGGCGGGAGCTGCGACGCGTCACCCGTTCTCTTTCCAGCTCGGCTGGCTGACGAACACCGAGTTCGCGGGTTCGTATCTCGCCCAGCAGGACGGGTACTACGACAAGCAGGGGCTCGACGTGACGATCCTGCCGGGCGAGGGAGTCGACGTCGAGGGGATCGTCGGCGCGGGCAAGGCGCTCGTCGGCGACTCCAATGCAGACACCTGCTCCGCCGCGGTCGCCCAAGGCGCCGACTTGAAGATCATCGGTGCCAAGTACCAGAAGAACCCTTTTTGCATCATCAGCTCGGCGAAGAAGCCGATCAAGACGCCACAGGAGCTCGTCGGAAAGCGGGTGGGGGTCAACGCGTACAACTTCACCGGATGGTCGACGTTCCTCGCCGTCAACGGCATCGACAAGTCGAAGGTCGAAACCGTGAACGAGGGCTACACGGCCGGCCCTGAGGCGCTCGCCGAGGGACGTGTGGACGCGTGGATGGGCTTCGTCACCAACGAGCCCACCGTGCTCGAGCTTTCCGGATTCCCGGTCTTCACGTTCCTGCTTGCAGACTACGGCTACGAGGTCTACGCGGACATCTACGAGACGACGTCGACCGCGATCGCCGAGCACAAGGAAGAGCTCGTGGCGTTCATGCGCGCCGAGCGCGAGGGCTGGCTGGCGGACCTCGAGGACCCGGCCGCCGGGCTAGCGGTCACCATGGCACGTTACGGCAAGAAGCTGGGCTTGTCGAGCAAGCAGCAGAAGCTCGAGAACTCGGCGCAGCTCACCCTCGTAAGAACTGCGTACACAGCGAAGGCGGGTCTGTTCGCTATGGACCCGGAAGACATCGCGAAGAACATCCAGACTTTGCGCCTTGCCAACTCGAAGAAGATCGGGAACTACTACACACAGCCCGATCTGTTCGACGATTCCATCTTGAGAGAGCTCTAGCCCCTGCGTCTGATGCGAACAGGGGGCCGGCTCTCGGGGCCGGCCCCCTGTTCGCCGTCCGGGGCGCCCGCGGTCGGCGCGGGCTGCCCGGCCGACCGCGGCGGGGCACGCTCGCGATCAGCTGGCATCAGTGCTTGGCGATCCCGAGGCGTGCGACGACAGGGCGTTCGATCGTGCCGACCGCGTTGTAAAGCAGGATCGAGACCGTCGTGATCGTGACAACTGCGGCCCAGAGCATCGAGTAGTCCGCAGTCGAGGACGACGTCACCATGAGGTCTCCGAGGCCCTGGCCGGTGGCCAGCCACTCTGCGAGGATCGCCCCGAGGAGAGCACCGGGCGCGGCGATTCGAGCCGAGGCGAACACTGATGGCAGCGCGTAGGGGAGCTGCACCTTGCGGAGGACGACGACGTCGGTCGCCCCGTAGGCGGCAAGGAGGTCGAAGGCTTGGGCCGGGGCCGACCGGAGCCCGGCCACGACGTTCACGAGTGTCGGGAAGAAGGTCACGATCCCGGCGATCACGGTGACGGCGAGCAGACCCTGGCCGAGGACGAGTGTGAGGATCTGCACCATTGCCACCAGCGGCACCGATCTCAGTGCAATCGCAACCGGCATCACCGTCTGTGCGACGTCACGCCGGAGCGTAACGCCGAAAGCGACCACGATCGCTACGGCAGGGCCTCCGACGTAGCCGAGCCCGGCGTCGCGAAGGGTGATGAGGAGGGCCGCGCCGAGCTGGTCGCGTGCCGACGCTGCCGCGGGGCTCGTGACGAGGAACTGGGAGACCGCCACCGGGCCCGTCGCCACGAACGGGCTGAG
>CAZAMA010000301.1:0-3304 GCA_964485645.1 uncultured Acidimicrobiaceae bacterium | reverse complement strand
CGGCTGGCGCCAGGGATCGATCATCGAGTTCGAGCTTCCGCTCGATGCCGTCGTCCTCGGCCAGTCGGGCATCCCTGAACGGTCGCCAGGCTTGTACAGGCTAGTGGGCGGTTGCGACCCAAGACTGCGATCTCGCCCATGCATGATGTGGCCGATCCGGATCCGGCCATCGAGCTGCGCCCGCTGTACACGAGCGGGGCGCCCCCTGACTGGGGGATCCGATCGGCAAAGCTGCGGCTCACCGACCACGAGTACACCCAGGCCACCGCGCCCCGGCTGACGGTGGCCCCGGCAGTGCTGACGGCGATCGCGGCGCAGGGCGCCGTTCGCCGGGAGCCCAGCGAGTCGCGCCGCCAAGCCTTCACGACCTGGCTTGGCCTGCGGTACGACCGCCCAGCCGTACCGGACGACCTCGTGCCTCTGGCCCGGCGCATCAGCCAGGAAGTCGCCAGCGGTGAGAACCGTGCGATCGGAGTCCGGGTGCGCGACGTGCTCATGCAGTTCGGTGACGGGAAGCCGCCTCGCTACTCGCTCTTCGCCGTGCTGGACGATCCTACCGACGAGGAAGACGTCCGAGCGTGGCTGGCCCTCGTCGCCCAGGCCGTACCCGTCGAGTTGGGGGTGGCCGACCAGATCGAGGCGGCGGCCGCCGACGGCATCGCCTTCTCGACCATCGAGATTTCGTACTCAGCCGACGTGAGCCAGGTGACCTGGCCGCGCAGTCGGCCCGATCCGGAGGGCGCAACCTGACCCGGGGCCATGCGCCGGCTTGCGACGACACTGCGGTTCCCGCGGCCGCCAATCGAAGGGCCAGATTCCTGAGAATCGGGCATCGTTGGGGGCTGTCGCAGAAAGCCGTCCGCCGCACCCGGACGCCAGGCCGAGCGGTCCAATGAGTAGCAGATCAGTAGCGAAGCCAACAGAGGGCACGTCGAGCATCTCTCGCAGAATCAGATGCTGGACGTCCAAGGCGTTGGTTCGGTCAGCGCTACCGCTGGGCCGACCAGGACATCGCGCGGTGCAGGGCATCTCGGCTCGCTGTTTTGGGCATGCTGTTGCTACTGCTTCACCGGCCCGGCCCCCCGACCAGCAGGGGATAGCAACGCTCTGACCAGGGCGAAAGAGCGCGCTCGGAGGGATTCGAACCCCCAACCTTCTGATCCGTAGAGCGGCCCCGAACGTCCGCCTGGTATGTCGCCGTCCATCAGGCCTGCTCAGGTCCGCGCTCGAGTCCAGCCAGTCGGACCCAGTCTGTCCCGCCGCCCGGAGTTCAGTAGCAGTGCAGTAGCAAGACGACGCCTGGGGCGCGCTCGACTCCCAGAAGGATGTGACTATAATCATGGTCATGTCAGAGACGTTGCCGCTCGCAGAGATCAAGGCTCACCTCTCCGAGATCGTTGACCGTGTCGAGCACGAGCACGACCGGGTGGTGCTGACCCGCAACGGTCGTCCTGCCGCCGTCATCATGAGCCCAGAGGACCTTGAGGCACTGGAGGACACCTTGGAGTTGCTGTCCGACCCGAAGGCTCTGAAAGAGATCGGTAGGGCTAGAGAGGAGATCTCACGCGGAAGAGTCGTCACGGCTGAAAGCCTCCGCGCCAAATACCTGCGAAGGTGAGCGCGCCGGTCTACCGGCTCGTCGTGGCGGCCAGCGCGGAGCGGGCGTTAGCGCGGTTGCCTGAGAAGGCGGCGGCGGCTGTGGTCGAGTTCGTGACGGGCGCACTCCTCGAGACGCCGCGGGCTGTAGGACACCCGCTCCAGCGAGAGCTGGCCGGGCTGTGGGCGGCTCGCCGAGGCCCCTACCGAGTGGTGTATGAGATCGACGACGATGCCGAGCTCGTCAGCGTCTTGCGTGTCGACCACCGCGCAGACGTTTACAGGTCCTACTGACGGCCCTGCCTGAAGATCGCACTGCTCCCCGAAGAGACGTATGCTCCTGCGCAACTCGACTCGTTGAGAGGTGAACTACCCCGCCGGATATGCCGCGATGAAAATCGTCGGCTCTGCCTGGTTCCTTGGCCAGCGGTAGGCTCGACACCTCGTCTTGGCGGGCAGGACCAGAACGTCCCCGGGTGTGAGGTCCCTCGTCGAGAATGCCTCGTCCTCGAACTCGCATCTCAGGCCTCCCCGGAGCACTACGAGGAGGTCGACCGCATCCTGGGAAAACCAGTCAGCATCCACCTCCTCGGCTTCTTTGCGTACCCATACGAGCTCCAGCCCCTCTCCGCTGAAGACTCGTCCGACGCTCCCAAAAGGCGATGAGCTCGTGTCGAGAGCATCGCCAGTCAAGGCATGAAAGACGCGAGGGCCATCAGGCTCGGGCTGCATGGCATAGGTCTTACCAGCTCCGGTCACCCTTCGGCACAGGTCGGATGGAATCGGGCGGGAATCAGATGCCGACCGTCTACGCCGTCGGCTTGTCACAGGTCGGCAAGGGCGTGGCCAGGACTCGCCGGGAGAGCGCGCTTCAGCTCGGTGTCATGCTCCTGTCCTTGCTACTGGTTGGCTCGTCAATGGCGACTGCCCATTCCCGAGCCGGAAGGTGCTGGCTAGGGAGATCTATCTAGCATCTAGTGGAGTGTCTCACCATTAAGCACTGATTCGGCCCAGGGCCACCCGGCCACGCCGCACCTTTTCGAGGATCTCTTCAGCGGTCGCCGTCCACACAAAGGGCTTTGGGTCCTTGTTATGGGCAGCCATGTACGCCTCGATGGCGGCGATGAGCTCGGGCACGGAGCGGAACACGCCCCGGCGGAGAGCTTTGTCGGTGAGCTCTCGGAACCACCGCTCCACTAAATTGAGCCATGAGCTCGATGTGGGCGTGAAGTGGAAATGGAAGCGGGGGTGCTTGGCCAACCAGGCGTCGACGTTGGGGTGCCCGTGGGTGCCGTAGTTGTCCAAGATCACGTGCACCTGGAGCCCTTTTGGCACCTCCTTGTCGAGCTTGCGCAAGAAGTGGACGAACTCGTTGTTGGTATGGCGGGGCAAGCACTGGCCGATCACACCGCCCGAGAGCACGTCCAAAGCCGCGAACAGCGTCGTCGTGCCGTAGCGCTTGTCATCGTTGGTCATGGTGCCGGCGCGGCCCTTTTTCATCGGCAGGGAGGGCTGCGTGCGGTCCAGGGCCTGGATCTGGGACTTTTCGTCGACACAGAGGACTACTGCCTTGTCCGGGGGGCCCATGTACAGCCCGACCACGTCGACGAGCTTTTCTTCGAAGTGTTTGTCGTTGGAGAGCTTGAAGTTGTCTACCAGGTGTGGCTTTAGCCCTCTGGCGTGCCAGACCCGCTGGACCGTAGCGGCG
>CAZAMA010000300.1:0-3316 GCA_964485645.1 uncultured Acidimicrobiaceae bacterium | reverse complement strand
CTCCTACGGGCTCGCCGGGATCGGCGCGCGCCTACCCCTTGCTCTCTCGCGCGGGCTGGCACGGGGACTGTCGATCGAGCGTCTCGTCCACCTCCTCTCGACAGGACCCGCTCTGGCCTTCGGCCTCCACCCGCGCAAGGGCTCGATCGCTCCAGGCTCCGATGCCGACATAGTCATATGGGATCCAGGCCCAACGACAACTCTTGGCACCTACAGCTTCGACGACGGCACCGGCGACAGCGTCTATGACGGCGAGCCCCTCGTAGGACAGGTTCGCGATGTGCTCGTGCGAGGCGAGCAAGTCGTGCGCGACGGCCACTACCTCGGCACGGAGCCGCGCGGTGCCTATGTTCGGGGCTCGCGCGCCGCCCCGTCTCCCCTATGAGTGCCAAGGGCGCTCAGGTGCAGGCACTCCCGCTCCGGCGGGACGTGGTGGTCATCGGAGGCGGAATCGTCGGTCTGGCATCGGCATTCGAGCTCGCTCGCCGAGGTGTCTCGGTGCTCGTGATCGAGCAGGACCGTGTCGGATCCAAGCAGTCGGGCCGCAACCTCGGCTTCGTCCGCCAGCAGGGCCGGGCCTTCCCCGAGCTTCCGATCATGATGGAAGCAAATAGGCGGTGGCGGTCACTCGCCGGAGAGCTGGGCAAGGACGTCGAGTGGGTGATGGGAGGGAACCTCCGACTGACGAACGATCCCGACCTGGCCGCATCCTACGAGAGCTGGGTCAAAGACGCTGCCTTTTTGGGCCTCGACAGCCGTGTCGTATCCGACCACGAGATCGCATCTATCCTCGGTGCGCGGCGGGACAAGTGGCTCCTCGGGATCTTCACCGCGAGCGACGGGCACGCCGACCCTCTGGCCGCGTGTGTCGCGTACGAATCCGCGGCCCGCTCGCACGGCGTCGAGATCGTCGAGGGGACAGCGGTCGTGGGCATGTCGCGTACTGGTGGGCATGTGACAGGAGTGGTCACCCCCATTGGCGAGGTCGCCGCCGGAGCCGTCGTGCTCGCCGCGGGAGCCGGGAGCTCCAAGCTTGCCACCCACCTCGGCTTGAGGCTGCCGCAGCGACTCGTGCGCCAGAGCGTGATCCTGACCACGCCGGTCGCGAGACTGACTGCTGCGGCAGCCTGGACGGGCGAGCTATTCGTCCGACAGGACCTGCGCGGCAGCCTGCGCCTCGCGAGTGCGACGCGCAACGAGATCGTCCTCGAACCGGGCGCCGTGCGGGACGTTCCGCGGTACCTGTCGGCTTACCTGGCCAACCGCTCACAGCTGAAGCTAAGGCTAGACGGGGCCAGTCTTGCGCGCGCGTTGGCGCGCGCCCTGCACGGCGCGGGAGGAGACGAGGCCACCCCGAGGGCCGCCGCGAGCGACATAGCCGACTGCATCGCGGCCGCCCACCGCATCTACCCCCAGCTCGGGGAGGTAACTCTCCTTCGAGCCTGGGCCGGTGAGATCGACGCGACGCCCGACGCGCTCGGTGTTATCGATGCGCCACCGAGCCATCCTGGTCTCGTCATCGCGACGGCGATGAGCGGCCACGGTTTTGGCACCGGCCCGGCGGTCGGATCCATCGTCGCTTCCCTCGTCGAGGGACGGGAGCCGGGCTTCGACCTTACGCCTTTCCGGCTCGGCCGGTTCTCTGACGGGAGCCACCTGGAGCCGGCTCACCTGCTCTGACCGCTCAGCTTTGCCCCATGCGAGCTCGGCCCGAAAAGCCAGTACGATCTGGCACCGAGGTGGAGGACACGACGTTGCCCGAGCGCCCGCGGGGCAAGCGCCCACCTCTGGCCGGCGTCGCCGCCGCGGCAACCGCCGCGGCCGCGTGGGGGATGGCTGCGGTGTTCATCAAGCTTGCAACCCTCCCGGCGCTGTCCCTCACCTTCTACCGGCTGGCAGTGGCCGCGGTGCTGCTGTTGGCAGCGTCACTGGTATCGGGGCGACCTCGCTTGTGGCATGTGCTGCCCCGGGCCGTGCCGGGCGGGCTGCTTCTGTGCGGGGACATGTGCTGTTTCTTCAGTGCCGTGAAGTTCACGAGCATCGCGGATGTCACCGTTATCGGCGCCCTCCAGCCCGCGCTCGTGATGTTCGCCGCCGGGCCGCTCTTCGGGGAGCACATCGGGCATCGTGACGTCGCGTGGACGGCACTCGCGATCGCCGGGGTCGTCGCCGTGGTGATCGGCGGTGGCTTCGGGAGCACTCATGACCTCGTCGGAGATCTGCTCGCCACCGCGTCGCTCGGGTTCTGGTCCGTCTACTTCCTTGTCTCTAAGAAAGCCCGCCGGCACCTCGGGGCCCTCGAGTACACGCTCGGCGTAACGGTAGTAGCGATGATCGCCACGGTCCCCATCTTGTTCGTCGCCCACCAAAGTCTCGGGGGGATCGGTGCGATAAGCGAGCGCAACTGGCTGTGGATCGCCCTTCTCGCTCTCGTTCCTGGCGGGGGTCACCTGCTCATCAACTGGGCGCACCGCATCGTCGACGTCTCCGTCTCATCTGTCGTCGGTGCCAGCAATCCCATCTTTGCGGTCGTCGCTGCCTGGCTCGTCCTTCACCAGTCGCTCGTCCTGTGGCAAATCGCAGGCGGGGCCGTCGGAATCATCGCTATATGCGCGATCGCGGGCACCCGCCGGCTGCCTGCGTCATCCGGATTAGAGCCTCTGGCAGACGAGACCTGCGGCTGAGACCCTGGCGCGACACGAGAGGCACTGACGCGACTGCCGACGCACCGACCAGAGAGCGCGACGAGGGTGTCAGGTGCCGAGCTGCGTAGCTGTAAGGCGCGAGAGCTCGGGTCCACCGCGCTCGATCGCAGCGGAGATCGCGGCGGCCAGCCGGCCGCATTCCCGGCCGAGTTGGCGGCGCGACTCGACGGGGGCCACCACCTCGCGGACGAACTCGAGCGGTGTCTCGAGCCGCGGCGCGACAGAGCAGCCGGTCAGGTGAATGGCCTGGGAGCAGATGACCGCCAGCACCGAGAGCACCTCATCGAGACGGCTCGACACCTCCCTCTCGGCGACAAAGGCAACCGGCGCAGTGATCGCCACGTCATCCTGCTCGGAGGCAGCGGTCTCCGCCGGAGAGAGAAGCGTCGGCTGGGCGAGACGTCGCATCTCCTCGACGGCCTGGTTCGGAACGTACTCGAGGTAGGTCGTCGAGTAGCCCGTCACGTAGTCCGTGCCCGGGGGAAGCAGGCGGTCCGGCAGCTCCGAGACGCCGCCCTTGTGGAGCTTGACACCGTGACGGTGCGCGATCGCGCCAAGCTCGACCCAGCTCGCCGACATCGAGTCGATCGCCGGCGCGGCCGAACTGTTGT
>CAZAMA010000299.1:0-3340 GCA_964485645.1 uncultured Acidimicrobiaceae bacterium | reverse complement strand
ATGAGTGTCTACGAGCGATGCCAGCCGAATGCTTGGCACGAGATCGAATCGGTCCGGCGGATCGACGAGCAAGACATCGTCAAGAGCTCGCTCTCTGATGCTCGAGACGGCCCTCGTAGGCGGACCGGCTGCCGGCGACGACCGTGTCGGCAGTCCTCTCCCCCGTCGAGCGGGGGGGATCGTTGCCCACGCCCCGGCCCCGTCCATGTCGGACGCGAAGGTGGTGCCAGCACGCTCGCAGCAGCTCAGGTGGCCGCGGCGCTCCACCCAGATGCGACGGACCACGTCCGCAAGAGGAAGGCGCTGCCCGCACAGGCTCGTTGCGATCCGTCGGATGTGCAACGCGTTCGGCTCATCGCAGCCCGGTACGCGCCCGGACCCGCTCGGCGACGTCTGCTGGGACCACACTGTCGGGATCATGGAGCGTGCCGAGCGAGGCGGTGGCACCGACGAGCGCTTGATAGAGCGGTGGGCATGTGGCGCAACGGCCGAGGTGCGACTCGAGCACGGCGCGCTCGTCTAGTGCGAGCTCACCGTCGAGGTAGGCCGAGACGCTCTTGCGGGCCTCCCAGCAGCTGAGCGGCACCCCCTCGTTCGCCATCCGGCGCTCCTCTCCGCGTGCCAGGGCGCTCACCAGCATCATCCTTCCCCGGCGGAGCCGCTGTTTGACCGCGGGGAGGGAGATGCCGAGCACGTCGGCGATCTCGCTCGACGGCCAGCCTTCCGCGTCGTGAAGCACGAGCACGGTTCTGAAGCCCTCCGGCAGGTGAACCAGGGTTTCTCGCAGAGCCTCCGCAGACTGCGCACGCTCGACCACTACCGACGGGTCCACGGTGTAGCGGTCGTCGTGCCACGACGCCTCCACCGAGTCCATGCTCACCTCGTGAGAGTCGTGGCGGGCGCGGTCGATGGCCAGGTGGTAAAGAATCCGGTGCAGCCAGGTTCGAAGGGAGGACTCGGCGCGGTACTGCCCACGGCGCTCGAGGGCACGTAGCACCGTGTCGCTGACGAGGTCCTCGGCCCTGGTCCGGTCCCCGACGATAGAGACCGCGTAGCGGCACAGCCCTGGGATCTCAGCAGCGACGAGAGCCCCGAAGCCGTCCTCGGGGCCCGTCGCCACAGATCGTTCTTGTCCGATGTCCATCACCAGCAACCTGCTGCGAGACCACTCTGCCCGGCGAGTGGTCCGGTCGGTGCAGTCGCCTCGGCCACGTGCATCGTACGCGGCCCGTCGAGATTGCTCACGCTGCCCGGCGGTGGAGGTGGGGCACGCCGCTGTGGCCGCTCTCGGGCTTGTCGGTGCCGCAGGTGCTTATCCCGGTCAGGCTGTAGGCCGGGCAGTACCCGCTCGCTCCAGTGACGACCATGATCGCCGCTACCACCAGCAGAACGATGCCCCATGCGCTCGAGAAGCCGACGACCCCACTTCCGACCACCGCGCCAATCGCCAGCACGCCCCGCAGGGCCCGATCCGTCTTGCCAACCGTCTTGCGCATCGCTTGCTCCTCTGCTCGGAAACTCGTCTCATAGACGGGCGAGCCGAGCAGACCGATACACGACCAGGTCAGCCGGGCGCCGACGACTCCGCAGCGAGCGCTTGTCTCGACGGCCCGCTCCGGCCGGCGCGCTTGCCGGCCCGCACCGTCACCACCCGCCCGGCGCCCGGGCGAGCACCCCGGCGACCTCGCCCGCCGGCATTGCCCGGGAGAACAGGTAGCCCTGGCCGACGTCGCAGCCGAGACCGCGCAGGCGTTCGAGCTGCTCGGGCGTCTCGATGCCCTCGGCGACGACGGTCATGTCGAGGTCGTGGCCGAGCGAGACGATCGCGGCGAGGAGGGACTGCGCGTGGAGGTTCTCCGCCATCGGGCTCACGAAGGACTTGTCGATCTTGACGATGCTCGGCTGCAGCCTCGCGAGGTAGGAGAGCGAGGAGTACCCGGTCCCGAAGTCGTCGAGCGCGAGCCTCACCCCGAGGTCGCGTAGCTCCTCGACGACCCGTGCTGCTCCCGCCACGTCGGCAAGCGCCGTGCCCTCGGTGATCTCGAGCACGAGACGGCACGGCGCGAGAGAGCTCGTCGCGAGCACCTTCTCGACGAAGCTGAGCAGTGTCGGATCGTGGAACTGGTGCGCGGAGAGGTTGACCGACACATAGGGCGCCACCGCGCTGCCGCCTGCCGACTGCCAGGACGCGGCAGCTGCCCCGGCTTCTCGAAGAGCGAACTGCCCGAGCTCGCCGATGAGGCTGCTCTGCTCGGCAAGTGGGATGAACACGTCGGGAGGGACCTGCCCGCGCGTCCGCTGGTGCCAGCGCATGAGCGCCTCGAAGCCGACGACCGTGCTTCTCCTGAGCTCGACGAGCGGCTGGTAGTGCATCGAGAGCTCGCCAGACCCGAGCGCCTGGTGGAGCTCTTGGGAGAGCTCGAAGTGCTCGGAGACCTGCTCGCGCATCTCGGGAGCAAAGGTCGCGAACCAGCCCTTGGCTTCACGCTTGGCTGCGTAGAGGGCGGCGTCCGCACCCTGCAAGAGCTCGCCCCAGTCCTTGCCGACGTGCTCTCGGACCACGACGCCGAGGCTCGCACGCTGATCGACGCGCACGTGGTCGAGGACGAACGGCTCGACGAGCGCGTCGAGGAGCCGCCGTGCGATCTCCTCGGCCTCTGTGGACGTCGAGAGGCCTTCGGCGAGGTAGAGGAACTCGTCTCCGCCGAGGCGGCAGAGCATGTCGCTCTCTCGCGTCACACGGGCAAGGCGCTGGGCGAGCTCGACGAGGAGCTGGTCGCCGGCGTGGTGGCCGAGCGCCTCGTTCACCGCCTTGAAGTCGTCGAGGTCGAGCAGCATGACCGCGGTCAAGCTCTTTCGGCGCGAGGTCGCCGCGAAGGGCCGGGTGAGGCGCTCTTCGAACAGCGCCCGGTTCGCGAGCCCCGTGAGCGGGTCGTGCAGGGCCTGGTGGGAGAGCCGCGCGGCAAGCGCGCGCTCCTCGGTGACGTCTCTCGCGGAGGCGACGAGGTAGGCAGCTGCACCGCTCTCGTCCGTCACGACCCCGGTGAGGACGTTGGCGCTGACGACATGGCCGTCGCTGTGGAGGAAGCGCTTCACGTAGCTCACGCGCTCGAGCTCTCCCGAGGTGAGCCGGCGGTGCATCTCTGTCGTGAGGGCACGGTCCTTCGGGTGGGTCACCTCGATGAGGTCGCGTCCGAGCAGCTCGGCTGCCGTGAGACCGAGCATCTTGCAGTAGGAGCGGTTGACGTCGAGCAGCCGCCCGTCGCGGTCCGCGACGGCCATGCCTGCGACGTTGTTCTCGAACGCGAGGCGAAAGCGCTTCTCCGCCTCGCTCCGGGCG
>CAZAMA010000298.1:0-3370 GCA_964485645.1 uncultured Acidimicrobiaceae bacterium | reverse complement strand
GTCGCGAGCACCCAAAGGGTCTTGCCCATCGAGTAGACGTCCGCGGGGTGGGGATCCGAAGAGGCGGCGTTCATGATCATCTCGTAGGCCGTGTAATGCGCCGGTCCCACTTGTCGACCCTCGGCGGTCAGCGATTCCGCATCCGGGATGGCGACCAGTCCGAAGTCGCCGATCAGCCACGACCCCTCCAGCTCGTAGAGGTTGCCGGGCTTGATGTCCCGATGGGCGATACCAGCTTCCCTCTGCAATCGGTCGAGCGTCTCGGCGATCGCCGCCATCGCGACCACCACTTCGGCGAGTGACTTCCCCTGCAGCGCGTCGGCTATAGGAGTCGCTACCGGCATGGCCAGCCAGGGAGGATCGGTGCCGCTCGGTTGATCTGGGAGGTGGGCATCGATGAGGGGGAGGACGCCGGGATCCGACGGGTGGTCCCTCAGGAACCGGATCTCACGAACGAACCGCTGGTACGACTCCTTCTCCACCTTGGTGGTGTTGATGAGCTTCAGAGCTACGGGAGATGGCGCGTCGGCACGGGTAGCAGTCCACACGGTCGCGTTGCCACCACGGCCAAGACGACCGTGGAGGGTCCAGGGCCCGATATGGCGCTCTGACAGGTCGCTCATGATGCCCCCTCCGGCGGCGTCGTCCTCGTGGGTCGGGATCCGGTTGAGCGCGGGCGCAGTCGATGACCGAGGCGCTCGGGGTGGGCGATGGTGTCCAACCAGTACAGATACGGAAGAAAGGCGATGTCGCCGGGGACGTCGCCGTCGTGAGCGAGGAGGAGTATCTGGTCTCTTCGCTGGTTCGCGTCCTGCTCCGGAGTGAAGCCGTGGTTGGCATTGCGCAGGAGCTGAAGGTAGAGGCATACCGCCTCCTCGAGCTGCCAGTCGCGTTCGTTGCCTTGCCGGTCGGGCAGTCGGACCGTCGACCCGGTAGTCCGAGAGGGCAAGAAGAAACCGTGTTGGAGCTGCCGGACAGCGGTGACGGCTCGGCGAGCCGGTAGGAGGAGCAGCTCGGCGGCTGCTGCGGGTATTGCGGCTTCGAGCGAGGCAAGGACACGCTCTGCCAGACTGAGTTTGCAGCCCTCGAAGAGGTCGACGATCCCCAGACCCTTCAGGGTGTCGAGGGCGTCGAAGGCCAGAGCCCGGCGGGTGGCGGTGTCTCGGTCGTGGACGAGGATCCCCTGCAGCCGTCTACCGAGCTGCTCGACGCTGAGGAAGGTCTCGAACATCCGCCGAGGTACGAAGGTGCCGCCGGCGTCGCAGTAGTTGGCGAAGTCGGTGAGCTGCGAGAGGACCTGGTCAATCTGGCCGACCCACCAGGCGGTCGCCGCGGCGGTCTGCGTGCCGCCAATCTCGGGGCGGCTGCCACCGGTGTGCATCCCAGGCGGGAAGAAGACCTGAAGAAGCTCGGAGGCCTCGCCGCGGCGGCCGACGATGGTCATTCCCAGGTCGTAGACGACGACCCCAGGGATTCGCGGGCACGGGATTGACCACACCCACGGTGATGCCGCGAGGAAGAGGGGAGCCAGATAGGCATCGCGGGTGAGCGCAAGATCGGAGCTGAGGTGCCAGCCCGAGCCGAACGCGGTGGTGCCCGGAGCCGGCGACGGCTTGGTCGTGAGCAGCTCGGGCTCCTCTTCGATGTGCATGAGCACTCGGGCGAGAGCAAGTCGTTTGGTCAAGGCCGGTTCGACCCGGATGAACTTGACGTTCAGGTCGGGCAGCACGGGTGGCGGGACGGAGTCGGTGGGAAGGGTCGCCAAGGTCTCATAGCCTTCCCGGGCAGCGGCAGCCATCTGGGCGTGGGGCACGGTACAGACGACGAGTTTGAGCGCAGCCGCGAGCGCGGCAACATCACCAGGGCGCTCTCCGACGATCCGGTCGCGCTCGGCGAAGATCTGTTCCAGGGTCAACGCCGAGGCGACCCCCGGGTCTGGGAGTTGATCGAGTACGGCCCAGCGCTCTTGCATTGCTGCACCAGCGATGGGCTCGACGGTCATCAATCTCGGCAGCCGGTGCTCGTAGCTCTCCCGCGTCTCAAGCTTCCAGCGATACGTGGAGGCGTCGACCGCCGTGGCCCGGAGCGCGGCCTCGTCCATGTACTGGAGGATGTTGTTGCCTGCCATCCACGGTGGGATGCGAACGGGGACCCGCCGGTCGGTGTCGTCCTCGTCTTGCTGCTTCCCGCGTTGTTCGCTCGGCACGGAGCGAGTCTCGCGCGTGGTTGTTGGTGGCCATCAGGGGGGAGCACAGGCAGGACGGCGCGACGCATCGACATCGAGCCTCAGAGTGCCGACAGGACACCGTCAGGAATGCGGATCTTCGGGTCACAAACCCGAAGGCGCAACCGGACCGGAGTTTCTCGGGACCGACCGGCATCCGGCCGACATTGAGTAGGGCAACCGCCTGGGCGGCTGCATAGGGCAGGGCGCTGACCTGCGGGTTCGTCGGGCTTGAGGCTCAAGGTCGCCCGATGGTCCTGAACCCCCGCCACCAAGGAGGTCTTCACGTAGTGGGTATTCATCTGAGCGGACTAAGCTACGGCCATGCGAGCGGCCCAACCCCGGGGTGGAGTCCACTTCCCGCGCTCGACCGGTGAGTTCCAGTCCTGGTTCGTGACCGACGAGGACTGTCTGGACTACCTCAGCTGGTTGCGCTGGCCTCAGGGGGTCGTGTGTCCTCGCTGCCAGAACCCCGGAGGCTGGGCTGTGGCCGACGGCGGGTACAAGTGCGCGAGCTGCAAGGCGCGAACGGCGGTGACGGCGGGCACGCTGTTCGATCGGCGCAGGACGCCGCTCACGATGTGGTTCGCAGCCTGCTGGATGTTCTCGTCCCAGAAGGACGGCGTCTCAGCCCAGAGCCTCCAGCGAGCCCTTGAGATCGGCTCGTACCCGACGGCGTGGGCGATGCTGCACCGGTTGCGCGCAGTGCTCGTGCGGCCCGGGCGCGACCGGCTCACCGGCACCGTCGAGGTCGACGAGACCTACTTCGGCGGGGAAGAGCCCGGTCTTCGCGGCGGCCGCCAGAAGGGCAAGAAAGTCCTGGCTGGCGTGGCAGTCGAACGACGAGAAACCCGGGGGTTCGGTCGATGTCGCATTGGTGTGCTCACCGACGCCTCGGCAATCTCGTTGGGGCGGTTCGTCACGGAGAACGTCGAGGAGGGATCCACGCTTGTCACCGACGGCTGGCCGAGCTATCCGCCTGCCGTGCGGGACCACTACGTGCACCAGCCGATCAACGTGAAGCGCAGTGGGCAACCGGCCCACATGGTGCTCCCTGGCGTGCACCGGGTCGCTTCCCTCGCCAAGCGATGGATGCTCGGCACCCACCAGGGCTCGGTCGCCGACCCCCACCTGCAGAGTTACCTC
>CAZAMA010000297.1:0-3389 GCA_964485645.1 uncultured Acidimicrobiaceae bacterium | reverse complement strand
CGGCCAATCCGATGCCGGCGCGACGCGAACGCGACGTTGTCACGGGCAACGAGATGGGGCCAGAGCCCGTAGTCCTGGAAGACCATGGAGAGGTCGCGGCGCTCCGGCGGGAAGTGGACCTTGTCGTCCGCGACGACGACGGAGCCGATTGTGATCCGACCACTCGTGGCTCGCTCGATACCCGCGACACAACGTAACAAGGTCGTCTTGCCCGAACCTGACGGGCCGAGCAGCACGAGGAAGGTTCCCGGGTCGACAGTTAGCGAGACGTCATCCAACGCCCTGCTCCCGCCAGGGTAAAGCTTGACAAGATGATCCAGGGCGACGGGCTCACCCACGACTCCCCCCTCCGATCCGTCGCCAACCGCGGGGTGTGAGCATGCGATACCCTCCAAGGACGAGCAAGACAGCAACGAGCGCGACTGCCACTGCCATGACAGCTTGGGCGATCCCGACTCCGAAATGGTAGTTGCCGAGGTTGTTCTGGATCGCCACGGACACTGGCGATGCCCCAGGCGGGTCGAGTAGCTGCGACAGTGGCAGCTCAAGGAATACCCCGGTGAAGGTAAGCAGCCACGCCATCACGATTGGTCGGGAGAGCGCAGGCAGGACACCAAGGCCCCAAGCCCGTATGGGACCAGCTCCATGGGTCCGAGCCGCATCATGGAGCGATGGCTGGACTTGGGATACTGCGCCCACAAGGACGCGGGCATTGGTCGGCAGGCTCGACGCAACGTAGGCAACGACAAGAAGCGTGGTCGTCTGGTAGAGGTCGAGTCCGAGACTCGACAGAAACGGCAGGTTGTACGCGAAGATATAGCCGGCGCCGAAGACCACGGCTGGAAGCGCAACGGACGCGAGCAGGAGGAAATCGAGCAGTTTCGTAGAGCGCGTCCGCCGCCGTGCGAGCAGGCGGGCGGCTATCACGCCACCCACGACTGTGATCGAAGCCGTGATGACCCCGAAGACGAGCGAGCGCTCGAGAGGCGCCGACAGACCTGAATTGTCCAGTACCTGACGGTAGTTGACAAACGAGACCTGGAAGGAAGCTCCGTAGTCCGCGAGTAGTGATCCGCTCACTGCACCAAAGGCTGGAACTGCAAGTGCCAGAGTGAAGAACGCGCCGACGGCGCCGGAGTAGACGACCTTCTGCGGCACGGTGAGCTCTCGTCGCCGGGCCGGCCTTGTCCGGCCGGAGAGCACAGCATAAGAGCGGCCGCGGAGCGCTTTGGCTTGTAGGGCGAGGGGGAGCGCGACTGCTGCTACGAGGAGCCAGGCTTGCGCGGCTGCGGAGGGAAACTGCGGAGGGAAGTTGTTAATGGATGCGTACAACTGGTACGTGGCCATGGGAAAGTGCGAGTTGAAGGCAAGCGTTGATGCGACCCCGAAGTCGCTGATCGACTCGGCGAAGTTGATCGCGACCGCGGAGAAGATTGCCGGGGCAAGGATTGGCGCAACGATGCGAAGTGCTTGGACACGCGTAGCCCCATGAATGCGTGCCGCGTCCTCGAACTCCTGGCCAAGGCCGCCGAGCCCGACGCTTATGGCGAGATAGGTGAAGGGAACCGCGCGTAGAGCCAGCAGGAGCACGACGCCGAACGGGCCCATGATGGCATGGGTGAGAAACGCCGACCCGAGACCGATTCGGGTGAGCACACCGTCCGGCTGCACGAGCCGCTGCCAGCCGAGCGAAGGGATCCAGCTGGGCAGGATCAGGACGAGCCACATTCCACCGACGATGAGCCTTCGCCCGGGGAGCTGGGTACGGTGCGTGGCCCAGGCAATCGGGAAACCGACGGCCAGGCCCAGTCCCGCGGCGGCTGAGCTCACCCAGAGCGAGTTGGTGAGGGCCAGGGCGTTGCCACCGCTGAATACCCCGCCGAGATACCCCAAGGTGAACCACTGCGCTCCCTGGTCGAACAGTCGGGGCGAGATAGCCAGGAGCAGGAAGCATGCGCAAGGAGCGAGGATGAGTAGGACCAAGAGGATCCACAGCGAGGGACGGAGCAACGAGCTGATCCTCGCGACAATGAGCCTGGGGCGACGGACCGCTCCCGGCTCGTGGCTGGAAGCTCCCCTCCCTCCCGGCTCGGTAGGAGCCGGGAGGGAGGGGAGGTGGCTTTGGTCAGCCAGGGTGCTCACAGCACCTGGTTCATTGAACGATGTTGTTGGTGAACCAGGTGTCGATCGCGTCCTGGCGCGAGCCCCACAGGTACGGGTTGATGTTCTGAGTCTTGACGCCGTTCAGCGAAGGAACAGCTGGGAGCTTCTTGATCCCCTTGACAACCGGGTAGTAAAGCGAGTCGCCCTGCGGATCGCCCGACTTCATGACCTTCTGTCCGGCTGCCGAGAGCACGTACTGAGCGAAGCGCTCGGCCTCCTGGCGTTCGACGAGAGGCGCCTTGGCGTCGATGCCGATGCAACTGGGCAAGAGCGTGATCGGCGGCAGGTACTTGATCTTGAGGGCGTGATCGGTGAACTTCGCCCCTATGCCTGCCGAGTTCTGAACAAGCGCCAGGTCGATCTGACCGGACGAGAGGGCAGCCAGCGTCGGTCCGTTCGTCTGGTTGACAAGCAGGCCGTTCGCCTTCAACTTCTCGAAGTATCTCTCGCCCGCCTTTATGCTGCCGAGGTAGTTCATCATGCCGGCGACGAATGGGTAGGTCGGCCCCGAGATCGACGGGTCGTTCATCCCGACCTTGCCCTTCCAGCGCGGCGAGAGAAGCGCCTGCCAGGTGCTCGGCGGCTTCGAGACCTTTGCCGAGTTGTAGACGAGCGCCGCCGTCAAGGTCACGCCGGTCGGAACGTAGCTCTTGTCCTTCGGTACAGATTGCCGGCCAAGCGAGTCCCAGTTGACCTTGGGCTCGAATCCCCGCACGAGCAGGTGCTGAGAATCGAGACCCGCGAACACCGTCGGCCCGTCCACCCACAACAGCCCCCACTTCGGGTTGTTCCTCGATGCCTCGATCTGTGTGACCAGAGGTCCGGTCGAGTTGTTCTCCAGGCTGACAGGAATCCCGGTCGCACGCTGGAACGCTGTGACCTCGGCCTGGTTGTATCCTTGCGCCGAGTAGACGACGAGGGTCACAGCAGACTTAGAGCCTCGAGGAGACGCGGCGTTGGCAACACCGGCGCTCGACAACCCCAGCACCAATAGGCCCGCGGCCAGCGCTACGAGCATGGCGCCGAGACTCCTCCCGGGTCCCGAGCGGGTGCCTGGATCGGGCGAGCGCCCCGATTCGTAGTCGTGATCTTCAATTGGGGTGTGCTTGGTGGGCATGGGCGTGAGCCTGCCGGACCTAACTGACGGGAATCTGTCCTCCCGGTAACGTCGAGCCGAAAGAAAACTTAACACTTAGCGCCACCATCGAGCCGCGGCGCTGGCTCCA
>CAZAMA010000296.1:2837-3399 GCA_964485645.1 uncultured Acidimicrobiaceae bacterium | reverse complement strand
CAGCCCGCCGAAGGTGATCGGTCGTCCGGCATTGGCGAGATCGGCAATCGCCTTGTTCGCTTTCACCAATGTGGCAGCGTGACGCGCCTCGGCTGCCCGCCGCAACCGCTCGGCAGGTTCAGGTGGCGCTGTCTCCATGGCCTTCTTGAGCTTCCAGGGCCGGGATGATCTTCTCGAGGTTCGTGAGCACCCGCCGGTGGTTCTCGGCCAGACGGTGCTTACCGGCAGTCTCGGCCTCCGATATCAGCGACCGGGTGGCCTCTGCCTGCTGGCGGTGAACGCCGAGGAAGTGCACGGTCGTCTGGAAGTCGGGGCAGGTGAGACAGGCGTTGGGGTGCGGGCAGTCCTGCTGGGGAGGGCGGCCGCAGTAGCCGTTCGGCAGGCTGTCCGAGACTCGGGTGAGGTTGTGCTTCAACCACTCGGCGTCGGCTGTGAGCGCCCTGGGGTCGAAACCGATCAGGCGGCCCTCGTAGTCGACCCGGCCTGCCCAGTAGCGCTCCATCTCTGCCCGGAGGGTCGCGTCATGCAGGCGAGCGTACGTAGCGGTCATCATCGGGCTGGC
>CAZAMA010000296.1:0-2827 GCA_964485645.1 uncultured Acidimicrobiaceae bacterium | reverse complement strand
TCTCTGCTGAGGCATGTCCCAATAGACGCTGGATGACATGCTGGGGAACGCCCTGGTTCACAAGACGGGTACCAAGGCTGTGGCGCAGCTGGTGGGGAACGACACGAACAGGGCGTCCTGACTCGTCGTGCAGCCCGATCGCCCTCTGCCAGCCGGAGAAGGCGCTCCTGAAGGCGTCGTCGCCCTGGGGCAGGGCGGGGTCAAACTTCGCAGGGAACATCCACTGCGACCCGTGCAACCACGTGTCCTCGACCAGTAGTCGCTGCCGCTTAGTGGCCTCGACTGCCCGCCACGAGAGCGGCACCATCTGCTCAGCGCGCATCTTCCTCGCCTCGAACCTGAGACAGGGCCAGCCGGCGCTGTCGCTGACGACGGCATCGGACCTCAGCCTGCAGGCGTCCCCGACTCTGAGGCCAGTCTCCATAATGACGATCACGAGGTTCCGGTAGTGCTCGGGCAACTTTGTGAGGTTGGCCTCAGACTCGAGCTGGCCCATGACGAACTCCGGCACGAAGCGAGGGAGCGAGGATCGCCGCCAGCCGACCTCGTCGAAGTAGACGGCGGCGTCGGGCCTTATCGCCGGAACCCAGCCGTAGCGGCGGTTCTCTTCGAGGAACGTGCGGAGGAAGCTGCGCGACAACGATTTCGTCGAGTCGGCGAGCGGCTGGTGCCCGAGCCAGGCGAGATAATCGAGCACAACCTGGCGGTCGATCTGCCCGGGCTGCACGACGGGCGGATCGCAGGCGGCGAGGAACTGCGAGAAGCGACCGATCGCCTGGGTGGAAGCCGAGATCGTGTTGAAGGCATAGTTGGCGGCGAAGCGCTGCCGGCACCACCTCTTCACGGCCGCGCGTAGCCAAGGCGGATGAATAGCTTTGAAACAAAGTGTTTCGCTCCGGCCACCGGTCGTGAGAAGGCCGAGCTCGCGGGTTCGCCAGACGTCGCGGTCGTAACCATCGACCGGTCCTTCACCCTCGACTGCCCTTAGCTCTGGCCGGGCGTCGGCAGCCGGCGCGGTCACTCGTCGCCCTTAAAGGCCCCTGCCCGCACTAGCTCGCGGCGCAGGTCGTCGGTGTCGAGGTGGGCGTAGGTGCTCGATGTCGTCACTGACGAGCGGTGAGTGAGCAGCCGCGAGACCACGTCCATGCTCACACCCATCCGCAGCCACTCGCTCGCCCGGGAGTGGCGCAGCATGTGGAGCGTGAACTCGACGCCGCTGCGGGCACGGAGGCGCCTAACCAGCTTGTCGACGGCGTCGTAAGTCATGGGTTCCCCGAATGGGCGGGCGAACAGGTTGACGAACACGTAGTCCGAGCCGAGGTCGCCGTACTCGTCGAACATGTAGGCGGTGTAGAGGCGTATGAGGCCGGTCGATACGGGCAGCACCACGGTGTCGATTGTCTTGGCTCTCGCCCGATTGGCATTGTCGCGCCTCGGCACGATGCGGATCGTCTTCTCGTGCGAGACGAAGTCGGCGTGCCTGAGCCCGAGCGCCTGACCGATCCGCATGCCGGTCTCTGCGAGCAACACCAATAAGAACCTGTCACGTACGTGGTCGCAGGCCCGGACGACTTCGACGACCTGTTCGGGCGTGAGCGTCCTCGGCAGGCGGGTCGGCTGGCGGAGGCGGAGCGGCCGGGTCGGCACCGGTCGGCCGCCGCTCACGTGAGCAAGGAACGGCTTGTAGCCGCCGCGTGACGACCGCCGCCAGTTGACGAGGACATCCGCCAGAGCCACGCCGTTCCTGGCGTGGAAGTCGTAGAAGCTGAACAATCCCGCCAGGTGCTTGTTCACCGTGGCGGCCGTCCGGGTCGGCGTACCCGAATCGAGGACCACCACGTTCAGTGCCGGTGCGCGGAGCCAGGCGACAAAGCGCGAGACGTGCTCGACTCTGGCCGCGTCCCAGGCGACACCTGTGATCGACAAGAACTCGAACCACAGCTTGAGGGAGAACGCATACGTACGCACCGTGAGCGGCGAACGGTCGAGCGCCTGGAGGTGGGCGAGGAAGGCCTCGGCCGCGGCCACGACACCACCGGCGTCGAGGACGGTGAACGACTCTGAGCGGTCAGGCATCTCCAGCCGCTGAACCCGGAACTCACCTGATCCAAGCGCATGACCCATCACCTTGAACGGTACGTCATTCAAGATGACGAGTGGTGGATGCCCAGAAAGCGGTACAAGAGCCCATGGCATCTCCTCGAGCCCACGCCCGCAAACGTCAGATACTGGCCGAGATCGCCAAGCTCGAGTTCTGTCTGCCCGGGAGTCTCGTGGAGCGCACGACCCGCTGTGGGTCGCTGACGTGCAGGTGCCACAAGGATCCGAGCCATCGCCACGGGCCGTATACCTCCTGGATGCGAAAGGCCGGAACCAAGAGCGTCACCCGGGCGTTCACCGGATCCCAAGCCGAGCGCTACCGGTCTTGGTTCGACAACAACCGCCGGCTGAAGGAGTTGATCGACGAGCTCCAACAACTGTCGGTCGACGCCATCAACGAGGCCGAAGGTTGGCTTGATCATGATGAACTCGTCGGCGACACTCCAGAGAATGTGTCTACGACGCAGCCAAAACGAAGGTAAAGCGACGTTGGCGACGCCCGCTGAACCGCTCTAGAGAAGAATGCTTATGCCGCTAACTCTGGCCGTTGTTCGTTCCCGTCTAACGGGAACAGCGTAGCGAGATTCCCCTTGAAATAAGGGCGATTTCGTCTCCACAGGTATTCGTGAGGTTCCTCGAGAGGAGGGCTCGCGGCGGTACGGTCGATCACCGAAATTCCCCAGGCGTCGAGCCCGACGGTTAGGCCGTGGCCTGCTGCCGCCCCTCC
>CAZAMA010000295.1:0-3400 GCA_964485645.1 uncultured Acidimicrobiaceae bacterium | reverse complement strand
CGAGCACGTCGTGGTGACCGCACCCCCGGCGTCCTCGACTATCTCCTACACAAAGATCGCCGGCTGAGACTTTCCCGGCCCTGCGATGTCACGCGGCGCAGGCAACGTCGATCCGTCACGCCGCCGCGCTCCGGATCAGTCGAGAGAGACCATGAAGGTGAAGTTGTCCCTCCCGACCGAGCGCTCGAGAGTCCTCATGTTCCGCATTGAGTTGTCGTAGGGTCCCTCCATGTAGCAGGGCTTTCCCTCCTTGCCGAACGTGATGGCGCTCGGGCCGTCGAGGGACCCGAGGTGGCCGGCGGTTGCCGAGAAACCCGCCTCCGGCTCGAATCCAAGCCCGTGCGCATAGGCGATGGCGCCGAGCACGAGGTGCTGGGCGAGCTCGATCGGTGCCGCGAGCGCCTCACCCTCAAACGCGCCGAAGTACCTCTTCACGAAGCCAGGCAGCTCCGAGAGGTTAATGACGCGCGGCCCGATGGTGCTCTTCACCCCGAGGCACCAGGTGTCCACGAGATACCCGCACACAGTAACGCGCCCGTACCGGTGCTCACGGGCCACGAGCACGCGGGCCAGCCCCGACTGGCCCGGGCAGCTGACTCCAAGTCCAGGCCAGTCGGCGAAGCCCTCGAGACCAAGCCCGATGCTCCAACCGGGGCTCACCCAGCAACCGGCGACGGCGGGCTCGCTGGCCGCGGCCGAACGCTCGTCGGCGAGGGCGCGAACGAGAGGTGAGATCGTCGCCGGGCAGACCCCGAGACAACGGGCGATCTCCTTCGGTGACCGCCCCTCCTTACGCAGCTGACGGACCCGGTCCAACAGTTGGGCTTCGGTCATGCACGTTTTGTAGCACCGAGCGCTCGCTGTGGCGCGGATACCTGCCGGCGCCCACCTGCTGCGACCCTTTCGTCAGGCGACTGCACTCGAGATCGCGGCGGCAAGCGTCGTGCCGGCCGGAGGGGGCACCGCGGGCGGATGGTTCAGCGAGGGGCGGGGACTTCTGCTCGCCATACGCGAGGATCTTTGTTGGCCACGAGCGGAGACCTCACATGGCCAGTAGCGGGGACTTTGTCATCGGCAGGGACAGTCTATGTTGTGGCAGTAATGCTCTACTGCGGCGAGACTCCAGATCGCGCCTGCGGGGTGGCCGGCAAATCGACGCTCCTGCAGAACCAGGTCGTACAATCGCCCGCAATGTCGGCGTGTTCGAACACTGCCCAGGTCGATCTAGGATCGGTGGCGCCCCCGACTAGCATTTCCTCGACCGCCTCGCTGCCGCCAATAGCGTGACGATGCTTCCCTCGCCAGCGGGACCCGAGGAGGGATCGCAACCGGAAGCGCTTCAGGTCACCGGTCTCGGCCGCAACGCCGCCTGGCTTTACATGAATGCAGGAGCCTCCGCGATCGCCGGGCTCTTCCTTCTTGGCTTCTCGTTCCGCCACCTCGGAGCCTCTGCCTACGGACTCTACGCGCTGGTGGCCACAGTTGTCGGAGTGTTCGGCACCGTAGACTTCGGCCTTAGGCTCTGGCTAATACGGGCGACTGCGCGTGACTCGCCGTCGTTCTCCGACACTGAACGAGATGAAGCTCGAAGGGATGTCGAGTCAGCCCATACGACGTACGCCGTGTGGGGAGCTGCCGTCCTTGGCGCCACCGGCATTACGGCCGTCGTGGCGACACTCGCCCACAGCCGCTCCTTCGCGGTAAAGGAGGTACCTCTGTTAGTAGTGCTGGTTGGGCTCTCGGTAGCGCTCAACCTCGGCACTGCATCGTTCTCGGGCATCCCGGCAGGCAGGCGCCAATTCCAAGTTCCCGCAATCGGTGGGCTTCTCGGTACAGGCGTCGAGATAGCGGTCGTCGTCGTCACGATCGACCATCTGCATCTCGTGGCGCTAGGAGCTGGCTTCCTCGCAAGCGCGCTCGCCTCACAAGGCTACTGCGCTTGGTGGGTCTGGAGACACGAGCGCTGGTTCCGTCTCCTTCCCCGGCGCTTGAGTTGGGGCGGAATCCGCCGGGTGGCATCGTTCGCCGCACCCCTGCTTGTCTTGTCGGTAGCCGGCCAAGTCATCTCGGCGACCGATTTGATCGTCGTCGGCGCTGTTGCGACCGCTGCTGCCGTCGGAATGTATCGCGCTGGCTCGATTGTGCCGACGCAGGCTACGGCCTTGCTCTTCACGGGGTACGACACGGTGTACCCGCACTTGGCTGGCACCACGGATCTCGATGGGCAGGAGAGCGCGACGCGCTTACTGACCCGCGTAACGGCGTTCATCGCTGGGGCGATCTTCGCGGCTACGATCGTGCTTCGCGTAGATGTGGTGCTGGTCGTGACTGGCCACCGTTCCGCTCTTGGCGAGGATGTCCTAGTCATCTTCTGTGGCATCTGGCTCGCTAACGTTCCGGTCCACGGGCTCAGCCTCCTGCTAGTGGCGCGCGGCCGACAGACCGTGTTCATCTGGCTAGTCGGCATCGAGGCCATCGCCAATGTCGCCCTTACAATCGCGTTCGCAGTCGCGATCGGCCCCATAGGCGCCGCCTACGCCACGTTGCTCACGATAGTCGTGTCGAACGTGATCGTCTTCCCGATCATTGTGCGCCACGAGCTCTCCAAGGGTGGTGCGCGCCGGTCAGTCACGGAGGCCCTTTCGGCGATCGGACTCGGCGGCGTCATCGCAGCACTTGCCTCGAGCCCCGCTTTTGGGCTCGGTGCCGGCTGGGATCGCCTGCTTGTCGGTCTCGCTCTTGGCGGTGCTATCAGCGCAGCCCTCGGGCTCGCGCTCTTGAGGCACAGCGGCCGTTGCGCTCTCGTAGCGATGCTCCGCGGTGTACGGGCAGTCTGATAACTGGGGTCACGTAAATACACGAAGGGCTGGACAGGTGGCATGCTGGTTACATGGTCACTGAGATGAGTGCGCGCCTTGTGCCAGAAGGGCAGCGGAACCTCATGCGAACATCAGTGCGTCGGGCGGTCGGCCGGCGGCTGCGGCTCCAGGGATACCAGTTCTCGTACTTGAAGAAGGCCCCCTGGCAATATCTCGGCGAACTAGTTCGGACACACCTTGTGGCTGAAGACGAACGTCGTTTTTTGATCCAGACGCGTCGCGGCAATGACCTCTGCTGGACGGCGACTGACGAACCTGAGCCGCTCGTCACGGTACGAATCGCCACATTCAACAGAGGCCCGCTAGTAGCCGATCGAGCAATCGCCTCAGCTGTCCACCAGAGTTACGAGAGACTCGAGATTCTCGTGATCGGTGATCACTGCGACGCCGCGACCGAGCGAGCGGTAAGGTCCGTCAAGGACAATCGCCTGCGCTTCATCAACATGGCCGACAGGGGGCTCTATCCAGCCGATCCCATGTTGCGGTGGATGGTGGCCGGGGCCGCGCCCATGAACGCTGCT
>CAZAMA010000294.1:0-3444 GCA_964485645.1 uncultured Acidimicrobiaceae bacterium | reverse complement strand
AGGGTTTCGATTCGCCCGGGGCGGCGCGCAGGAGCACTACGGCGTGATGCCCGACATCACCACTCTCGCCAAGGGTCTTGGCGGTGGTTTCCCTGTGGCGGCGATCGGCGGCACCGAGGAAGTGATGGCCATGATCGCAGACGGCCGCTACTCCCACTCGGGCACCTACAACGCCAACGTCATCCAGTGCGCGGCCGTCGCGGCGACAATGGACGTGCTCGCGGAGCCGGGGCTGTACGAGCGACAGACAAAGCTCGGTTACCGACTCGAAGAAGGGTTGCGATCCCTCGCGGACAAAAGTGGGCTGCCGGTCACCATCGAGGGGCTCGGGACTGTGTTCCAGCTGTGGTTCAGCGAGCATCCGATCAGGAACTGGCGCGACGCCGAGCGCTATGCCGACACGGTGCTCTTTCGGAGATGGTACGAGGAGATGGTGATGCGGGGCGTGCTGTTCCATCCGAGCCAGTTCGAGAACCTGTTTGTCTCCCTCGTCCACACCGACGAAGACATAGACGAGACCCTTGACGCCGCAGGCGACGCGATGACAGCTCTCGCGAAGAAGTCCCCTCGGCTCGGATAGCCCAAGAATATCGACTAGTTCGCTGACGGGAAGAAGGGGGAGACGTGACGCTTATAGATCTCGGGCAGATGAGGCGGGGCGGTAACGGCCCGAGACTGAGAGATACCGCCCCGTCGCGCCTGCGCTACGAGCAGGTGATCGATCTGCTCGAACAGACGATCACCGAGCGCCAGCTGGTCCCGGGCGACTTGCTGCCTACCCAGGCCGAGCTGTGTGAGCTCGCCGGCGTGAGTCGCATCACCGTCACGCGCGCCCTTACAGAGCTCGAACGCCAAGGCCGGGTCCGGCGTCACCAGGGGGTCGGGACGTTCCTGGCTCGACCAAGGATCACGGCCGAGCCGGCACGCTCGGGTGGTCTGCTCGGCACGGTCTCGAGTGGAGCCGCGGGGATTCGAGTCGGCACGAGGGTGCTGAGCCTTACAGCCGGCTTGCCGTCACACGATCTCCGCGAGGCGCTCAAACTCGCTAACGGCGCACGCGTCTGGTGGATCCATCGCCAACGTCTGCTCGACGGCCGCCCGATGGTCGTCGAGACCGCAGCCATCCCGGTCGAGCTCGCGCCCGACCTCGATCGTTATGGCGCAGAGGTGACGGATTCGCTCTACGGCCTGCTCGCACGGCGCTATTTGCTCGAGGACGCGTCCGAGGAGCAGTACCTCGAGGTGGTGTCGCCGACCGACGAGCAGCGCCGACTGCTCAGCTTGGGCACCGGGGCGAGCGTGGTGCGCATTCGCGGGCTCAGCGTCGACCCCGGTGGGCGACCGTTCGACTGCTTCGAACAGGTATATCCGGCCTCGGACTTCGCCTTCTACCTGCCAAGTGGGGCGACACGTGAGCTCATCATCAACCCGGCGACGAAGGATTGGACAGTCTCGCAGATCGACGCAGTACCGAGCAAGGGGGGAGACGAGTAGCCATGTCCACACTCAATGGAGGGGCCACCGCGGCTGAGAGAGGAGAGGCCGGCCTCCTTGCCGGAGCTCTCCATATGCGAGATACCGTCATCCTGGCGATGGCGAGCTCGGGGCCGACGCAGAGCATCGCGACATCGCTCGCAGCCATCGTGCTGGCGGTCGCGTTCGCCGGCTTTTTGCCGATCGCGATCTGTTTCGTGCCGATGATCGGCATTGCGATCGGCTACCAACGCCTCAATGCCTGGCAGCCGAGCGCGGGAGCCACCTACTCCTGGGTGGGGAGGTCGCTCAATCCGCACGCAGGCTTCTTCTCGGGCTGGATCATGTTGATGTACTACACGATCGGGACAGTCAGCCTCACACCAATCCTTGGTTCCTACCTGCTGAGCTTCTTCTCCAGCGCGGCGGCCAACGACAAGTATGACACCGCGCTAGTTGGGACCGTACTTAACATCCTTGTCCTCGTCGTTGCAGCTGTGGGAATCAAGATCTCGGCCCGTTTCCAGTGGACCTGGGCAATATTTGAGTACACGGTCCTCCTCGGCTTTTGCGTCACCGCGGTCGTTCTCATCTACAGCGGGCACATCAGTCATTCAGTTCATATCACCTCGGCTTGGTTCACCATAAGCGGTGCTGGAGGCTTTCACGCTCTCATCTCCGGCATCCTGATCGCGATCTTCCTCTACTCCGGGTGGGATACAGCTGCCTATGTCGGCGAAGAGGTGGAAGGAAAAGCCGCGGGATCTGCCGCCATTACCAGCGTCGTGCTGTTGTTCGTCATCTACTCCGTCGGAGTCGTAGCCCTGCAAGGGGCGGCACCGATCTCGGTTATACAGGCCCACGCCGCGGACGTGCTCGCGTATATCGGCCAACGGATCGGCGGGGGTTTCTGGGCAGACGTGATGATTGTCGCGGTGCTCGGAGGGACGCTCGCCTCGCTCCAGGCCGCGATCGTGAGCGCTGGGCGGATCTCCTTTGCGATGGGGAGAGATCGCGTCTTTCCCCGGTGGTTCGGTCAGGTGAGCGCTCACTACCGCACGCCGATGAACGCGACTGTGCTCGTCGGTCTGTTGAACGTCGTATTCCTCTGGGGCTCCACGCTCGTCGGCTCGATCGGTACCGCGCTCGGCGACATCGTGAGCACCCTTGGCCTCATAGCGGCGATGTTCTACCTACTCACAGCTGGAACAGCTATCTGGTGCTATCGGCGATCGGTCATGTCGAGCTGGCCCGATTTCTTCCTTGGTGGCGTCATGCCGGGGATCGGGGCGGCCTTCATGGCCTTTGTCATCATCTACGAGCTCGCGACGAACGCCCTTAATGGAGTCGAGCTCGGGTTCGGTTTCGGCTTCGCCGCGTTCGGCCTGGTGCTCTCGTTCATCTCCTCACGCGTCGGCAAGGCACGCTTTTACTCCGAGCCTAAGCTGAGTCACGGCGACAGTGTCGAAAGCAAGCTTGCTTCGAAACCGGAGTCGCCCGAAGGCGTCTCCTTGTGAACCGAGGTCCCGCGTATGTCGGAGTCGATCTCGGAACCTCGAGCCTGAAAGGGGTCGTCCTTGACGAGAGGGGGGCTGTGGTAGGCCAGGCGATGTCGCCTTACACGACCCACCGTCCAGCGCCGGGAGCGGCCGAGCAGGACCCTGGCGACTGGATTGACAGCCTGGAGGTCGTTGTCGCCGAGCTCGCGCACGAGAGTGACCGGGGATCGTGGGCCGGCATTGGCCTCACGGGCATGATCCCGACCCTTGTGACACTTAATGACAAGGGTCTGCCAAATGGGCCAGCCGTCACCTGGGAGGACGGCCGAGCCGAAAGACAGGCAGCCCGCATGCGCGGCGCGCTAGGCGAGGATGAGCTTTACCGCGTCACTGGGCAGTGCCTGGACGCGCGCTACCTGCTGCCGATGTTCTGCCGCATGAGCGAGGAGGACCCCTCCCGCGGCAGAACGAC
>CAZAMA010000293.1:0-3453 GCA_964485645.1 uncultured Acidimicrobiaceae bacterium | reverse complement strand
GCGACCCACTCATGTTCGGCGCCACCGACGGCCCCGACCCGTTCGAAGTCGGCGTCGTAGTGAAGGACGATGAGCCCGGCCGACCGGGCGGCCGCCGAGATGATGAGGTCGGGGATGGCCAGCCGGTGCTGCCCGCGCCTGGCCAGCTGGTGTTGGAGATCGATGGCGAGGTCGAGCACCGCAGGGGTAATCGGGGCGCTGGCGAGACTGCGACGTTCCATGAGCACCGCCTCGTAGTCGACCAAGCTCCGGCTGGAGAACAGCACCTCAAGGTCGACGAGGGCGCAGGTTGCGAGCAGGCCGTCTTCGAGGAGCGGCCGGAGCCGAGCCGCGACGAGCGGATGGGGAAAGCGGGCGAGCGCGCTCTTGTCGGCCAGATACCGCGCGCTCAGCGCCACGCGCGGGACATCACCGAGGCGTCATCCAAATCGAGGCCGGCCATTATCTCCAGGCGGTCAGCATGGCTACGGCGCCGAGCAGCCAGCACCACTGATTCGAGGGAGCGGTTGACGGCCTCCCTCATCGTGGAGGCTCCGAGGATGGTCGTGGCCGCAGCGAGGAGGTCGTTGTCGATGTCGACCAGGTGCTTGCTCATGGGTTCAGTATATCCCAAGATAGTCATCATGGATATATTCGACTGATGCCGATGGTGGTGCGCGGTGAAATACCTGGGCTCAGTGCCGAGGTCGCGCCGGCGGTTTATTGAGCGGAGTGCATCCAAGAGACCGGGGTTAGGCTGATCTGTGTGATGGCCCCGGCGGCGCATGCCTCATCAGCACGGACCGAGTTGGGCGTGCCCGAGATCGACGGCGGGTCCGCCATAAGCCTGCGCGGCCTGACGAAGACCTACGGCGAGGTGCAGGCGGTCAAGGGTATCGATCTCGACGTGGCGCCTGGGGAGACGTTCGGGTTTCTTGGGCCCAACGGGGCCGGCAAGTCCACCACGATCGGCATGCTCTGCACGCTTGTGACCCCGACGGCTGGGGTGGCGCACGTGGCCGGGTTCGACGTGCGCTTAGAGCGGGACTCGGTCCGGCGCAATATCGGCCTCGTGTTCCAGGACTCCACTCTCGACGGTTATCTGAGCGCCGAGGCGAACCTGCGCCTCCATGCCGAGCTCTACGGGGTACCACGTGCCTCGGTTCCAGCGCGCCAGCAGCAGATGCTCGAGATGGTCGGTCTTTGGGAGCGGCGCAAGAGCAGGGTGTCCACCTTCTCGGGCGGGATGAAACGCCGGCTCGAGATCGCGCGTGGCCTGCTGCATAGCCCAGTCGTGCTCTTCCTCGACGAGCCGACTGTTGGCCTCGACCCGCAGACGAGGTCCTCGATCTGGAGCTACATCAACGAGCTGCGCCGGGCCGAGGGCACGACGATCTTCATGACGACGCACTACATGGACGAAGCTGAGTTCTGCGATCGGATCGCGATCATGGATCACGGCAGCATCGTCGCTCTTGGTACCCCCGAGGAGCTCAAGGCCAGCGTGGGCCTGGACCGGTTGCAGATCCGCACGGCCGACGACGCTGCCGCGATCGCGCGGCTCACCGAACACTTCGAGATCACCTCCAAGATCCTCGAGGGGATGGTCACCTTCTCAGTGGCATCGGGCGAGCTGTTCGTCCCTCGCCTTTTTGCCGAGTTGGGCGTTCCGATCCTGTCTGTCAACGTCGCCCGGCCGACCCTCGACGACGTCTTCATGAAGTACACCGGCACGACCATTCGCGATGCCGAGGCCACGGGTGGCGACAAGCTTCGCGACAGCCCCATGATCCGCCAAGCGACGAGGAGGAGGTAGCCGATGGCTGTCACCACTAGCTCTTCTCGTGACGCCGGAGCCGGGTTGCCGGCGTCGGGCGGGCCGGCGAGCCGGCATCACCTCGCGCCGACCCGCTCGCCGGAGCGGCGCCTGGCCGGCGACCTGCGCGCGGTGAAGATCGTGTGGCAGCGCGAGTTGGCCCGGTTCCTCCAGGATCGGACGAGGATCGTCGCCCAGGTGGTGCAGCCGCTGTTGTTCCTGTTCGTGCTCGGCGCCGGCCTCAACTCCCTTGCCTCGGGAGGCACCCACGGGGTCAGTCTCAAGACCTTCTTCTACCCCGGCATCCTCGGCATGTCCGTGATGTTCACCGCCATCTTCTCGGCCGCTTCGATCGTGTGGGACCGCGAGTTCGGCTTCTTGCGGGAGATGCTCGTCGCGCCCGTGCGGCGCGGCTCGATCGTTATCGGCAAGTGTCTCGGTGGCGCGACTGTCGCAGGCATGCAGGGATTGATCGTGGTCGCCATGGCGGGGCTGGTGCACGTGCCCTATGACCCCGTCATGCTCCTCGAGATCGTCGGGCTGCAACTGCTTCTGGCATTCACCCTCACGGCTTTCGGGATCATGATGGCGGCCCGCATCAAGCAGATGACCTCTTTCATGGCGCTCATACAGATGGTGATCATGCCCCTGTACTTCATCTCGGGGGCGATGTTCCCGGTGTCGGGACTGCCGACATGGCTCGCGGTCCTCAACCGGATGGATCCTCTGACCTACGCGGTCGACCCGATCCGCCGGGTCGTGTTTGCCCACCTGCACTTGAGCGCGGCGGCGCGCAGGACTCTCGACCCCGGGGTTACCTGGGGGAGCTGGCACCTGCCGATCGGCTTCGAGGCCGGGGTGGTGGCCGTGCTCGGGGTGATCATGCTCGCCGCAGGATGGCTGGAGTTCAACCGGGCCGACACCTGAGCTCCGCCAGATACCTGAGCCCGGGCGATCCCTGCGAAGGTGTTAAGTGACTGCGCTGCTCGACACGTGCAGAGGTCAGGAGGACTTCTGGAGCTCATCGAGATTTGATGCGACGATCTGCCGGATACCGTCGGGCACTCCGGGCGTCTGGGAGAGGGCTCGTTCGACGGCATCCGGGACCCTTGCGAGAAGGTCGCCGGCGAGCTCGGCGGCAGCCTTTCTTGCGATTCCCCACGAGTTGGCCTCGTTGAGGATGCGGTCGGTTGTCACGCGGTCCGTGCGGCGCACGTCGTCGACGTACATAGCCAGGCGGTCGTCGCCGTAATAGAGGGTCGACATGACGTCGTAAAGGGGGGCCAGGCGGACGGCACCGGAGAGCGTGTGCAGGAAGGAGAAGTTCTTGCCATGGGCGTCCCCGTTGCCGACGAGGACAAGGAGGACGACGGCTCGCAGGAGGTTCGGAAGCGAGTCCGGATCGGTGGCCGTCAGGATGCCGGCGAGGGTCCGGAGACTGGGTCCGCCGTTTTCCTGGTGCTTACTTGCGGGCGGGGTCCCGGTCGCTTGGCATAGATCCTCCTGATGAATCCGCTCCACCTGGCCGTCGGCCCCCACCAGGCGGTCATAGCGGGAGACAACGATCAGTGCCCTACCGTCGACCTTGATGGTCTCGACGTCGGCAACCGGAAGTCCGAGGTGTCGGGCAAGGCGCATGCAGAAGGCCTCGTTGTCGA
>CAZAMA010000292.1:0-3472 GCA_964485645.1 uncultured Acidimicrobiaceae bacterium | reverse complement strand
ACCCCTCCCGTCACCGGCGATCAACTTGTGGGGAGGGGTCCTCTCGCGTTCAGGGACATCTCATCTTCGCGAAGTGATGCTCCCGCCGGCCAACCGCGTCGTCAAAGAGCATGGCCGATGAGGTTGCCAGGGTGTTCAGGTAATCAGGCCCCTAACAGCGGCCGTCCCTTAAGGTGGGCACTGCCGCGAAGGGAGCGTGTGCTGATGAGTCGGAAGAACGAAGCTGACCGTATCGCAGCAGCCCGCGAAGCAGCTCGGCGCGATGTCGAAAGAAGTAGCCGAGAAGCCCGAACAGCCGCTCGACATGCTTCGATAACAAAGCTTGGCGCTGAGGCTGCAGTGCTCATACCGAGGGTGCTGGCTCGCCTCGAGTCACTTGACTATCCTGGCATAGAGCAGGTCGATGTCGTGCGCTCCTACCGGGGGTTCAGACGTCTATGGAAGCGGGACGCCACCTTGAAAGTAGGCGCTTACCGGATATCGAGGTACGCCTTTGCAAGGTCGGATTGGCCCCTGGCCGGGACGGAGCACATGCGACTGCTCTCGAGCGGGAGAGTCTGCGTGGGCGTCACTTCCTACACCTTGCCAGAGTTCATAGAGCGGGTCCTTGACCACGAGGGCGTGCTCCAGTCCGGTTCTGTGCCCCCGAAGACTCCCTTTACCGAGGCAGACCTCAAGAACTTCGTCAGTGGTCTGCAGTCGCTGGCGCCCCTTGACGACGCCAAGAACGCGCCTGACACCGAGAACGCGCCCAGAAGTGGAGAGCCGGCATGAGGAGTAGTGGCGCCTAGCCGTCCGGCCGCAGCGCCGAGCAAGCGCCGCTCCGGTCAGTCTGGCATTGTCAGGTAGGTGACGACATCTTCGGCTCTCCAGCCTTCGGGATGTCGTTTGAGCATCTCCTTCGCACCGTCGATGTCGGTGCCAAGTGTCACGACGGGCGGTTCGGTCCGCCCGCCCGGCCGTTGCTGGCCGAGCCCCACTGTTGCCATCAGGCCGTTACAGAGACAGACGCGGTCGGTAGTCTCGGAGCGCTTGCCTCCCTTGCGGACATATGCCTCGACCGGCTCCCCTGGGCACCTGTAGCCGAGCCCCCCTGCTGGATCGGCATAGGGGATGCGGAGGTAGCTGAGATCACAGACTCTGCGCCGTCCGGCGGCAACTGGTTCCTCGGAAAGAGTCCCACCTAGCTGGGCTACTTTGAAAGGGTAACCGGTTGGGGATGCGAAAGGCTCGGTGCGGACTTCCAGGTCGCCGGACCTCAGCTTTGCCAGGAGCTGATGGCGAAGTGGTGCCGATAGCCCGGACTCCTCTGCCAGCGCGAAGAGCGTGCCGACCTGGACGCCGCGAGCACCACATTCTCGGGCTAACGCCACGCGCTCGGGACGGGAATACCCGCCCGCGAGCCAGAATGGGAGACCGAGGCTCACAAGCTGATCCAAGTCCGGGGCGTCACGCGGGCCATAGATCGGCTCGCCGTTCTCGTCGAGATGGAGATTTCCACGAGGCGGAGCGTTGTGCCCCCCGGCAATAGCGCCTTCTACTATGAAGCCGTCCGGGCGGGTCTCCTCGTGGTGGGCCAAATAGGTGGCCAGCGTATGGGAGGAAACGATCGCGTAGAAGCGTGGTCGCCGAACCTCCGGAAGACGTGGTCCGAGGAGGACCCCGGGATCGAAACCCAACGTGTGCCGAGCCGACCCCGCGTCCGCTACGTCGATTGGGAATTGCACCGGCTCATGGCGCGAGAGCGCGTCGAGCAGGGCCGGTAGGCGTGCAGGAATGCCAGCTCCAACGAGGACAGCATCGACTCCCGCGAGCATCGCGCCATACGCGCCGCTCGGAGTTGCGAGCTGGATCTTCTCGAGAAAGTTGATGCCTATCGGGGCACCGGCACTCGCCGACTTTGCCAGATATATCTCGGCAAAGGTGGCGACAACCGAGAGGCGTTCCCGATCCGGACTTGGATTGAGAGTCAGTCTGGGAACGCTTCGGTAGGGCGCGCCGGCGCGTCGGCCACCCGGAACGAAGTAGCGGTCAAGCACCGAAGCGGCGACCTGCGGTACTGGAAAGTGCCCAAGTGCCCGGCGGAGATGACCACCGTCGTCGCCGTCCTGCAACCGTCTGGCGACGAGCGAGTCGAGTGCAACACCCGAGACCACCCCCATCCCGCCTGCGCGTCCGACAGCCGAGGCGAGCTGCCAACCGGACACCCCGATGCCCATGCCCCCCTGAACGACAAGCGGGTACGGTGGCCGCTCGAAGTCAGTCCCTGTCACTTTCCCGCCTTCGGCCTGGAGGTGTCGTGGAACCGAGGTCTGCTCCAGGGGTACTTGAGGGCAGGGACCATTTCGGCCTGCGCAGACGCGGAGTTAGGAAAGCCATACGCGACGAGAATACCTCAAGTTAACCACTCAACGTTATAGGGCAAGGTCGACTTCCGGCAGAGGTCCGAGACTCCGCTGCGCTGAGGTTGCCCCGATTTGCCGGACAGGTTGATTATGCCGCGTGAGCGGCCTTGCAGTGGTGGATCCTTGACTCGTACTCCGCTGGGCTCAGGTAATCGAGCGAGCTGTGAAGCCGCTGCCGGTTGTAGAACACCTCGATGAACTCGAAGACCGCCCGGCGAACCTGAGCTTTGGTCGCCAACTACGTTCCCTTCCAGCTTCCGCCAGCCGGCCCGAACTTCTACGAGTTTGGCAACGACGTGCTTTACGAGATCCATGTCGACAACAACGGTGACGGCGTCGCCGACATCACTTTCCAGCTCCAGTTTGACACGAGCCTTCAGGACGACAGCACGTTTCTCTATAACACCGGTCCCGTCACCACGCTAACTGACCGGACCTGGAACCGCCGCCAGCTCTACTCACTTACGCGTGTCGACAGCAGCGGCGGGCACGTGCTTGGCAGCGGTTTGCGCTGCCCGCCGTGCAACGTCGGTCCGCGCTCGATGCCGAACTACCCGCTGCTCGCGGACGACGCAATCCACAGTCTGGCCGGCGGCGTGAAGGTGTTCGCGGGACAAAGGGCGGAGGGTTTCTATGTTGACCTCGGCTCGATCTTCGACCTCGGGACGCTCCGGCCGTTCCAGGAGCTGCAGCTGATCCCCATGCCGGCAGCGCCAGGGGTGAGTGCTCCTGCGAGCTTGAACGTGCACTCCATCGCGATCCAGTTGCCCATTGGCAGCCTCACGAGCACGGGCACGGTACCGGGACCGAAGGATCCCGCTGCCACGATCGGTGTCTGGACTACCGCAAGCCGCCAGACGGCTATCGTAAATGGATACGACGGAGTCCAGGTGGGTCCCTGGATTCAGGTATCACGCCTCGGCAACCCGCTCGTGAACGAGGTGCTCATCCCGATGAGCACGAAGGACTATTGGAACAGCCAGTTACCGGCGAATGACAAGCGCTTCGCCACCCGGCGAGATCTACGACCTCGAGAACCCGGCAACGACCAGCCCGGCCCAGCTTTC
>CAZAMA010000291.1:0-3474 GCA_964485645.1 uncultured Acidimicrobiaceae bacterium | reverse complement strand
CCGACTCTGCCCCGCGGGCGTCACCTGCTACGCCCACACCGTGCGCGAGGTACATCACGGCCACGATCACCAAGCCTGCGACCGCGGGAGCGGGATCATCCACCGAGCCGTGACAGAGTTCGTTGCGGAAGTTGAGTCCCTCCTGGCGGCTGAGGAGCGTGTCGATAAACCGAATCCACGACTCATCGACACCCCGTTCCAGCAAAGTGCTCAACATTGCGCCGAGGCCGGGGTACTGCCCGCCCCTGTCACCTATGGGCACGCGAAAGACGGCTACGCCTCCGCTCAGCAGCAGCTCGCGAGCCAGTCGCTCGACCTTCGGCGTACACGTGTACGTGGCAGCTTCATAGTCTTCAGCGAAGAATCGGCTCACGCCGCGGGCGAGGGCTGCGGCGAGTCGTTCGGATACGTGACGTGCCTCCGCAAAGAACGAAGCCAGCTCCTCTTCGCTCGGAGCCCATTTCTCACCGATCCGCCGCAGTGCCTCGATGTAGATCGGACCTTGGATTTGGAGACGTTGCGCCTCGACGTCCGCCAGCAGCACGTCTGGATCGTTCCCGGGAGAAGCCACGCGCGGCATGCCGTCCGGGCCAAGCCGCAAGCGAGGCAAGCTGGTGGAGAGCGGTGCAATGTCAGGCATCTGGCTGGCCTGGGTGCGGTTTTGTTCGACGTTGCCGGTTGGCGGATCAACGAGGAGGAGAACTTCGATTGCTTCCTGCCAGGACGCACGGTTCGTGAACTGGTCGAGGAACCCGTCGACCAGTTCTTTCGGCAACGAGACCGGCGTCCGCCTAGCCGTCAGCCCGAGATCGTCAATTGAGGTCTCCTGAAGCCGCGAGATCGCCCGATCCGCCAGGTCGCTGAATCCCCACTTCTGTGCGAGCTCCGCCGCATCCTTTAGGTGCAAGAAGGCGTTCATCGGCGGGACCTCACGGTCGGCCGCCGCCAATCTTGACTCAACGAGATCACGACGCAAGGCCTCTCGTGCTGCGTCGTCAGGAGCGCGCCTCAGCTGGAGGTCAATGACGGAGCCGGTATGCCAGACGTCGTCCGCGCAACGGCTCCGCGCGTTCTGCAGTAGCTCGGGAAGTTCGGCAATCTGGCTGCGATCTGCGGCCAACAGGTCTAGATAGCCCAACACGACTCCCGGCGGCGCGACCGGGTCGCCTAGCGCTCGTCGCGAGAGATCAAGCAGGCTAGCGATCACCCGGTCGCCAAGGTCTGCCTGGTTCGTCCGCCGAGAGAGGTCGAGCGCTCGTTGAAGGGCATGCACCGCTGCGATCCCCCGTCCGGGTCGAGTGTCCTCTCCGTCCTCATCGGCCGTCGCGAGAGCCGTGACCTCGAGATACGCCTCCACAGCCGCCCTGGCGTGAGCGTGTACCACGCCCTGCCTAGTTTCAAAGCAAAGATCGTGCAGTCTGGCTCGAGCGGCGGGTGAGGTGAGAAGAGCGGCGTACCTTTCCCAGATAGAGCGAAGCTCGCTCGGTATCTCATTCAGCGGCGCAGGACTGCTTCCAGCCGATGTCTCGATCCACGGTCGAAAGTACGGCTGCTGAGAACTTCGCCGCCCATGCGGCGTGACGTACAAGAAGGCGGTCCGTAAAGCGAGCAGGTGACCTTCATTGTCGTCATCTATCTGAGCCAACCTCGATCGGAACTCCAGCGGATCGAGGAGAGCCCCGATCGCCGCGTCGACCACTAGGGCGATCCGCTGCGACGGATCGTCGTCCAGGTCATCGGTAATGGGGGTGTTGGTCATGTCTCTTCTAGTCTGACGGACGGCTGTATCAACGCAGGCCGTCCCAGCCGGCACGTCACGGGCTCAACTCCGCGCGGAGGGCCGCCACCGCCAGTGGAAGGCCGTCTCCGGCAAGCCGATCTAGTAGCTCGTCTACGCCGACGGCCGGCCGCTGCAGAGCCGACGCTTGTTGCTGGACGACGGTCGCGACCCGCCCGGGAGCGAGGTCGACGACGTTTAGCACGAATGCGTCGGGGCTTTGAGCCTCAATATTAAAGGGGTCGAGAGCCGGTGCAGGGAAGTCCTTCAGGTTGGACGTCACTATGACCTCGGCGCTGCAGCGTATCGCCGCCGCGAGCACGTGGCGGTCGTCCGGATCGGGGAGCTCCAGTCCTTCCATCAAAGGTTCGTATCCGATCACCAGGCAGTCCGGCACGGCTTCGCACATCAACGACCGGGTTCGTGCCAGGCGGTCAGCGTCCAGTTCCCGTCGACGCCGAAGGATGCTCTCGACCATTTCGTCGAGGATCTGCTCGGTCCATCTCGCGCGAAACAGGCCGGTTTGGCCAAGGCGGATCAAGAAGTCTCGCATCGAGGCAGGGTGGAGCACATTCGCGTCGTACAAGGCCGTGAACGCCATCGGCCCAGTGTTTCAGCTGTCGTACATACCTAGCGCTGCGGCCTCGCGAGTCAACTCGTCGAGGATCTCCTGCCGATGACGATCGTCGCGCCGCTTGTAGTCAAGAAGATCGGTCAAAAGGACCTTCCGTCGGTTGCCGACACGCCGATGCGGGATCTGCTTTTCGTCGAGGAGCTTGACCAGGTAGGGGCGCGAAACGTTTAGCAGGTCTGCTGCCTGCTGCGTAGTGAGCTCGGAGTGGACGGGGGCAACTGTCACGGCGTTGCCGTTCGCTAGCTCGGCGAGCACATCAACGAAGAACCGGAAAGCGACGGCCGGAATGACGACCTTCGTCTCTTCAGCGTCGTCGGCACAGAGCTGAACTCGCGTTGTCGGCATCGGATGAGCGCGTAGAAACTCGCTCAGATCGTGGACGGCCTGTGCAGCCTGCTCAGCTGCCGTCTCGTCCGGTAACTCGATCTCTCGTACTACTGCTGTGACTCTGGCCACGGCGTATGTCCTCTCGGTGCGACCTTCCTCGGCGTTGCCTGTACTTAGTTTGCCTCATTGGCGAGGTATTCGCAATAGTCGAAACATTCGCAACAGACGAGTCGGGCCCAACTCTCGGAACACCCTGACGGCGGGCCACTCACCTGCACACGTTCGTTCTGGCCGGAGCCTGCGCGTGTTCCGCCGTCAGCTTCGGTCCTGGTGAATGTAGTCAGAGAGGTCGGTCTGACCGAACGAGGCGCCACCCCGCAGGGTCACCAAAGATCACGTGACTAGCCGGCCACGCGGCATTTCCCCCTGGAGATGCCACCCACACCCCCGTACATCCGTTCGGGAGCGACGGTGCGGCGATATCCCCGAGCGTCTGGTCGAACGGCGGGATGTGCACAGAAGAGAGAGCCACCTGTCCCGTCCCGACGTCCAGCCACACGAACAGTTCTGAACGCTGACAGCCAGTCTTGAGCTTCACCTGGTTGTCGCGGAGATTGAGAGCACCCTGGGCTTCCGGCCGAAACGCGTCCAAGGAGTAGAAGCCGCCCGCGCCGAAGGTCGGCCCGACGCTCACGTATCCCACACCGCCCTCATCGACCGCCTCGTAAGCAAGCAC
>CAZAMA010000290.1:0-3501 GCA_964485645.1 uncultured Acidimicrobiaceae bacterium | reverse complement strand
TGTCGACTGCCACGAACAGCTGTTCGAGATACCGGGCAAGGACAGAGCCGCCTAGGGCCAAGGTCGAGCTAGGCACAAGTAATCTTCGTCCATGACCCCAAGCACCCTCGGCATTGTCGGCTCGGGCATCATGGGGACAGGAATAGCCGAGTGCGCGGCGCTGTCTGGCCACGACGTCGTGCTCAGGTCACGAGAGCTGGCGCAGTGCGAGGAGGCCGTCGCCCGCATCCGCCGCTCGCTCGCCAGACGGGTGGAAAAGGGCGCGATCAGTGCCGAAGAGGCAGCAGAGGCCGGCGGGAGGATCACACCTACCTCCGACATCCATGACCTGGCGGGCTGCGACATCGTCATCGAGTCCGTGGTCGAGGAGATGGCCGCCAAGCGGCACGTGTTCTTGGAGCTGGACCGCATATGCGACCCTCACACGCTTTTTGGCACCAACACCTCGACCCTGCCGGTCGTGGAGCTCGCGATGGCGACGACTCGCCCGGAGAAGGTGTGCGGCATTCACTTCTTCAACCCTGCACCGGTCATGGAGCTGGTCGAGGTCGTCCGGCCCATCACCGCCGCCGACAAGACGGTCGAGGAGGCTCGGAGCTTCGCCGAAGCGTGCGGGAAGAAGGCGATCGTGGTGAAGGACCAGGCGGGTTTCGTCGTGAACGCACTTCTCTTTCCCTACCTCAACAACGCCGTTCGCCTTCTCGACCAACAGGTCGCCTCCATGGAGGACATCGACGAGGCGATGAAGGGAGCCTGCGGTTACCCGATGGGACCGTTCGCGCTCCTCGACCTCGTCGGACTGGACACCTCGCTCGCCATCATGGACGCCCTCTACGAGGAGCGACGCGACCCCAACTATGCAGCCGTGCCGCGGCTCCGCCGCATGGTCGCGGCTCACCGTCTCGGACGCAAGAGCGGGGAGGGTTTCTACCCTTACCCGCGCTCATAGGCTGCGGCGGCTATGGCAGATCAACCCTGGGTGATGAGGACCTACTCGGGTCATTCCTCGGCCACGGCCTCCAACGAGCTCTACCGGAAGAACATCGCCAAAGGACAGACCGGCCTCTCGATCGCGTTCGACCTGCCGACTCAGCTCGGATACGACCCCGATGCGCCGCAGGCTTCCGGTGAGGTCGGCAAGGTCGGTGTCCCCATCGCCCACCTGGGACACATGGCCCAGCTCCTCGAGGGCATAGCTCTGGACAAGATGAACACCTCGATGACCATCAACGCCACGGCGCCGTGGTTGCTCGCCTGCTATGTGGCCACTGCGCAAAGGCAGGGGATCGCACCTGCGGCTCTGACCGGCACGACCCAGAACGACCTCGTGAAGGAGTACCTGTCCCGGGGCACCTATATCTTCCCGCCGGCCGCGAGCTTGCGGTGCACCGTCGACCTCATCACCTACGCACTTCGGCACGTGCCGCGCTGGAACCCTATCAACGTCTGCTCCTACCACCTCCAAGAGGCGGGAGCGACGCCGGTCCAAGAAGTCGCGTACGCCCTCGCGACGGCCATCGCGGTGCTCGATGCCGTGCGCGACTGCGGCCAGGTGACGAAGGCCGAGATGCCGCAGGTGGTGGGCCGGATCAGCTTCTTCGTGAACGCGGGGCTACGTTTCGTGGAGGAGACCTGCAAGATGAGGGCGTTCTCCAAGATGTGGGAGCACATCTGTACGACGCGCTACGGCGTGCAGGACCCCAAGCTCCGGCGGCTGCGCTACGGCGTGCAGGTCAACTCGCTCGGCCTCACCGAGCAGCAGCCCGAGAACAACGTCCAGCGGATCGTGCTCGAGATGCTCGGAGTCACCCTCTCGCGCAGCGCGCGGGCTCGGGCCATCCAGCTGCCCGCCTGGAACGAGGCTCTCGGTCTCCCCCGGCCCTTCGATCAGCAGTGGTCGCTCCGCATCCAGCAGGTGCTGGCCTTCGAGTCCGACATCCTCGAGTACGAGGACCTGTTCGAGGGCTCGAAAGTCGTGGGGGACAAGACCTCCGAGATCGTCGCGGCCGCGACAAGCGAGCTCGACGACGTGCTCGCACGCGGAGGTGCCTTTGCAGCCATAGACGAGCTCAAGGCACGGCTCGTCGCCTCCCAGGCAGAACGGCTCCGCCGGATCGAGACGGGTGAGCAGCTCGTAGTCGGGGTCAACTGCTTCACCGAGAGCGAGCCGTCACTCCTGCATCGGACCGGCGAGGACGAGGCCTCGATCCTGACCGTGGATCCCGCGACCGAGCGCCAGCTCGGACGAGATCTCGCCGCCTGGCGGAAGGACCGCGACAGCTCGTCCGTGCGCTCCGCCCTGGACGCGCTGCAACGGGCCGCCGAGACCGGAGAGAACCTCATGGCAGCCACAGTGACACTTGCTCAAGGCGGCGGAACGACCGGTGAGTGGGCGGGCGCGCTCCGAGCGATCTTCGGTGACTACCGGGCGCCAACTGGTGTCCGGGGGGGGATCGGCCGGCGCGGGACAGAGCTTCGCTCTGCTGCTGCCGCAGTGCGCGCGATCCCCGGCCACCCTCCGCGGCTCCTTGTCGCGAAACCCGGGCTCGATGGCCACTCCAACGGTGCCGAGCAGATAGCGGTTGCCGCGCGGGACGCGGGTTTCGAGGTCGTCTACAACGGCATCCGCTCGAGCCCGGCCGAGATTGCCGCGGTGGCGCTGGACGAGGACGTGGACGTCGTCGGGATCTCGATCCTCTCCGGGAGCCACCTCGAGCTGGTGCCCGAGATACTCGCGCAGCTCGCGTCGCGAGGTGTCGATGTGCCCGTGGTCGTCGGGGGCATCATCCCCGCCGGTGATCAGCCCAAGCTCTTGCAAGCTGGGGTCGCGGCGATCTACACGCCGAAGGACTTCCTCGTAGGTCAGATGCTCACCGAGATCGCCGCGCTGGCAGCCGGCCGTCGCACCGGTTCTGGAGCACCGGCGCACCGGCGCGGACCGGTCTAAGGAGAGCGGCTCTCGCGATGATCAGACCACGGCCGGTCCCGGCGGACGGCCACCGGCCTGGACCACGACCGACCTGACATGCGCCAGACATACTCAGGTGCACCGCTGGCGATTCTGGGTCGGTCTCCAGGCTTGCGAGGCGGCACGATCCCAGGACGGGGCCAGCACGCCTCGACCGCTGCCGCGATGGCGGCCACGACCTCTGCCGAGGCGCTGAGTGGGCGCGCCCTAGGAACCGCCAAGGGCTCGGGCACCTCTTCCTTCTCGGTCACAGGGGGATGTTCCCGTGCTTTCTATGAGGCAGCTCCTCGCGTTTGGACGCGAGGAGGTCGAGGCTCCGGACGATGACCCGGCGCGTGTCCGCGGGATCGATCACGTCGTCCACGTACCCGCGCTCTGCCGCGACATAGGGGTTGGCGTAGCGACCGACGTAGTCGTCCACGAGCTCGGCGCGGCGTGCCACGGGGTCGGTCGAGTCTGCGAGCTCGCGCCGGTAGACGATCTCGACCGCGCCCTGCGGACCCATGACGGCCAGCTCTGCCGAGGGCCAGGCG
>CAZAMA010000289.1:0-3508 GCA_964485645.1 uncultured Acidimicrobiaceae bacterium | reverse complement strand
TGAGCCCGCTCCCTCGGCAGTCGACCGCTGCGGCCTGGGCGAAGCGGATCGTGTGCTCGAACACCTTGACCTTCCCACCGAGCAGGCCCGTGAGGTCGGCCCGAGCCCGACGCTCGATCGCATTGGCCCCGCTCACGACGAGGGTGAGCACGATGCCGAGCACCTCGAGGTCGGGGTTGTCCGCGCTCGCCTGGGTGAGCTCGGCGAAGACCCGGCCGAGTCCGTCGATGCCGGCATCGTCGGGCGGGGTGGGGATGAGGACGAAGCGGCCCATGCGCATCGCTGCACGCCCGATCCCCCGTCGCCCGGCGGTAGGTCACAGACGACGAGGTCATAGGCGGAAGCGACCGCCCCGATCACCTCGCCGAGGCGCCCATACCCAGCCGGGCCGCTGCGGGCGACCTCGATGCCGAGCTGGTCGGAGAGCCGGGCGACCTGCGGGCCGCCGGCGACGACGTCGAGACGACCTGCACCACCGTCTCCTGCGATGGGGCGCACTGCCTCGACGACAGAGAGCTCCTGGTCCAGCAGGACGGCAGCGAGAAGCGCCTGGCCGCCGTCGGAGCGTTCGAGGTAGCCGAGGTCCCGGGCCAGGTTGCCTTGCGGGTCGAGGTCGACGGCGAGCACCGACCAGCCGGCTCTGGCGGCCAGACCGGCGAGGTTCGCCACCAGGCTCGTCTTTCCGACACCGCCCTTGCCGTTCGTGACGAGGAGCACGTTGTCGAGCACGAAGTCATTCTACGAGGTAGATCCGCCGTGCATGAGGTAGGCAGACGTAGGGCACATGTAGAGCACGGTATGCATCTGCGCTGTGAGGGCCTTACGAGCGCACGAAGTCAAGCAGAAGGCCAAGGTCGTGCTCGTCGGCCGCTCGCAGCGCTGCGACATATCGAGAGCGAACCTCTCCGGGGTCAGCAAGGTTCTCCCGTCCCCAGGTGAAGCGCTCGCCGCCGAGCACTACGACGAGCAGATCGGCGGCAGCCCGGCCGTGTCGCCCATTCCCGTTCGGAAACGGGTGGGTCGCGACCAGTCGGTGGTGGAAGCGAGCGCCGATCGCGTCCCCGCTCCAGGCCAATGTCTCACCGCCGACCCAAGCCTGGGCATCGAGAACCAGATGGTGCACCTCACCCTCGATCTGCCACCAGGGGACCCCGATGTTCTTGTCTGTGCGTCGATAGTGCCCCGCCCACCGCCAGACGTCACCGAACATGCGACGGTGCAGCTCCTTGAGGAAGCCGGGCTCCAGCAGCTCCTCGACCGAGCGGGATCGGCTGAAGGCCCACCGGAGCCCGGCTTCGATGTTGACGGCTTCAGCAGCGTTCAGCTCGCCACGCGTCGCGATGTAGGGAAGACGGAGGCCTTCCGCCTCCTCGGGCTCGAGTGGCGTGGTGTCCTCCGGGACGAGGCTCATGCGCTCCAAAGCCGCCCGGAGCGGATCAGCTCGTCTGCCAGCTCCTTCAGGTGTTCCTCCGCCTCCTCGCTCTCCACGCGCTGTCCCTCGAGAAGCATCGTCTGGTCGACCATGGCCAGCTCCTCGCCGGCAACCTGGCGTGCCCTCTTCCTCACGGTCTCCTCAAAGGAGGTCTCGGGCACGAAGGCGTAGACGAGCCGGCAGCCGAGCGCCTCGGCCGCCCGACGGAGCGTGGCGAGCTCGACAGACCCCTCGATCTCCCGCTGCTCGAACTGCTGGACCGCCTGTCGGGTCACGCCCATACGGGCAGCGAGCTGCACGGTGCTCATGCCGAGCGCGTGCCGGACGGCGCGGATCCACCCGCCGGCGGGCGGCGCTGGAACGACGGCGTCAGCGAGTCGTCGATCCAGCGCCCTGCGAGCCATGGCATCGTGCCTCTTGTACATGAGAAACAACTCCGTGTGACAAGCTTGAACTTGTGACTTGAGCAAGTCTAGCAAGCCCGAGCTTGCGCTGGTGGCGATTACGACAAGTCAGAACTTGTTGATTCGCGCGAGCTTGCGGAGCATGGACCCGACAGACGAACCCCAACGCGACGTCGCCCCTCGAGTGCGTGCCTCCCGGGGTCGACGTGAGTCCGCCTCGTCGCCCCAGGCCACCCGGCCCGGGCGCGCGTAGCGGGCGCACAGTTCCAGGTACGGACCAGGCGAGCAGGCCTTGACGACATCGTAGAGCTCGTCGGGCTTGCGGGAGTGCTCCCGCTTGCGACTGGCCAGCAGGTTCACCTGCCGGCGCCGCGGGCGAGCGTGCGTAGGTGGCCCCGGAGGGCCGAAGAGAACCGGCTCGGTGACAGTTGCGGAAGTAGAAGCCCAGCCGCTCCCGTCGCTTCCGCCGTCAGCGCGGACCTTGTGCCAGACGAGCATCGTCTTGTACGTGAACCTCGGGCCGCGACGCACTCGCAGGCCATCCTCGAGCAGGACGTTCGAGATCCAGAGGTAGCAGTGCGCCGGCTCGGCAAGGAGACCTGCGACCGCTAGGGCGCAGATGTCCTCGAGCGCCATCGTGTCGTACCGGGAGAGCCGGCCGTGGATCGGCGGGCTCTAGGTGGCGATACCAGCGCTCCGCTCCGCCCCTTGACACCTGCCTAGGCGAAGAGGTATCCTTGTCATGTGTCAACTTCAGAGTCGGTGCCGCTCCGGGTGCCGAACGGCCTCATCGTTGGTGCCGCAGAGATCGCTGAGCTCCTTGGCGTAAGCCGACAACGCGTGGACCAACTCACTCGCCGCCCCGAGTTTCCTACGCCGGCCGCGGAACTAGCGTCTGGGCGCTTCTGGGTCAGAGGACAGGTCGAACGCTGGGCGGTGGACAGTGGACGGATCGAAAGGTCGCGGATGACTTCGCAATTCGAATATCGAATCCTGCCCTGGAAGGGCCTGATTAGCACGGGCGGATCAAGCCTTTACGACTCGCTCCAGGTGCACCTCAACGAACAGGGCACCCAAGGTTGGCGCTTCGACCAACGGGTGGTTCTCGATTACGGAGCCCAGCAGATTGAGTACGGCATCTTTGTCAAGGAGATCGACGACGACGAGGCCACCCTCGGCCGCAAGCGCGAGAGCCTGCTGAGGATTGGACGACTCATCGAGGACATCTTTCCCATCGCCGCACTCCCCCGTGAGGGGAGGGATGAGCAGGCCGAAATCCGCGAGAAGTGGCAGCGTTACACGGCGCTCCTGCGGCAAGAATTGACGGCCTGGCCTCCAAGCGAGTTCCAGCACTGTCGTCATCTCGCAAGACAGGTAGGGCGACAGACCGATGAGCCCTCCACCGCTGTCGGGGCTCGCAACGAGGTGACGGTGGCGCTCGAGGCGTTAGCGACCTGACTAGAAGCTGCACGGGCGCCCGGGCCGGGGGCTCAAGTCCGCCGCGCCCGCTCCCAGATACCTCGATACTTCTTGTGGGCGCAGGCGTGACTATTGGGCTGAGGAGTCTCGGGGCACATCCACGGTCCGCGCTCAACAGGAAGCCGCTCCCGGGGTACATAGGTGCTCTTCGGGATCGTGAAGTCGCGCATCGGGTCGTGGAGCACCTTGCCTG
>CAZAMA010000288.1:0-3531 GCA_964485645.1 uncultured Acidimicrobiaceae bacterium | reverse complement strand
TGCTCCTCAACAGATCACCTTCGACCGTGTGCCGGTGGGCGAGGTGGAGGTGCGCCGTGGCGAGCGGGTCCATGCCACCGACGGTCCTATCGGACGGGTGCAGGGGCTCGTCGTCGACCCCAACGATCACCATGTGACACACGTCCTGCTAGACGAGGGCCACCTGTGGGGCAAAAAGAGGGTTGCCATTCCAATCGGTGCCGTGACTGGCGTCGACGGTGGTGTCGGGCTCAAACTCACGAAGGACGAGGTTCGCGACCTGCCGCCGGTCGACCTCGCTGAGGAGGAGTGACGACCAACGAGGCCATTGCTTCCATCCTTCTTGCCCGCAGGGCAGAGGTAACCGGCGAGGTGGACAGCCTCTCCCAGCCGCTACGGGCGCCCGGGGTGCAGGTGCAGTTCGGAAAGCGGGCGGGCGACCACACGAGCGACGCCGTCATGGCGATGGAGCGCTCCGTCGTTGCCGAGCAGCTTTACAGCGTCTCGGTGGAGATCGATCGTGCCCTCGTCAAGCTGGCGGAGGGCACCTATGGCCAATGCGACGAGTGCGGGGGCACGATCTCTGAGGAACGTCTCGACGCCCTCCCTTGGGCGGCACTCTGCATGGCATGCAAGAGGTTCGCGGGTTCGGCTTCATCGCCTCCACTCCCCTGAACAGGTGTTTTACACCGAAAGGGTGGCCGGGAGCCACTCGAGGTGGAGCCGGGCAGTTCGCTCGGGTTCCGATGTGGGAACTGGCATCGACCTCGGCGCGCTCGGCCCGCCGGACGGCGGTCGCAGATAGCGTCCCTCGACCGGGCAGACCACCGGGCGGCCTAAACGGGACGACCCCCGGCATGAGCTCTCGCTGACCTGGGGCGTTCCCGCGGAAGGTTGGCCCTGCGGGACGAGACTCCGCTCTTCGCCAGGTGCCCACTCGACGCCTACAAAGGTTGGGGTCCCGTGTTGTTGTCGAGGAGCGCCTCGTAGTGGTGGAGCTCATCCTCGGTGCTAACGAGCCGGAACCCGGCCCGAACGAGAGTCCGTTGCGAAGCGAGGTTGCCCACCGCCGTGTCGGCGATGACCCTAGACAGTCCCTGTTCGGCGGCCAAGCCCAGCAGAGCGAGGACGGCCTCAGCGGCAAAGCCTTGACCTCGGGCCGATGGGGCCAGGCCGTAACCGATCTCGACGCAGCCTTCCTCGGGCTGGCCCTTGAACCCGATCCCCCCGACAGCCCTCCCGTCTACCGAGCGGGTGATCCGGTAGTAGCCGAACGGCCGCTGCTCTCCGCGCTCGGCCGTGGAACGAAGGAAGGCCCCCACGGCGCCGACATCGCCCTCGTATGGGAAGCCCTCCGACCAAGAATCGGCGGGACCCGCGCTTCGAGCGACGATCCGTTCGCCCTCTGGGACATCGATGGCATGTAGCTGCAGGCGCGACGTTCGAAGGTCAGTCACGGCACCAGCTAAGCACCCTTCGTCGCGAAGCATCACCCATCTTCGCCCTGGAGGTCTCCCGCTGGGAGCAGGGACGGCGACCTGGACACCGTCCGGCCCCGAGACAAGGTCTGGTTGCCTAGGGTGAGGATCGCGAGCCGGCAAACAACCACGGCGTGGCCGCCGCGCTCCACGGCGATCAGGTCTCCGGCGTCGAAGACAAGGCTCAATGCTGCTCGGCCAGCGCTAGGAGCTGCCGTGCCCGCTCCAGCTCCTCGCCGTTCAGCGAACCGCCCGTGTCGGCGGAGATGCGTGCCAGGACGGCCGCGAGGTCCTCGCCCTCCGCTCGAGCCCGGCCAGCGCCGTACGGATTGAAGTACGCTTTAGCGTCTGGCTGATGTGATCACCACGGGGGAAGCCCGTGAGGCCCTTCATCGAATCGCCCAACGCTTCGATGCCGGCGAGGGAGAGCCGGTCTACTTCGGCTCCCACCGCCGAGCCCAGGGCGTGATCGTTCCTGTCGACGTGTGGGAGCGGCTGTTGGAGCAGGCCGAAGACGAGCTCGACCTGGCTTTGGGTCGTGCCCGCCTAGCCGGCGATGACGGTCGACGCCTCACCCAGACCGAAGTTAACGAGGTCTTCGACCGTCTCGGCGCTCGTCGCGGCGCGTGAGCGACCGGCGCCAGCGGCCAGCGCGCTATCTGCTCAGCTTCCACCCGGCCATCGAGGGGGACTTGGCCACCCTCATGGGGGACCAGCTCGACGCGGGACAGGCCGTCATCGACGACCTCGCCCATGGACGGGTCACCGGCAAGACCGTTGGCGAGCGCAATGTCAGCGGCAACCTGACCGGCTTGGCCCGAGTCAAGTTCGACGCCCCCCGTCAGCGACCTCAACGGTTCCGACTCATCTACCGACCCGTCGGGGCCACAGCCCTCGACGTGCTGGCCATCGGCCCCCGAGACCAGCACACCAACTACCGGACAGCCGCCGAGCGTCTCGCCACGGAACCGTCGCCCTGATCCGCTCGGAGGGACGACTCCGCCGCGTTCCGAAGGGATCCGCTACCGCGACACCGGTCCGCGTCGGCGAAAGTGGGCAAGGTGCTCGATGGCACCGCGGCTCCCACGGTGAGGGCTCCTCATACTGGCCTCCAATCGCCAACCACAACCTTCGAAGGCCGCAGTGGCCACCTCGACGTCCTTCGTCAACCGCCGCGACCACGAGGAGGGTGTTGGATCGAGGGTCGCTCACATAAGGATCCCTTGTGGTACGCACACACTTTCGAGCCCGAACCCTCCGGGACCCGTCCCGCGGGCAGTGATCCTTCGACGCGGGATGGGGTTTGCACGACAGTAAAGACCTTCGCGCCCAGGATCCGGTGCACAGGCAAAAGCGGGATCATCGAGTGCACCATCTGCGAGCGGCTCGAAGCCCGAAGACATTAGCGGTGCCGAGACATCTAGGTGTCTGGATGCGGCTGGCGGCGAAACCGGAGATGTCCTTGGTGGATAGTGCGGTGGCCATGGAGAACGCCGAGACGGTGGTGGCCAAAAGCCCATCGAGCACGGCGAGGACGAGCAGGCCGCCTGGGTGGACGCTGAAGCCGAAGCCCACGCCGACTGCGACCAGCACCACGTCGAAGACGAACATGGCGACGACGTTGGCGAGGATCGGCCCGAGGAGGAGGGCGAGGCGGGAGGTTGGGGCGACCCGGAACCGTTCGATGACCCCGGATTGGAGCTCGAAAATGACGGTGAAGCCGGGTCCGGTCCCCGACGAGAAGGCGACGAGGGCGGGGATGGCGGGGAGGAGTTCGTCGAGCGCGGCTGCGGTCGAGTGCCCGGCGACACCGGGCAGGACGTGCATCAGCGGGGTGAACAGCGCCAGGTAGAGCAACGGGGTGGCGAGCCCGACGAACAGCCACACCGGAGTACGCAAGAGGTCCAGCGCGGAGCGCCAGAACAGCAGGGCGGTGTCGCGGACGATTTCATGCCGCCTGCTCGGGACCCGGCGTCGTGGGACCGGGCGGTACGCGAGGACCTCGGCGTTTGGGACGTTTCGCCGCTCAACAAGTGGGAGCTGCGCGGCCCGGACGCTCTCGCCGCAGCTCAGC
>CAZAMA010000287.1:0-3545 GCA_964485645.1 uncultured Acidimicrobiaceae bacterium | reverse complement strand
CGCAGCACAGCTCGTCGTCAGCAAGGGCGGACATTTCGTCTTTGGCGTGAAACAGTAATGTTGCGTACCGCATTACTCTTTTAATGCCGCACAGTGGATAATGCTGAACGGGTCATGATCGCAGGGGTCAATTGAGATCAACTGCCTGTAGGTAACGGGCTTTCGTACAGCCGACCCGCTTCCGCTCGTTCGCCAATTCAGCATAATTCTGACAACTGATCGAATCTTCTTCTCTGGGATTCAACTCGGAGAGGAGACGATCATGGCTTCACCACCACCAAGCGCAATCCGCGTAGCGGGTGCGCTGTCACCTTGCGCGGAAGGCTTCCGCGGGGAACTCGCCCGTCGCGGGTACACGCCATCTTCTATATCGGTTCGCATGCTGTTGATGGCACACCTGAGTTGCTGGCTCGAGCACGAGGACCTCACGGCGGCCGAGCTGACGAACGAAGTGGTCGATCAATTCGTCCGCGCGCGACGAGCGGAGGGCCGGACGTGGCTGATCTCTGCTCGTGCCCTCGCTCCGTTGCTCGATTACCTACGCGCCTTGGATGTCGTGCCGAAGCCGGTGCTCTGGCTCCCGACAACGCCAACGGAGCAGTTGCTCGATGACTACGCGCAGTACCTCGTGTGCGAGCGAGCGCTGGTGTCGTCGACGGTTCACACCTACGTGACAGATGCTGGCCTTTTCCTCGCCGAGCTGTCCGGACCGGTGGGACTCGAGCTCGAAGGTCTCTCCTCACGCGCCGTGTCGAGCTTCGTGCTCCAAGCCAGCCGGCGACACCAAGCGGCGCCCCCCGGGACGGCGAAGACGCTCAGCAGTCTGGCGACGTCACTGCGGTCGTTGTTGCGGTTCCTCCACGTAGAAGGGTTGACCAAACTCGACCTGACCTCTGCCGTCCCGTCTGTCGCTGCCTGGCGTTTTCGATCACTGCCGCGTGCGGTCGACCCCGGTCAGGTGGCTCTCCTGTTGGGGAGCTGCGACCAGGCGACGTCCGTCGGGAGACGTGATTTCGCGATCTTGACAGTGCTCGCACGCCTTGGGCTCAGAAGCACGGAGGTGGCGCACCTCGGTCTCGACGACATGGACTGGAGGGCTTCGGAGATCATGGTCCACGGCAAGGGCAATCGTGTGGACCGCCTGCCCATTCCTCGCGATGTCGGGCAGGCCATCACCTCTTACCTCAAGATGGGCCGTCCTCGTGCTGAGTGTCGACGATTGTTCTTGCGGGCGAGGGCACCGAAGGAAGGCTTGAGCAGCGATGCGATCGGGATGATCGTGCGGGCCGCGTGTGACCGGGCCGGGCTGCCTCGGGTCGGAGCGCACCGGCTCCGTCATGCGATGGCCACCAACATGCTCGCTCAAGGTGCGCCGCTCTCCGAGATCGGTCAAGTACTTCGGCACGTCCGCCCGGAGACGACGGCGATCTACGCGAAAGTTGACAGAGATCGCCTCCAAGGGCTCGCCCGCCCGTGGCCAGGACTCCGGCCATGAGCGAACTCGATCAGGCAGTCGCCGACTACCTCGCCATCCGTCGTGCCTTCGGCTTCAAGCTCGAGAAGCACGCCAAGCTGCTTCCTCATTTCGTCGCCTTTCTTGCTGATGAAGGAGCGACCTCTATCACCAACGAACTCTCGCTCTCGTGGGCCACGGTGTCAACGAACGCCGATCCGATCGTGTGGAGCAATCGCCTCACAATCGTGCGCGGGTTTGCGAAGTATCTCGCGACCCTCGATCCACGGACTGAGGTGCCGCCAAAAGGGCTCGTCGCGAGCCGCCCAAGCAGGAACTACCGGGCCGAGCCATATTTGTACTCCGACCAGGACGTCGAAGCACTGATGGAGGCGGCCCGGGGGCTCCGTCCGCTCAAGGCTCTCACCTACGAGACCCTGATCGGTTTGTTGGTGGTGACGGGATGTCGGATCGGTGAGTTGCTCCGGTGTCACAGAGACGACGTCGATTGCGAGCACCGCGTCCTCGTCATCTCGGACTCCAAGTTCGGGAAGTCCCGAGAGGTCCCGCTGCACGGGAGCACCCTCGAGGCGCTCCTCGCCTATCTCCGGCGCCGAGATCAGCTCTTCCCCACGGCGACGTCGAGCTTGTTCATCTCGACAACAGGTGAAGGGCTTACCTACAAATTGGTTCAGCCGGTTTTTGCCCGTCTCGCCAAGCAGGCTGGCCTCGAGCCCCGATCGGACCGATGCCGGCCGCGTCTCCATGATTTCCGTCACAGCTTCACAGTGCGCCAGCTGCTCGAGTGGTCCCGCTCGGGAGCTGACGTCGCCGCGCTGCTGCCGTTGCTGTCGACCGTGCTTGGCCATGTCGACCCGTGTTCCACCTACTGGTACTTGGAAGCTGTGCCCGAACTGCTCGCCCTCGCGGCGAGTCGGGCCGAGACAACATTGGAGAATCTACGATGACTCAGTTCGCCCCTCTGCTCGAGGCCTACTTCACCGACCGTCTGACCCGCCAAAGAGATGCAAGCCCGCACACGATCGCCTCCTACCGCGACACCTTTTGCCTCCTGCTCCGATTCGTCAACGAAGGAGCCGGCAAGGCTCCCTCACAGCTCGACCTTACAGACCTCGACGCATCGGTGATCGGAGCCTTCCTCGATCACCTCGAGCGGGCCCGGGGCTGCAGTGCCGCGACGCGAAACGTCCGGCTTGCGGCCTTGCGGTCCTTCTTCGCCTACGCGGCGTTGTCATGCCCCGAGCACGCCAACCTGATCAGCCGTGTCCTCGCCATTCCGGCAAAGCGCTCAGAACATACGCTCGTTTCCTACCTCGACGAACCCGAGGTCGACGCGCTCGTTCGCGCACCAGACCTCTCTACGTGGATCGGTCGGCGCGACCATTGTCTTCTGGTGGTGGGCTTCGGGACCGGCTTTCGGGTCTCGGAGTTAACACGGCTCAGGCGCGAGGATGTGACGCTCGGTGCTGGTGCCCACCTGTGGTGCCACGGGAAGGGTCGCAAACAGCGCTGTGTGCCAATCGGCAAGTCATCTGCCGCGGTGCTGGCTGCCTGGATGAAGGAATGTGGCGGTGGACCAAGCGATCCCGTCTTTCCGAGTCGCTCCGGTGGAGCGCTCAGCCGAGACGCGATCGCGCACCTCGTCAGCAAGCACACCGCTGCCGCATCTGCGAACTGCCCGTCACTGCGAGACAAGAACGTGACCCCCCATACCTGCAGGCACACACGGGCCATGACCCTCCTGCAGTCCGGGACGGACATCGCGACGATCGCGTTATGGCTAGGTCACGAGAGTCTCGATTCCACTGGCATCTATGTCCACGCCGACATGACGCTCAAAGAGCGAGCACTTGCTCGCACGACACCTGTCAAGACCAAACCTGGTCGGTTCCGTGCCTCTGACAAGCTTCTCGCCTTCCTGGAGGGCCTCTAATTATGCCGAATGTCGATACGGGATCTCCTACCTGGCACCAGCACAATTGACCTTCATGCGGCATTATCCACTGTGCGGCATTAAAGGACAACCAGCCGAGCCTTGCCGCGGCAGCTGCACGGCTCCTCTCCGAGCGCC
>CAZAMA010000286.1:0-3547 GCA_964485645.1 uncultured Acidimicrobiaceae bacterium | reverse complement strand
TGTCCTGGCTCAACCCATGGTTCGATGCGCCGTCACCTCCGTCGTATCCCGCACGTTCACCCGGCCGGGTTCGACGACGAGCGCAGCGTCACCTCGACGGTGGCGACCGTCACCCCGGTGCCCGACGACGTCACCTCGATCGCAACGCTCGGCCTTCGACGTCACCCCGGAACATCACCTTCCCTGGTCGCGGGATTGTTTGGGCGATGCTCAAGGACGCGTGCGTCTCAACTTCGACAAGAGCGGGCGCGGAGTGCCTGTGCATGTGCGCTGGGCAAGGTTGGTTCGGTTTGATTGCGCCGCAGCGGGCCTGCGGCGCAGTGGTCTTGGTCTGCGTGTCGCCTCATGGGCGTGCGCTTGCTCGCTCGACCGCGGGGCGCACCTTGACCCGGGAGGTGGCCGCGTACCCCGGCTCAGGGCGCCAGCACGGGCCGTGAGCCGATCCTGGGCACCCGAGTCCGTCCGATGCCCGCTCGAAGCTCCACGGGCATTCTGCGGCCGATCAGGCTGAATCTGGCCGGACACGTGCAGTCGCTCGTCGCAGTCGCGAGCGGCGCGGTGACCGCGCCACTCACCACTGCGATCGGGAACGCATCCGGGTGCTGTCACCGTTCGACTCGAACGGGCCGGCGTCCAGGCGGGCATCGAGCCCGCCAAGACGCCCATGCAACACCACCAAGTCGGCTCCGCCGGACCTGTACGCAACAGTCCACACCCGTGCACCCAAGGGTGTGAACGCCGCATGTTCGATTGGATGCGTGTTGGTTGGCGAGTCTCGTTCTGTCGTGTGACCAGGAAGAGAGGTGCTGAGGTGACGCCGAAGGTGACGTCGGTCTCGCCGAAGTACAGCTCGCGGAGCGCGCATCCCTGGCCCCAGTCGCAGCTGATGATCGAATAAGGCGTCAGGTGCGACCACAAAGGGGACCTCGACGCCGGAAACGACCTCGACGACGGCTTGGGGCTGTGATGTGGCTGGCCGCAAAATTCGTGGCGCGAGGTGGAACCGCTCTGAGCGCATCGATCGTTCGGAGCTATGGGCTGGCGGAAGTTCCTGGCTGGGGCGAGCAAGGGCGCGGACCGCTCGCAGACAAGGCCCACGCTCGAGGGGACCAGTCCTCGGGTCGACCTGGTGGAAGGAGTGCCCTGGATGTCCTACATGGCCCGGTTCCAGGGGTGTCCTGAGGGGCGCCTCGGTGGAGCGACCCTTTCAGAGTCCTCGGGCGGAGCGTTCAGACCCTTGGCGGTCGTCCTCGAGAGCGGCGGATCACTCCGGCCTTGCGCAGTGACGTGACGAAGGAGTCGAGTGACTTTCCCACCGTCGCAGCCGTGGTGACCAGGTCGTCGTGTCGCAGCGCGATCGATTCGGGCGAGTTGCTGGCGCGGCGGTGCTGGACCTCTTTGATCAATCCCGAAAGCACCTTGGCGTCTCGTGCGCTTGACTTCTCGATCGCTGCGAGATCGAGCCGAATTGGGGATCCGATCGTGTGAGATCGCTCAAGCGGACCCGGTTGCCCTGGTCCCATGAGGTCCGCGAGCGGCACCCCGTAGATCTCTGCTAGTTGGTAAAGACGTGGGGCCGTCACGGGACGTTCCCCTCGCTCGTAGAAGCTGACTGTGGCTGCTGGCAGTGCACCGGCACTGAGCGCCTCCACCGCCTTGAGGCTCATCCCGCACGCCAAGCGGGCCTGCCGCAGTCGCGTCCCGACCATCGCATCATCGATGGTCTTGCGCCTCTTTGGCGTCATCGAACCCAGTATGGCCGAAGACGCGATGAACCGGGGGGACGCACACCGTGCCCTCAAAGACTGCTGTGACGCGGTTGAGATGCCACGGAAAGAATTGTCCTTCGAGAACACGTGCCTCGCGACACTTCTGAACTGGAACGCACGCCAAGCGGATGAATCTGCCTGAGTTATTCGGAGGGGAGTTTCTCAACTTGGTCTTGTAATCGAGAACCCTTCGGTTCATGATGCCGACACACAGTCCAAGAGCGGTCTCTAGGAGAGCCGGCGGGAGTCCCCGACGACCGAACTGTTACGGATTCAGTTTCAGGGTAGGTCGAAGGTGAGGGGGCAACCATGCACGTGCCTCAGTGCGTCTGGGACTCGAAGCGTCGCACTTCGTTTCGGAGTTGTTGCTGCGCAGCCGTTGCGAGTATCGATGCTGCGGTTCACGCCAACAACAGGGCTCGCATGGCCGCACATCGAGCGTCTGCTCGGTCAATCGGCCACACGAGCACCATCGTTGAAGGTGCCGTGAGGGCGATCCCATGAAGCGCCGAACTGCTGCCAAGGAGGTCGAGAGCCCACGGGGTGCAGCAGCCAAGTCATCGCGACGGTGGCAGCTCAAGATTCTTGGTCGCCGTGTCGTGGTCGGTGGCGTCTCGACCCTCGTGCTCGTGGCGTTCACGGTACTGCTCGCGACAGCCGGCGGGGTCGTCGCGGTTGACGCCGTGGTCGCCTACAGCGGATCCGCAGGATCGGGAGCTGCGTCGGGCTCCTTGGATGCTTCCTCGCCGGGCTCGACGAGCTCGAGCACAACGAGCACCACGAGCCCGTCGGCGGCCTTGTCTCACGGGCCTGACCAGAGTCACGCTCCGGTCTTCCCGGTGGCAGGGGGGCGCCAAGTGGGCTACGGGAACTTCAACGCGCTTGCTTGCGCGTCCTCCTCGTTCTGCGCGGCCGTCGGCGCCGACAACGCCGGAGCGGGTATCGCCTCGCTGAGTCAGAATGCCGGCACCAGCTGGGCGAGCACGTCGCTGCCGAGCGGCACGCCTCCCCTCGACGCCGTGACGTGCGCCGATACGTCGCATTGCGTGGCGGTCGGCCAAGGCGCGAGTGCACGGACGAGCGATGGGGGAGTCCACTGGAGCCTGGGGGCGCTTCCCATCGCCAACACCACCCTCCTCGGTGTGCAGTGTCCGAGTCAGTCGGTGTGCCTGGCGGGAGGGCTGAGCGACAACCCTGCTGGTGCCGACCGAGGGGCCATCGTGCGCTCAAGCGACGGCGGAGCCACGTGGCAACGGGCCACACTTCCTCTGCACACCGATGGCATCGCCGATGTTGTCTGCCCGAGCGCAACGACCTGCATTGCTGTCGGTGCCGAGCTCCTTGTCAGCACCGACAGCGGGGCGACGTGGTCGTTTTCCAGCGTGGCCGGCGGCTTCGGTCAGCTGCGGACCATTTCGTGCTCGAGTGCCACCACGTGCGTCGCCGTCGGGCCCAACCCTGCCGGCATGAACGATCCCTTGGCTTCTGCGTTCGCGATCGAGACGACCGATACGGGCAAGACATGGGCGCAGGTCGCCCTTCCTGCTGGGACGGCCACGCTCGACCAGGTTGCCTGCTCGGACGGGTCCCAATGCGTGGCGAGCGGTCTGAGCCCGACCTCGACGGGACACGCCCCGCTCTATCAGTCAGAAGACGGGGGCAAGACCTGGGCAGCCTCGACGTCGCCACCGAGCAGCCTCTCGGCAATCGCGGGCATCTCGTGTCCGGAGACCAACCGTTGCGCGGCGGTGGGTCGCCAGAGCAATCGCGTCGCGGCG
>CAZAMA010000285.1:0-3557 GCA_964485645.1 uncultured Acidimicrobiaceae bacterium | reverse complement strand
TCGGTCGGATCGGCCCGAGAAGGTCGGTGATCTGCTCGGCCAGGCGTTCGGCGGCGGCCCGGCGTAGACCGACGGCCACGATCACCGAGCGGTCGCCGCGGCGCAGCCTCACCATCCAGGCCCGCTCAGGAGGTCGTCCTCTGGAGCTGGCCGAGCCGTGGTCGATCTCGGCGCTAACGGGTGCAGAGTTCCGCTGACGATGCGCGCGTACCCGGCATCGTGTTGAACAGTACTGGGCTGGTCGTCCGGCGGAGAGCTCCGGCAGTTTCTGGTCGCACCCCGGTCCTGCACAGATCCGCACCCGCACTATCGTATCGTAACGAATCCACTGTTGGGGATGTCGGTGAGGTCTCAGGGTTCAGGCGGTCGCCGCCGGGTGCGATGTGGCCCAGAGGGTCTCGTAGCGAACCGGCGACATCCGCCCGATCGAGAGATGAATGCGGGTCTCGTTGAACCAGTGAACGTAGCTGGCTGTCTCTCGTTCTACTTCCGCTGCGCCGCTCCAGCTTCGGGTCCGTTCGTGTTCGATGAGTTCGGCCTTGTACAGACCGATGGTCGACTCTTGCAGCGCGTTGTCCAGGGCGTCGCCGACGGTGCCGATCGAGGGGGCAATACCGGCGTCGATGAGCGCTTCAGTGAAGGTGACCGAGGTGTATTGAGATCCCGCGTCGCTGTGGTGTACAAGACCGGTAGAGGTGAACCGGCTGTTGTGGCGGCGCCGAGTGAACAGGGCCTGCTCGAGGGCGGAGAGCACCAAAGACGTGGTCTTGGACGTGGAGACCCGCCAGTCGAGGATCCGCCGGGAGAACACGTCGGTCACTAAGCTGACATAGACGAAACCGGCGAGCGTCCATACGTAGGTAAAGTCGGCGACCCACCATTGATCGGGTCGTGTCGGTGCTCCCCAGTTCCGTTTGATGAGGTCGGGGTGGCGGGGTGCCTTGAGGTCAGAGACCGTCGTCTTGGTCTGGTGCTTGCCCCGCCGGACGCCCTCGATGCCGATTATGCCCATCAGCCGGGCGACCTGATCCCGGCCGACCCCCAGACCGTCGTCGAGCGCGGCGGTCCAGAGCTTCTCGGCCCCATACAGACGACAGTTGGTCTTCCAGATGTCATACAGCTGGTTGGCCACATGGGCGTCGTCCCAGTCGGCTTGCGACACGAAGCCGCAAGCCTTGTGGGCGTAGTAGGTGCTCGGGGCGATCGCCATGTCGTGCTCGGAGAGCACCCGGCAGATCGGCTCGACCCCGAAGCGGTCCTTGTAGGCGTCGATGTAGGCGACGATCAGCGAAGTTTGCGGTCGAGCTCCGCCGCTGCGAAAAACGCCGACGCGGTCCGAAGGATCTCGTTCGCCCGGCGGAGTTCGGCGACCTCACGGCGCAGGTCCTTCAGCTCTATCGAAACATCCGAGCTGACCCCGGGACGCTGACCGGTGTCGATCTCCTTACGCTCGATCCAGCCACGCATCGTCGCCGGGGGCACATCGAGTAGCTCGCCGACGCGCTGGCGTGACTGAAGGGCCGACTCACCCGGGAAGTCCCGGCGACGCTCCTCGAACATCCTCACCGCCCTATCGCGGGTCTCCTGGTCGTACTTTCGTGATGCAGGCATAGCTCAGTCTCCTTGTGAGATCAGAGCCTCCACCATTTCCAGGGCGATTCAGAACCCGCCGGCTCTCCACTCAGCTGCGCGCCGTCGAACGCCGCCTCTCGAGAGCAGAAGGCGCTGGGCTCGTCGCAGACGAGCTACTGCCGGCTCACCTCGTCAGCGAGCTCGCTGATCGAAAGCTCGCCGACGAGGTGGCACAGCTCGAACGTCAGTTGTTCGACACGAAGGAAGAGCTTCGCCAAAGCACCGACGAGCTCGATGCCGCCCGGGCGATCAACCGTGAGCTCATGCAGCGCGTCAACCACCTGGGTGCACAGTGACATGGCGCGATTCGACTCGAATCGATGCCAAGCGAGCATCGAACACACCTGTATCCGAGTTCACCCGCCGTCTCTTCAATGGGAAGATGACCACGTCAGAGCAGGAGTGCTGGCTCGCCGAGTGTCACTCCCCGGTCGCAGAGCTGCTTAAAAGGTTCGACGTGACCGGTGCTCGGTGGTCCCTCGACGCAGCAGAAGCGATGCTGAAGCTCCGAGCTGTCCGCGCCACCGGTGACTGGGCGCAGTACTGGCATCATCACCTCGCCGCGGAGCGCGAACGCGTCCACGCATCCCGCTACGCCAGCGGGGTCATTTCGGTAGCCGCCTGATCTCGGTCGCTTCAGGAGAGCCGCACCCCACCCAATGACGGCGTTGCTGTGGCGATCTGTGGGGTGACCAAGGCAGGTCAGCCTCCTGTGCCGCTTCCGTTCTCGTTGCTGGCGAGGGCCCTTGCGGTTGGGACCGACGCCAGGTCGGTCGTGACGTACTCGAGCATGGCCAGCGGGAAGTTGCTTCGCTGCGCGGTGGGGAGCCGATCGCCCGTCTCGGCGAGGAGCGCGGCGACCTGGCGAGCGGCTGTCGTGATGGACGTAAGGTCCAAGTCGGCGACGGTTGCTCGCATGGCCTCGGGCATCCGAGCGGCGGCGAAGTCGAGGATGCTCGTGACGCCGTACTCGGGGTCGCGGATGGCCAGCGTGTAGGCGACGAGTTTCCACGTTTGGTCTCGGGAGGCGTTGAGGCGACTGAACGCCTCCCATGCCGATCCTCGGCGCAGGTACTTGCCGACATCGACCAGCGCGCAGCATGCGAGGAACGCCCACTCCCGCACTGTCGCCGAGTCGACTTCCGACTGGCGCGCGGTGACATTGACACGATCCTCGGGGTCGTAGAGCACCACTGTCCCAGCGGCGAACGAGGAAGCTCTCGCCGGCGCGAGAACGAGGTCGATCTGGGTCCGGTCGGCGAACTGGACGAAGAGCCGGAGGTGGGCCGTGGTGACCCCTGGAAGTCGGTGGAGGAGGCTGTCGACCGGTTCGGCGAGCGAGACGACGGCCCGACGTACCTGCTCGGCGGCAGTCTCAAGGTCTTCACCTTCGACGCCCATCGCGAGGTCCAGGTCGGAGAGGTGGTCGGCAGAGCCTCGGGCCAGGGAGCAACCTAGGACCAACCAGCTCACCGTGGCGTCGAGCTCGCAAAACTCCAGGAGGCCCTCTAGTAGGCGACGCTGAGCGGCCAGGGCCTCGGGCAGCTTGTCGGTCCATCGCCGGTCTACCACACCTCCAGCATGCCTCATCGGTGTTGGGTCGGCGCCCATCGGGCCAGGGCGGACCAGCGTGATCAAGCAGGATCACCACCGAGTCGCCCGCTCGCGACGCCGTTCCGAACGAATGCAGGGGGATAGTCCAGTCGGCCAGGTAGTGCAGCGCCCGCGAGAAGGTATTGCCGCGGAACGGTGTCGACTCGAGGGGTAGTAGCTCGGCGGGATCACCCAGCAGGAACCGCCCGCGACCACCCCAGCGGCGAACCGCCTCATCGAACATGCGCGGACTCAAGTCGACACCGACAACGTCAGCTCCCTATCGAGCGGCCAGGCGCACTGGGTGCCCGACCCGCAGCCAGCGTCGAGCA
>CAZAMA010000284.1:0-3564 GCA_964485645.1 uncultured Acidimicrobiaceae bacterium | reverse complement strand
CTCCGGCTACCAGCCCACCGCCGACATCCCCTCCGGCTACCAGCCCACCGCCGACTTGGACAGAACAAGAGGGACATCTCGGTGCCAACACATTCTCGAATCCCAATAACGCATCGGGTAAAGGTATCGCCATTGGTCCGGGAGCCTACGTTCAAGTGTCTTGTAAGGTATATGCTCCGAATATCTCGTCTGTAAATCCGGACGGCTACTGGTATCTCATTGCATCGTCACCATGGAATAACTCGTACTATGCAGCGGCTAATACATTCATGAATGGAGATTCATGGGGTTGTTGGACGACAAATACTTGCACCCACAATACTGATTTCGCAGTTCGAGACTGTTAGCATCCAAGACGGGGGCCATCGTTCGGTGCAGGACTGATGTGATGCAGGCGAAGGACGGTACCAGTTGGCCGTAGTGGCAATTTAGTAGAAGTCATAGTTTCGGCAGATCGGTCGCGTCACGCCAGCGGGTGATCAGGGCAATGGCTGCCAAGTTGATGCCACCGGGGACAGCGAACTGCGCCCTCCGAGGTGAACTCGTAGTGAGGGCAGCGGACGTTGCCGGGTGCCCATCCGGTGCGTGCCCACCGCTTTCGTTCGCGCTCGATCGCCGCCGGCGAGCGGCTCGCGTCGAAGAGGGGGTCGAGGTGCTCGTCGTTCCAGTGGATGAGCTCGGTGGCGGCCCGATCCACGTCGTAGTCATCGAGCCCGCCGACAACGAGGAGGTCGAGGTCACCGCGGAATTGGGGGTCGGTGACGTTCGCGGCCAGGCGCTGACGGAACAGCGCGGGCGGTACCGCACAGGCGCGCAGGTAATGGCTACCGGCGAGGGCAAGGTCGTGGTCGGCGACGCCGAGCTCGGTGCGGGCGAGCCACATGTCCCAGAGGTCCCGGCCCTTGCGCCGCTGGGCCAGGGCTCGGAATTTCGTTCCCACGAGCTCCGCGGGGTGGAACGTTGCGATCTCCGCCCGCCCGGACCACCAGCGGGTGTCGACGACGTGCGTGATCCGCACGACTCCGATTGCCGCTGGGACCTCCTCGGTGTTCACCTCGATCTTCACCCGCAGCGGCACCGTGGATGACGCATCGCCTCCCAGGACCACCTTGGTGCTGTCTCGTCCGACCGTTCTGTTCATCTCCCGGAGCCGACTGTCGGCGACGGCCTCCCGGATGGCGTCGACGAGCCAGCCGGTCGGGCCCGGCCGGCCGACCAGCACGTAGTCCAGGTCCTCCGAGTACCGCCGGGCGACAGGCAGGTGCAGCTTGTGGAGGCAGGTGCCGCCGCGCCACACGAGGTGCTCGCCGAGCAGGGGGTGGCTCGCCAGGAGGATGGCGAGCTGCGAGAGGAGGAGATCCTGTTCGACCTGCTCGTCGGTCGGCCACGGATGATCCAATCGCCATTGGGTGAGCACCGGCTGGGGGATCATTCGTCGGGCTCGATCGTCGCGTTCAGGAGCACGTGCCACCGTCGATCCACCTTGCCGACACGTGGACTTTTCGGATCGAGCGGCGTCGTGTTGCGATCGGCCATGGCGATCTCAGCGAGCCTTTCGAGGTCGACACCGATGTCGGCATGCTCGAGGAGGACTCCGAGCCGACGGGCCGCCGCCCGCGGCCGCTGCACCGCTTGACGTTCGAGCTTGTCGGCGTCGAGCGTGAGACCGCGGAGCACGGTCACCACGTTGCTGATACCGCCTCCGCGGTCCGGTGTCTCCGCCAGGTCGAAGGCGCACGTCTCCGGTGTCGCCACCTGAAGCGAGCCCGTGGGGCCGGCGGCCGACATCACCGGCCACTGCGGCATCCGAATGTCGGCGTAGAAGCGCAGCCGGACCGTTCCGAACTCCCGGTCGGCGACCTTGTGGTCGACGACCGTCTGCGTTACCTGCGGAGCCTGGTGGGCGCTTCCGTGACGAGCCGCCGCAGACAGGTAGCCGAGGTAGTACCGCCGGCCGAGGTGGCGGCACAGGTCGTCGAGGAACCAGTCGGCGGGCAACACCCCTTGTCGGCGGTACTGCGGGGGGACGAGGACGTAGAGTCCCCGAACCGGGCTGAACAGCAGGTGCCGGCGCTGGGCATTAGCAACCGCGACGTGGATCGAGCTGATCGAAGATCCAGTGCGGGCGCGTACCTCGGCCGGCGTCGTCGTGACCCGGCCTTCGCTGAGCAGCTCGTCCCACAAGCCAACAAAGCGCGTCTGTGACGTCACGAAACTAAGTGTAGCGCTAAGTCTCGTGGCGCTTGGTATGCGTCGGGGGCTATGAACTCGGCTGGCGAAGCTGCGCAGGCCTGTTGGATCGAGACATCGATCGCCGCGCTGAGTTGGCCGCGCTTGTGGGGCAAGGTCGATCGCGCAAAGGCGACGTCGGTGACGCCGGTCAGAGTCTCCTGGTGATCTTCACCCACAGGTACTCATCGATGATCTTGCCTGGCGTGGAGTGCGGGCGTGCCAGCCTGGCCGGTAGCTGCTCGACCTTCACCCCGAGGCGCGACGCAAGCTCGGAGACCGTGCTTGCGGCTGAACTGACGAAGTGGGCGTACGCAGAATCAGCGCCTTCAGTCCAACCGAAGGCGAGCCGGATGGGTTCATCCCAAGGAAGGCATGCTTGCGGTCTCAGGACGAACAGCGTCTTTGCTGCAGCCGTGTGTCCGAACACGACGTCCACATCCCGGTTTCGCAACGACCGTGTCGCTGCCCTCGAGGCGCGGAGGTCCTCGTACGCCGATTCAATGGATGCAAGGTCGTGCGAAGTCAGTCGAGTGAGGACCTTCGATTCGATAGGCAGGCGTGGTGCCCACTTCCCCCACCACTCATCGAGGACCGCGGAAGTCTTGGCGGTGTCTGCCTTTCGGAGGTGGCGACAGCCCCAGCCCCGAAGCCACTCGATGACAGCGACCCTGTGATCGGCGAACGACAGGTCGGGGGTGCCCCCTCCCGTCATGGCGTACAGGCGCTTCAGCGAGGCGTCATACGCCGTGAGGGCGGCATAATCCGCAAGGGTGCGACTGATCTGGTCCGCATCAAGATCGTGGGCCAGTTCGTCGAGCTGGACCTGTCCGTCCGTCGTCGCTCCGGAGACGAGCTTGGGCGACGAGGCATTCGGGCCGGTTGGGCTGTATTCGCCTCGGAGCCACCGCACGAACGTTTCAGCCCGGCCGACGTACGTGTTTACGGTGTTCTCGCTCAGCCCAGCCGCCCGCAGCTCCTTCTCGAAAGCCTGGACCTTCGTGATGAGATCGTCCCCTGACCAACGCTCATGCTCCATGGTGCTACTCCCCCCTCAGCGCAACAATGTCAAGACGATACGCACCTCGATGAAACCCCGCTCCGCTGCGTGGCACCACTTCAGAGGACGTCAACGCGCTCTCCGATTCACTCGACGGCCTCACCGTGGAGGTAACGCTCCAGCCTGGGCACCGACACCCGCCACCGCGACCCGATCTGGATAGCCGGCGGGAACTGACCGGTGCGGCAGAGCCGGTAGAGGGTGTCGGCGTGCAGGCCGATCCGGTCTGCCGCGTCGGGAATCGAGATGAGGTCGGACACAGCGAGCCGCGCCTC
>CAZAMA010000283.1:0-3589 GCA_964485645.1 uncultured Acidimicrobiaceae bacterium | reverse complement strand
CATACTTAACGGCGAGAACCTCGAAGCGCTCAAAACTGCGGTCCTCGCGTACGCGACCGCGCTCGCCCAGCAGGATGCCTATCGGGACGAAGGAAAGATCTCCGACCAGCTCCGACAGCACCGGCTCCTCGCCGGAGACATCATCAACGCGTACAGCGTCGCAGCCAGACGACAGACCTGATAGCGACCCATCCCTCGCGTATTCACGCCTGGCCGACGTCGGGCAGCAGGCGTACCCCTGCTCGGCCTACATGTAAAAGCGGTAGCCGGGAAGTGGGGTGCGGTCCTCGGGTATCTCGGTCATGATTGCACCCACTTTCCTGGCGAAGGCAAGGGTGATTGGAAACGAACCGTGATCGTCAGCAGAGTTCCAGTTCATCTTCGTCAGGCCGAGTATCTCCGCAGCCACGGCTTCGATGTCTTCCTGCGAGTCGGAGCGCAGTTCAATCGGTTTGGGGATGTGCGGACCACGGTACGTCTCGCGAAGCGGTGAGTAGCCAGTAGTGAACAGGAACTTGCCGTCGCCGAGCTGGCAATAGGTACCTCGGTTCGGCGGGTACGCGCCCTGGCGTATCAGGCGGAACTCGCCCGTCCTGAGCGTCACCGACTCCCAGCTCGGCACGCTCGCGAGCGCTTGACCCGCACCGGCCAGCTCTGCCGGGTCAAAGGCAGAGCTCTTGTGTAGTACGACCCGAAGCGGGTCCCTGCCCGTGCGGTCACGGTACGCTCCGAGCACCTGGTCGAGCAGGTTCCGCGTCTGGGCCTGGTCGAGGTGCACGCTGCGGGTCTCTTCGTCGTAGGGCACGGCCTCGCCTCGCAATGCGAAGCCATCGCCTTCGGAGGAAAACGCTTGAGCCAGGCTGGAGTACACAAGGTGCCGCTTGGTGGTCCGCAGGTGGTGGAACGAGATCCCGACGAAGCAAGTCTGGTCCACCGCCGTCACAAGGCGCCAAGGGATGCCGCCAACTTTGTAGAACAATCCGACCGCAAGGTTCCATGAGCGGGTGGCGGGATCTTGCTGACGGCGATGGCCTTCCTCGTAGAGGGAGGGGGTGACGAGTTGGATCGGCACCGGGGTGCCGATGTTCATGGCCGCCGCTTTCAGGGCTCGGCGGAAGTCACGAAAGAGCAGGTCCTCTTCTGACGATGAGGAGGCTTCTTCGATCGACTCACGCGGAAGAGCATCGAACAAGGACGGCTGAACGTACGGTTGGTTTGGTTTCCCCCGGCGGTGAGACCTACCGGACCTGGCCGGCTTGGTCTCGCGTTCGATCGTGCGGCAGTGATCGAGAAGCGCCTTCGGTAAGCAGCAGACGATCACGTTCGGCGGCGTGTCGCGCTCGGCTAGCTCCTGTACCGCTGTTGACCACAAGGTGAGGCACCTCTCGAAAGCCACGGTCGCCGGTTGCTCCATGGCAGCAGCAAAGGCGGCATCCGGTATCTCCTTCACCCACATTTGGTCCAAAGCCAGCTCCGTGGAGAACACCGCCTTGAAGCCAGGAAAGTCCGGATTTAGCAATGAAGGTGGCCGCCCCGTCGCCACATGCCCGCGCATCCGTTCGACAAAGGACCTCGTCAACGCCACCGCATCGCGCGTGCCGACGAGGCCGACTCGCGCGCTGGCTGGATGGGCCGGACCGAGGTTCAAGCTCAGCGGGCCGCCTGCCACGAGACCCTCTTTGACCCGTGCATCGCGGGCGCTAGCGAACTCGAGGAGCGGCTCCGGCAGCAGCGTCATGCGCAACGCCACTAGAGGTCCGCCTCTTCCGAGTCCTGGAAGTCCTCTTCATCGTCGGCGTCGTCGCCGTCGTACTCCAAGTCGTCTTCGCTCGGCTCCCCCGTCCCCGGGGTGGCCGGCATGCCAGTCATGTGGGCGGTCAGAGGCTGGGCAGTCAGAGCGACCGTCAGACCACCGTCATTCAGTACCACTTCGTCCTGGCCGGCCGTCAGCACGTGTGCCCAGAAGAAGAGATGGGCCGAGACGTTCGCGTTGTAGTCCCGGGCTGCTCGACGAGTCGACAGGCTCGTCACTCGTTTCGGCGACAGGTGGTGCTCATGGCCGTCCCTGGTGAAGGCCCAGCCGGGCAGCATGAACAGGTACCACGTCCCATCGAGCCGTCTGAACTGCCAGGCGAGCGTCGAATGTTCGTAGTAGATCGGGTCGCCTTCGGCGGACTTGCGGACCTTGACGACGGTCCGGGTGGCATGGCGGATCCGACCGACGTAGTCGACCTCAACGGTGCCGTCCCCATCATCGGATCGGGGATACCAGAGACGGTGGTCCTTCCAGTCCACGAGCAGGCCGAGGTCCCTGGCGTGGCGGCCTAGGGACTCGTTCAGCAGCTGCACGACGTAGCGCTCGCCATCTGGCATGCCGCAGTACTCGTCCAGGTCGAACGACTCCGGCGGACCGTCGCAGTCGGCGGCCAAGGCGCTGGCTGGGCCGTCGCGAAGGTCGTCCAGCGTGATCAGCCGACCGCCCCGTAGAAGGAAGGGGGAGGTCGAAACACCGGGATGACGGTCCCAGATGACCCGACGGTCGGATTCGCGACACGGCGCCACGTCGACCATGCCCCGCAGCGGACGCACCGGCAGTGCGTTGGCGTAGAAGACTTCATACGAGCCAACGGGGTCGGCGGCCTGGCCGGGCGCTGCCGGTCTCTCTGGGCGGGCCCCGAGCCGCGCGATGAACTCTTCGTTGTCCGGCGGTACCGAGAAGGTGGCGTCGGTGCCCGACTCTTGCGCCCATCGTCGAACGTCGAGCAAACCGGAGCCGAGCTTGTCCATGTCGCCGGTCCCGTAGAGGACGTTGGCAATGACCTGGTTTCGGTAGCCCCGAACGCCGGCCCGGCCCAGGCGATGCGGATCGACCGTGCTGATGACGCCTCCGGGGCTGACGAAGGCAATGTCGACAGCCGTCAGCGTGATCCGCACCGGGCCAGGGGCGTCATAGTCGCGGTGTACCAGGGCGTTGACGAGGAGCTCCTTCAGTGCCAACGGCTCGAAGGCACGAACGTCGACGGAGCGAGGCCCTTTCAGCCGGTACGGTTCGTTCAGCTCGGCCAGTGCGTCGCGAACCTTGTCGACCAGCTCGAACACGTTGCCAGAAAAGGTCCGCTCGCCCATGTCCCACCGGACAATCACCTGCGCGCTGGCGTGGCGGCCCAACAAGCGAAGGCCGCCTACGGTGAGCCGCGGGGCCGCCGGGTCGCCACCGGCCAGGTCGAGCTTTCCCAGCAGGTCCACCAAGACTCGGCGTTCGGTCGACGGTTGCAGATCGAGCCGAGCTGCGCACAGGGGCAGTTTCGACTCGACCAGCTCCCAGTCGAGTCCCTCCAACGGCTCGTCGGTGAGTGCCAGCTCGGGGGATGGCAGCGGCTCATCGGCATCACGGGCCGCTACCCGGGCGCTAGTTCTGGCATCCAATCCCAAATGGTCGAGCGCTTGGTCGAAGCCGTCGATCTCGACGAGCAGGAAGTTGCCGCCGATCGTGCCCTGGAGCTCGTGAACCAGCGGCGACAGCTCCGTGCCCGCCTGTACGCACCAGAAGACTCCGTGCCGGTAGAGGTTGCAGGCGCTCGCCTGGGAG
>CAZAMA010000282.1:0-3613 GCA_964485645.1 uncultured Acidimicrobiaceae bacterium | reverse complement strand
CCATGTAGACCGCTGGAGCCGGGGCGGTATGTCGTCGAGCAGGCACCGGCCGGACCCACACGTCGCGCCGGACACCGGGGTCCTGCTACGCCTCAAACCAGGCTTTCGTGACTTATGGCGAGCACCGTGTAAGCGTCCCACCTGGTACTTCGTGCGCGCTCGGAGGGACTCGAACCCCCAACCTTTTGATCCGTAGTCGCATCCCGGTCGTCCAGCCCGTCCGTCCCTGTCCATCGGCCCAGCTCGGGACGGCTATCGGGTCTTGCGAGTGGCCCTCCGTGTGGCCTGTCCGCAGGGTTCGGTAGCAGGCCAGTAGCAGCATCTCCGCTCGACCGACCCGTCTGTCGACGGCGCGTGAAAACTGACCGTGAGTATCCACGCTGCAGTGCGGCATCTCTGCTGGGCTGCTGTCGGCGACCACGAGCGTGACTCACAAACTGACTGGCTCATGATGCCCTGATTGGGACTTGTGTCCGTGGAGGAGTGGGCGGGAGATCCGCCGTTGCATCGGTCGGAGCGGATGCCGATCAGAGCGATCGCGCTAAAGAAGGTCCTATGTAACTTGACAGGTACGTAGCAATGTCGGTACTCTACGAGGCGTGGACGCAGTCATGCAAGCATTGGCTGACCCCAGTCGCCGCACGGTGCTCGAGATCCTGCGCGACCACGAGGCCACGGCAGGGGAACTCGCCGACGCGCTACCGATCGCTCGCCCTGGCGTTTCGCGACACCTGCGGGTTCTACGGCAGGCCGGACTGGTCGACGTACGCCAAGACGCCCAGCGACGGATCTACCGTCTGCGTCCCGAGGCACTGATCGAGGTCGACGATTGGCTGCAGTCTTACCGATCTTTGTGGCGTAATCGACTCGATGCGCTGCACACGGAGGTCAAACGTGGACGGAAGGCGATGAGATGACGACGATCGGCACGATGCGCGCGCTCGACCAGAAGCGCGGAGCAGTGCGTGTTGAGGAACTCTATGAAACCGAGATCCGCGACCTATGGGAGGCGTGCACGTCGCCGGAGCGGCTGGCACGCTGGCTCGCCCAAGTCTCGGGCGACCTGCAGGTCGGCGGCATCGTCGAGATGACCTTCACGAGCACGTGGACCGGCCCGGCAAGGGTCGATGTTTGCGACGCACCGCACCACTTGCTGCTCACCACCGAGCCCGGCACCGACGACGAGGCTCAGTTGGAGGCATGGTTCACCGCGGAGGGGTCCCAGACCCGACTGGTCGTAGAGGAGCGTGGCCTGCCGGTAGACAAGCTCCACTTCCACGGCGCCGGATGGCAAGCGCACCTGGAGGACCTCGGGCGCTCGCTCAGGCTTGGCGGCTCAGTGCACCCTGACGGCTGGTCGGCGACGAAAGCCTCACCCAACTGGCGCAGCCGCTGGGTCGAGCTGACGCCCCAATACGAGGCCATGGCCATCGAGTGACTTCCGACACAAGCCGCCTCAGCGGCTCAAGCCGCGAGGCGCGCCGCCTCCTCCGGGCCGTCTCGGGATTGCAGCAGGCAGTCGACGAGGTCGCAGGCGCCCTTGCTGTCGTGCTGCTCTCAACGCACAATCCGGCGTGCCCGTCGCCACCCTGTCGAGGGTGGAGCAGGGGCGCACTCCCGATCTGGCGACGTTTCGCCGGATCGTCGAGTGGCTCGGCCTGCCACCGGAGCGGTTCCTGGAGCTGACGACCCGTGCGGTGAGCACCCCTGACCTCATCAGTGAGCGCCTCCGACTGGACCCGAACCTCTCGCCGAGATGCAGGAGGCGCTTAAAGTCTCCACCGACCTGGCTGAGGGACCAGCGTAGCGACTGGGCTGCTCGGAGGAGGAACCGGTACCGCTCGACGCCTTCGCCAGCGACCTCGACGCCCGAATTGTGCCTGCGGACAAGCTGGTGCCGATCGAGCGTCTGACAAGAGTTGCAACGGTTGCAGAGCGACGCGCTCTCGGCGGCAACCTTCCGGGTCGGAGATGGTCGGCGGGTCCTCGTCGACAACCCCCTCCACTCGCCCGGAGGAACCCGCAGCAACCTGGCACACGAGCTGGCTAACATCGCGCTCGGCCACACCCTGCGCACCGTCGAAACCCTGGCTGAGCTGTCCTTCGTGACGTGCGATGTCGAACAGGAGGAGGAGGCCGACTGGCTTGCCCGCAACGGGAGAACCATCAAGATCCTGAACGCCATCGACGAGTTCACCCGCGAGGCGCTCGTCGCCGAGACCGACCGTTCCATCGACGCCGACCACGTTGTCTTCGTCCTCGACAAGATCGCCGGACAACGAGGCTTCCCGAAGCACCTGAGGTTCGACAATGGACCCGAGTTCGAGGCATTCGCCGTCGCGGACTGGTGCCGGTTCAACGAGGCCGAGACGATCTTCATCGACCCGGGATCACCATGGCAGAACGCCTGGGTCGAGTGCTACAACGGCCGGATCCGCGACGAGCACCTGAACGGCCAGCTCTTTGATACCTTGCTTGAGGCGCAAGTCCTCAACGAGGCGTGGCGCGTCGACTACAACGAGAACCGTCCGTACTCAGCACGCGGCTGGAAAGTACCTGCCGCGTTCGCCGCGGAATGGAGCATCACCTACCAACCATCACTCGCATAGCGGTTGGATCAGGAATCGGGGTTCGATCACGAGCGGTACTCAACAACCCGAAGTACACCGGCTACATGGTGTGGAACCGCAGAGCCCGCAACTCCCAGTTCGGCACCTACAACCCGCCCGACGCCTGGGTGTGGTCAGCCGAGCCCACCCATCCTGCCATCGTCAGCTTGGAAGTGTTCCGGGCAGCCGACGCCATCGCCCGCGAAGGCTCGCGGTCCGGCAGCGACCGCAACCGACATCCCGCCACCAAGCGCACCTACGTCCTGCGGTCATTCGTTTACTGCGCCATCTGCGAACGGCGGATGCAGGGCACTACGCGCAAAGGCTCCTTTACCTACTTTCGCTGTCGGCTACGGGCGACAGACAAGCAACGACCCATTCGCCCGGTGGCCGAGCCACCCGCCCGACGTGTACGTCCCCCAAGAGAAGCTGCTCGAAGGCCTCGTCGACTTCTACGCCAGCCGCGTGTTCGGGCGCCAACGCCACGACTTGCTTAGCGCCGATTTGGACAAGGCCCACAACGACGAGCAAGCAAAATGGGGCGAACAGGTCGCCGCCATCGAACGCTCCATCGCCAATCTCGCGGCACGGAGAGAACGACTGCTGCGGACCCTCGAAGTCACCGACGACCCCGACGGCATCCTCGCCCAGGACGTCAACCGCCGACTCACACAGCTCGTTCACGAACAAGACCTCAAGCGAGCCGAGCTTCGGAACCTGCGAAGCGCACCCGTGCCCGCCGGCCGGCCGAGCGTGCACCTGCTCGACTACCTCGGCGACATCTCGGCAGACGAGCTGCTCGCCGCCCCTGAAGCCGGCATGCGCATGCTTTTCGAGGCGACCGGTCTTGCCCTGCGCTACGACCCGAAAGAACGGCTGGCCATCTGTCAGGTCGTGATCGACGAGGGGAACCTGCCGGCCATCAGCAACGCCACCGCGATCACCGGCGGCGACGCCGAGTCCAACGCGGCCTCAGCGTCGGACATGGGCGCGGCAACCGGCCC
>CAZAMA010000281.1:0-3637 GCA_964485645.1 uncultured Acidimicrobiaceae bacterium | reverse complement strand
CAGCTTTCTCGCCAGCCACGGAGACATCGCCGGCGACCTCATCATCATCTCGATACCCTCGCAACGACTCACCGTGGGTTCGGGCGGCTCGGAGCGGCTCGCGGCCTTGCCTCAGATAGCCGCCGCATTACGCCGGCCACCGGCCGCGACCGCTTTCAGCCAGGTCACTCTGGCCGGCACGCCAGAAGACGTCCTCGTAACCCCGATCGTCGAGGCGGGAAGAACGCTCGGTACCTTCGTCACCTCGGGCAGCCTTGCCAGCTACGAGCGGACACGCGCCCGCGTACTCCAACTCGCGATCGGCGAGGGACTGATCGCGCTGGTCGCGGCCGTCATAAGCGCCTACCTGCTGCTTCGCCGCCTCCTCGGGTCGGTGGAGCGCCTCACCCGGACAGCTCGAGACATCGGCCTTCGCGGAGAGCTCGACATCCGCCTCGACGAGCGACCGATGAACGACGAGGTGGGTCAGATGGCGGTGACCTTCGACGCGATGATCGACAAGATCGACTCTGCCATGTCAGTGCAACGCCAGTTGCTCTCGGACGTCTCCCATCAGCTGCGGACGCCGCTCACGGTGATGCGCGGCCACCTCGAGGTCATGGCCCGGGGGACCCTCGACGACGCAGTGGACACTCGCGCAACCGTCGCCATCGTCGTCGCCCAGCTCGACCACAGGGGTGGTCTGGTGGACCGGCTACTCCTTCTCGGACGGTCGCTCGAGGCCGACTTCGTCGAACTTGCACCTGTCGACCTTCGTACCATGATCGGCGACATCGCGGATGCCGCCCGCGTTCTGGCTCCGCGACGGTGGGACTTCCCTCCGATCCCCGACTTGGTCCTGACGGCCGACCTGGACAAGCTTCGTGGCGCTATCTTCAACCTGCTCGACAACGCCGTGAGAGCGACCGGGCCCGGGGACACGGTCCGGCTGTCTGCCACGGTGGGAGAGTCCCCCGGAGAGGCCTTCGTAGACATCGCGGTCGACGACTCGGGACCGGGGATACCTCTCGGTGAACGAGAGACGGCACTGCAGAGGTTCTCCCGACCTTCCGCGACCAACGCCGAAGGCACCGGGTTGGGTCTTGCGATCGTCAACGCCGTCGTGCGCGCCCACGGGGGCCGGGCCATCGTCGACGACTCGCCACTCGGCGGGTGTCGTGTGACTATCCGCCTGCCGCTAGCTCACTTGCCTGGCACGCGCACGCTCCCCGAGGAGATCTAGCCAGTGAACATGCTCGTCGTCGAGGACGACCCCGGTGTCGCCTCCTTCCTCGACAAGGGGCTCCGCGCCGAGGGCCACGCCGTGACCGTTGCCCCCACCATGGAGACGGCCAAGGGATGGCTCTCGGCCAATGGGACGGAGTTCGACATGGTGCTCCTCGATCTCCGGCTGCCTGACGGCACCGGCGAGGCGCTCTTGCGGTGGGCGCGGGCGCGGGGCCTCGATGTTCCTGTCATCGCTCTCACCGCCAAGGCGGAGGTACGCGACAAGATCGCCGGGTTGGACGCGGGGGCAAACGACTATGTCACGAAACCCTTCGCGTTCGACGAGTTGCTCGCTCGGATCCGGGCCGTCCTGCGCAGCGCCAAGCAGCCCAGCGCGACAGAGTTGGTGGTCGGTGACCTCCGCTTGGATCTCCTCACCAAGGTGGCACAGCGCGCCGGTCGGCGCATCGACCTGGCACCTCGTGAGTGGGCGATCCTCGAGCTTCTCATGCGTCACCCGCACCAGATACTCTCGCGCTCGCAGATCCTCAGCCACGTATGGAGCTACAGCTTCGACCCCGGATCGAACGTCGTAGACGTCTACATCGGATACGTGCGCCGGAAGATCAACACTCCTGGCTCCGCGCCGCTCATCCAGACCGTGCGAGGTGCCGGGTACAGGCTCGTGCCCCCGTGACGGGCCCTGGTGCCTGCCCGGTGGGCCGAGGGGCTCATATGCCCTGGCGCGACCGCGCCGCCTGGAGCTCGGCCGCTGAACATTGAACTGTCCGGTGCCGTGGCAGGTAGCCTCTGCGCGATAGCGCCGAGTGGCCGAGGGTGCATGCGTCGTCGCAGAGCGTCGGGAGAGACGCGGCCGTGAGGCTCAGCCCCCACGAGCAGGAGCGTCTCCTCGTAAGCCTCGCGGCGATGATCGCCCGCGACCGTCGACAGCGCGGCGTCCTTCTCAACCATCCCGAGGCGGTCGCGCTCATCTCCTCCTTCGTTCTCGATGGGGCGCGCGACGGCCGGGGGGTCTCCGAGCTCGCGCAGGCAGCCCGGATGGTTCTCACTCGCGGCGACGTCATGGAAGGGGTCCCCGAGATGCTCGGCGAGGTCCAAGTGGAAGCCACGTTTCCCGACGGCACCAAGCTCGTGACCGTGCATCAGCCGATCCCTTGAGGAGGTAGATGTGGCGCTCGTTCCCGGAAAAGTCGTCTGCGCGACGGGAGTGGTCCGCCTCGACGACGGTCCAGCTGTGACTCTCGATGTCCTGAACACCGGCGATCGGGCCGTCCAGGTCGGCTCCCACTTCCACTTCGCGGAAGTGAACGAAGCCCTCCACTTCGACCGGGAGGCGGCGTGGGGACACCGCCTCGCGATACCTGCCGGCACAGCTGTTCGTTTCGAACCGGGCATCGCACGCCGGGTCGACCTGGTGCGTCTCGGAGGGCGAAGGCGTGTCCACGGTCTGCGCGGACTGGCAAGCGGGCCGCTGTGACGGAGATCTCGCGCGAGCGCTATGCGGCCCTTTACGGACCGACGGCCGGGGACCGTATCCGGCTTGCGGACACCGACATCTTCGTCGAGGTGACCGAGGACCGCTGCGGCCCAGGTGACGAGGCGGTCTTCGGCGGAGGCAAGACCATCCGCGAGTCAATGGCGCAGTCGATCGCGACGCGTGCCGAGGGTACTCCAGACCTCGTGATCACCGGTGCAGTGGTCCTCGACCACTGGGGCGTCGTAAAGGCCGACGTCGGCGTGCGCGACGGCAGGATCGTCGCGCTTGGCAAGGCGGGCAACCCGGACATCACTGACGGCATCCACCCTGCCCTCGTGATCGGACCCTCGACCGAGATCATCTCCGGCAACGGCCTGATTCTCACTGCCGGCGGGGTCGACTGCCACGTCCACTTCATCTGCCCGCAGCTGCTCGACGAGGCAATCGGTTCCGGGATGACGACTCTCATCGGCGGAGGAACCGGGCCCGCCGAGGGCACGAGGGCCACAACTGTGACACCGGGGAGCTGGAACATCGCTCGTATGCTCGAAGCTCTCGACGGGTTCCCGGTGAACGTCGCGCTCCTCGCCAAGGGCAACACGACGTCGCGTGAGGGAATGCTGGAGCAGCTGCGCGCAGGGGCGTCGGGTTTCAAAGTCCACGAGGACTGGGGCTCGCCTCCCGCGGCGATCGACTCGTGCCTAAGGGTGGCCGACGAGACCGGCGTCCAGGTCGCGCTTCACTCCGACACGACCAACGAAGCCGGCTTCGTAGAAGACACGCTCGCCGCGATCGGGGGCCGGGCGCTCCACGCCTACCACACCGAAGGGGCCGGGGGCGGCCATGCTCCGGACATCCTCGTCGTCGCCGAGCAGCCGAACGTGCTTCCCTCCTCGACCAACCCGACCATGCCGCACACCGTGAACACCATCG
>CAZAMA010000280.1:0-3664 GCA_964485645.1 uncultured Acidimicrobiaceae bacterium | reverse complement strand
GCGCTCCGAGTCCTCCGTGGCCATGTCGACAACTCACTGCCTGGGGCCTCGATCGTGAACCACCGAAATACCCACGCAGCAGTAGCGGAACCTCGAAGGTCCAAGCGGCGGCCGGCCCTCCGCACGGGACTCCGAAGAGGCCGACGGAATCCCCTCATCGCGCAACAATCTGGGGTCTGTTGGCGGCGTTGTCGCAGCGTGGGAGTGGTCTCGTAAGACACACAATCCGTCCGGCGCCCGAGCAGTGGCGCGTGTTCCAGCCCAACTGGGCACCGGACCCGGCAGGGCTCGCGAGCTGCCCGGCCCAGACCGGCGCGATGGGCCATCGTGCGACGAGCCTCGTCGCGTGCATGGGGTCTGGGCGCTTGGCACAGTGACCGGGACGCGGACCGAGGTGCCGTCGGCTGATCGTCGGCTTCGCCCTTCCGGCAGCGACGATGCTCCCCGCGGGCGGGGCCTGGTGCACCTCGGAGCGCTGGTCCTCGCGTTGCCAGCTGCCGGCTTGCTCGTGTGGCGCGACGGGAGCGCCGACGGCGTGGCAGTGTACGCAGCCTCTCTCGTCGGCCTCTATGCGGCGAGTGCCAGCTATCACCTCGGTGCGTGGTCGCCCGCGTCACGCCGGCGCCTGCGTCAGGTCGACCACGCGATGATCTACGTCTTCATAGCGGCGTCGATGACCCCCTACTGCCTGCTCGGGGTGCCTGGCGTCACGTCCCTCGTGGTGCTCGGCCTCGTCTGGCTGGGGGCGGGTGCAGCAGTCGTCGCCACGACATTCCGGTTCGAGGCACGGCCACGCCTGACGTCGGCTGCCTACCTTGCACTCGGCTGGCTCGCCGTCGTCACGCTACCCGAGGCGATCGGCCGCCTGAGCGTCCTCCAGCTGGCGCTCCTCGGAGCGATGGCGCTTCTCTACACCGCAGGTGCAGGCGTGCTCGCGTCGAGATGGCCGGACCCGAACCCCGAGCTGTTTGGCTACCACGAGGTCTGGCACACGATGGTCGTCGTCGCCAGCGCGTGCTATTTCGTCCTCGTCTGGACCCTTGCGTCGCCTCGCCACTGAGCGACCGCAGGGACGGTCTCCGCGCGTCCGGAGCCACCGAGAGCTGCGAGTGTCGGACCGTGCCCGGACCTTGCTCGAGCCGGACGGGTTGCACCCGGGGCACAGCCTGGGTCGTTGCATCGGGGGGGAGCCCGACCCGATACACCGAGAAGTGCCGGGGTCGTCCACCCCGCGTGCTGGCGTGGATCGTGAACCGGTGGGCCGCTATGGTACGGGGACGCTGTTCATCCTGCGCAAGTTGTGGCGGCTCCTCCGGTCCCGACGGGCGCCGCGACGCTAGGGACCGCTCCCCGCACCGGCACCGTGGCGATCCGGCTCCGCCAGCTCGTCGACGCGCTCGACGCCTTGGTGCCCGAGGCGAGCTGAGAGGGTGCTCGTCGCCTCGGCCGGCCGCCCTCAGGCAGGTACCGGCGCGTCGCGGCGTCCCGCCCGGTAACGCTGGACGGCGATCAGGCACCAGAGGGACTCGACGCCGCCGCAGGCGGTGCACGTGGTTCGAGGCCACCGCGGCCCGACAAATGGGCCCCGCCTCGAGGAGTCGACGACGTACACGATCCGCCTGTCGGGCCGGACGTGCCGGGGACCGCCGCGTCAGCTCGTGACGACGCGGACGTCGCCGTCCGCGGTGAGCCCGACGGGCATCAGGTCGGTCAGCTCGCCAACGAAGCCGTGCTCGCTCGTCTCCCGAAAAGCCATGAACGCAAGGCGCCGAGTCGGATCCCGGACGAGCTTGCCCGCGTACAGCACCTCGCCGTGCGCCATGGCGATCGGATCGTCGGTCGGACGGTACGCACCGGTACCGACGGGTGCGACGAACGCGAACGTCCCGGTCGCGGCTCGCTTGGCGGGAAGTCTCTCGCGTCGCACCTGTGAATGGTCTTCTGCCCTGGTCGAGAACAGGATGACGTCCGACCCGTAGATATGGACGATCTGTGGCACCTCGACCTGCGCGAACTCGCCCGGCACGGTCACCGGAGGCAGCACCTCCCAGTCGAGAACGTCCCGTGACCGAGCGTGGGCGACGACGCCTGCCCCGTCGGCGGGACCGTACGGAGTCCGGGCGGTGATGAGCGCGTGGATGTACGCGTCTGCCGGTGAAAGGAACAGGAACGGGTCACGCCAGGACTGGTCCCGCCAGCGACCGTGCCGGAGCTGCTCGTACCACCGCGGGTCTGCCTCGAGCACGGGATTCCCATCGTGCCGCTTCCAGGTCACGAGGTCGTCCGAGGTGGCGATGCCAATGCGTTGGACGAGCCCGCGCTCGGCCCGGTTGACGCCGGTGTAGGCCATGTACCAGCAGCCGTCGTGACGCAGCACGCTTCCGGTCCAGATCGCAAGGTCGTCCCAGCTCCCCGGCTCGCCCGCATGCAGCGCATCGGGCAGCACCTGCCAGGTCTGGAGGTCGGCGGATTGGGCGTGACCGACACTCGCCTGGTGGTGGCGCAGCTCGGGGTCACCGAGAGCGCGCGGCGCCTGGAGGTAGAAGACATGGTGCCGGCCTCCGTCCTCCGCGAGCCAGAAGTCCCAGACCCACTTGTCATCGAGTGCGAGCATGCGAGTCCGGCCGTTATCCCTTGAGCGAGCCCTGGAGCAGGGCGGTGACGAAGTGACGCTGGAACGCGAGGAACAGGACCAGCGTCGGGACGAGGATCAGCAGAGAGCCTGCGTTCAACAGTGGGATGTTCGTCCCCCACTGACCCTGGAAGGCACCGAGCGCGCCGGCCATGGTGCGGTTGGTCGGGTTGTCGACGAGGACGATTGCGAGGAGGAACTGGTTCCAGGTCCAGACAGACAGGAGGATGCCAAGGGACGTGAGCGCGGGCCGGGCGAGCGGGACGTGTATGCGCCAGAAGAGCTGCCATGTCGTCGCGCCGTCGACTCGCGCAGCTTCGGACATCTCACGTGGTGCTGTCACGAAATGGGCACGCATCCAGTACACCGAGAAAGGCATGAACAGTCCGATGAGGGGCAAGATGATCGCCCACCTGCTCCCGAGGAGACCGAAGGTCCGGACCTCGTAGTAGAGAGGAACGATGACGCCCTCGATCGGGAGCGTAAGGCCGACGAGGAAGAGCACGAACGCGATCTGCCCACCCCGGAGCCGGAGGTGGCCGAGCGCGAACCCGGCGAGGGTCGCGATGAGCAGCGAGATGGGGACGACACCAAAGACAATGAGGATGCTCGATTCGAGCAGCGCCCCCATGTCGGCGGCCTTGAAGGCCGAGACGAAGTTGCCCCACTCGGGGTGCGCCGGCCACGAGATGCCGATCGGGTAGGAACCCGACGGGAAGAGCGCGCTTGTGAACATGCTGACGAACGGAAGCAGCGTCACGACCATCAGCACCGCGAGGAGCGCCCAGCCCACCACAGCGTTGCGCCGGGTGACGATCACCGCTCGCTCCCTCGTCTCACGTACCACTGGATCGGAAGGATGCACACGACGACGAGCAGCATGAGCACGACGGCGAGCGCGGACGCCAGACCCATCTGGCGGTTGTAGAACGCGAGCTGGTAGATCTCGAGCCCAGGTACCATCGTGGATGTGCCTGGTCCGCCCTGAGTCGAGACGTACACGATATCGAACGCCGAGAGTGCCGCGATGAC
>CAZAMA010000279.1:0-3679 GCA_964485645.1 uncultured Acidimicrobiaceae bacterium | reverse complement strand
GGCTCGCTGCACTGGGTGCACGTCGCCTCGACCTCGTTCCTCACCCTGCTCGAGTGCCACAAGCGGCGCGGGACGAAGGCGATTGACGCGATGGGGATCATGGCCAAGATGTCGGGCGTCGCCGTCCACGACGGCTGGGCTCCCTATCGGACCTACGACGTCGTGCACGGATTGTGCAATGCCCATCACGTTCGCGAGCTCGAGGCGATCGCCGCCGCAGAGCACCAGGGGTGGGCAAGGGAGAGGATCGACCTCCTCTGCAAGGTCGACCAGGTCGTCGACAAGGCGAAGGCTGCCGGCAAGGACCACCTCTCGCGCACGACGATCCGCCGGCTGCGGCGCTCCTATGACGCGCTCGTCGAGAAGGGACGGACGGTCAACCCCTCCGTCGTCGAGCACAAGCGGCACGGCATCGACAAGGACGCCCACAACCTGCTGAAGCGTCTCGAGACCCATGCCGACGACGTGCTTCGATCGAGCACCGACCTCCAGGTCGGATGGTCGAACAACCAAGCAGAGCGCGACCTCCGCCTCGTGAAGCTCCAGCAGAAGATCTCCGGCTCGTGGCGCACCCTTGACGGTGCCCGAAACTACTGCGCGATCCGCAGCTACATCTCGACGATGAAAAAGCAGCACCACGACGTGCTCACCGGGTTGGGCGAGCTGTTCATCGGTGAGGTCTGGTTACCGAGCGGCACCGGCCGGACCTGAGCTGGCTGCTCCGTCTGGATCGCTCGGGTCATCCGGAGACGTGAACAGTTACCTCGAAGGTAAGGGCGTCGAGCTGCTCGAGGAGCGTCCGGTAAAGGACGTCGAGGCCGAGCACCTGCTCACCGTAGGCCGTGACCTTCGTGCTGAAACGGTTGGACGCCGCCACGGTGCCCCGGTACTCGGCGAGCCCGTCGAGGACGGCTGCCTTGAGGTCGACGAGACGCGACGGCGATCCCGGCGCCTCGGATCCGGACAGTTGCTGATGAAAGTGCCTCAGCACAGCCCGCTCGATCAACAAAAGCTCGACGACGATGGGGAACGGGACGGCGGTGCGCGGGACGAGCACCGCCCCGCTCGCCGAGTCGCCCAGAAGGCCTTCCCCGACGCGCAGATCGAGCGTCCCCCGCCCAGAAAGCAGCGAGATCCCACCCTCGCGCGGGCAGAAGTCCCGTGTCAGCTCCTCCTCGATGGTCCGACGCTTGAGAGCCAGAGGCGACTGGTCGAGGTAGAGGATCCGAACCAGATCGCCTCCCCGTTCGGCGACGAGGGCCTCTACGGATGGCTCGTCTTTGGGACGGCGAAGGACCGGACTTCCGGAGCTGGTAGGCATTTTCGAGGGTCCCGCGAACTGTTGTCCCAGCTCAAGGACTTGAAGGAGGCCCTTCAGGCCGAAGAGATGTCGCCCACGACAAGCTGGTGGCGCTCGGCTACATGGGCTCGGAGCGCACCACCCGCCGCGCGGTCGCAGTGGTGAAGGCGTCCTATCGGGCCGGCAACCGCCGGGTGCACCGGCCGTGGGTGCCCGAGCCCGGGATGTGGTTCCAGTGGGACTACGGCGCCGGCCCGGTCGTCGCCGGCGTCGAGGTCGTGCTGTTCTGCGCCTGGCTTGCGTGGTCGCGCTTTCGGGTGGTGGTGCCGATCCTGGACAAGACGCTGCCGACCGTGGCCTTGGCCATCGACCGGACGTTGCGGAGCTTCGGGGGCGTGCCGACCTACGGCCTGACCGACAACGAGCGCACCGTGAGTGTCGACCACGTGGCCGGCATCGCGGTGCGCAACCCGGACATCGTGGCTCTCTCGGCGCACTACGGGCTGACCGTCGCGACCTGTGTGCCGGCAGATCCGGCCTCCAAGGGTGGCTCGGAGTCGACGGTGAAGCTGTTCAAGGCCGACCTGGTGCCGACCGACGCCAACCTGCTCGAGGCCTACCCGAACTTCCCTGCCCTCGAGGCGACGTGCGACGAGCTGATGGTCGAGCTCAACGGGCGGCCCCATCGGGTCACCCGCAGGGCACCGGTCGAGATGCTCGCCGAGGAGCGGCTCCGTCTGCACCGCCTGCCCGAGCACCCCTTCACGATGGCGTTCGGCCAGACCCGCACCGTCGGGCTGAACGAGCCGATGGTCAGCTTCGAGAACGGCTCGTACTCGGTGCCGTCGCATCTGGCCGGCCAGCACGTCTGGGTCCGCCGCCACGGCGACAAGGTCGTGGTCGTCCACCTCGGCGACGCCGGGCCGGTCGAGGTGGCCCGCCACGAGCAGACCACGCCGGGCAACCCCCGGGTCGACGACGCTCACTTCCCGCCCGCGCCGCAAGGGCCGCTCGAGCGCACGCCGAGACCGCGCACCGCAGAGGAGGTGGCGTTCTTGGGGATCGGCGAGGGGGCGGCGCGGTGGCTGATCGAGGCAGCCGCGGCCGGTGCCAGCCGGGTCCGGGCCAAGATGGCCGACGCGGTGGCGCTCGCGCGCCTCGGTGACCCCGTGGCGGTCGACCAGGCCCTCGGCGAGGCAGCGCTGCTCGGCCGCTTCGCCGAGGGAGACCTCGCCGCCATCGTCGCCCACCGAGCGACCGCCATGGCCGGAGAGACCCATCACGCTGGCGAGGACCGGTCCCTCGCCCAGGGGACGAGCGGCTGGAAGGAGCTCGGCCGATGAGCGCCGAGCTCCTCCCGGTGATCAGCATCGACCAGGCCGACGCCGTCGAGCTGATCGAGCTGTTGGAGCTCGTCGAGTCGTGGCTTGCGAACGCGTGCCCGGCCGTCGTCGCCGACTTCTCCCGCTTCATCGGTCCCGAGTCAAAGGCCTACCCGCTGAGCCAGCTTCGGGCCGAGCTGATCTCCTGGGCCGCTCGTCTCGCCACAGCCCCCGGGGAGCGACGGTGAACGGCCCCGAGGCCCCGAGGCTCTCCGACGAGCTCGAGGCGCTGCTGCGCCGGCTGCGCCTTCCCCATGTCCGAGCCGCCGCCCCCGAGCTCATCGCGACGGCCCGGGCCCAGCGCTGGGAGCCGGCCGAGGTCCTCAAAGCCCTCTTCGCCGCCGAGGTGGCCGGCCGGGAGCGCTCCGCCCTCGCCACCCGGCGAGCGGTCGCGGCCTTCCCCACCGGCAAGACCTTCGACGCCTGGGACCAGGCGAGGTCCTCGATCCCTCACCCCACCGTCTCTGCGCTGCGCACCTTGGAGTGGGTCGGCCGTGCCGAGAACCTCGTGGTCTGCGGGCCGGCCGGGACCGGCAAGACGTTCCTGCTCGAGGCGCTCGGTCAGGTGGCGGTGGAGGCAGGCATGAAGGTGGCCTGGTTTTCCTTGGAGTCCCTCGGGATGCTGGTGCGCCGCCATCGCGGTGACGACACCGTGACCAAGGCCATCGCCCGCATCCTGCGGGCGAAGATCGTCATGATCGACGACATCGGGCTGCTCCCGGTCGGGCCCGACGCCGCCGAGGGCCTCTACCGCCTCGTCGACGCCGCCTACGAGCGCACGAGCGTGGCGGTCAGCTCCAACCTGCACCCCTCCGCCTTCGACGAGCTGATGCCCAAGACTTTGGCCACGGCGACCGTGGACCGCCTGATGCACCACGCGCACGTGTGCGCGACGACTGGTGACAGCGTGCGCCTGTCCGAGGCGCTCTCGGGTCACGGCGTCATGCCCCTCCAGCCGCTCCCACCCCCCGGTGATGCGGCGGGAGCGAAAGAAGGC
>CAZAMA010000278.1:0-3680 GCA_964485645.1 uncultured Acidimicrobiaceae bacterium | reverse complement strand
CGGTCATCCACTGTGACACCGAGGAACAGGCCCGAGATCTGTGGGCCGCACTCGCTGAACGGCTCGGGTCCTTTGGGCTCGAGCTGCATCCCGAGAAGACGAAGATCGTGTACTGCAAAGACGCGAGCCGCCGAAGAACGTCTGAGCACACCAGCTTTGACTTTCTTGGTCATGCCGACCTCGGCGTTATGCCGACCTCGTCTGAAAGCCTCTGCTCACCGGGGATAAATAGGCTCAAGTTGTCGGCATAATCCAGGCTGCCGCGCCATCCTTCTTCTCTGGCGAATTAGAGAAGGAGGAAGGAAGAATGACAAGTCCCACCAAGGTGCAGGGCATCCAGATCACTGGGCCGCTTGCGCCGTTTGCAAAGGAGTACGGGGTCAAGCTGAGAGAACGCGGCTACAGGCCGCGCTCGATTATGGGTGACCTTTACCATATGGCGCGTCTCAGTCGGTGGCTTGAGGAGCGCCAACTCTGCGCGGCTGACCTGAGCAACGAGCGATTCGAGGAGTTCTTCGGAGAACTACCACGACGGCACGACGGCGGGCGCGTCTGCTCGCGACGAGCACTGGCCCAGGTGCTCGAGGTTCTCGACGAGCACGGATTAGAGCGTCTTGAAGGAGAAGAGGCGCCCGCCTCGGCGAGCGAAGTACTGCTGGCCTGCTTCGAGCGCTTCCTGCTCGAAGAGCGGGCGGTGTCCCTCTCGACGGTACCCATCTACCTGGGGCGGGCTCGTCGCTTCCTCGCTTGGTGTGCTCCGAGCGGTGATGTCGCCGGTCTGGGGGCCAGTGACGTGACCGATGCCGTGCTGGGGGAGTCGAGGAGGGTGTCGGAGAGCTCGACGAAGCTCTTCGTCACCGCGCTGCGCTCGTTCTTGCGGTTCTGCTTCATCGAGGGGCTGACGCCGAACGACCTGTCCGCGGCCGCGCTCTCGGTCGCCCGTCGCCGAGGCTCCTCGCTGCCGAAGGGGATCGACCAGCGCGTCGCCAACGCACTTGTACGCTCCTGCGATCGCCGAAAGTCCAAGGGTCGTCGGGACTACGCGATCTTGCTGATCCTGCTCCGTCTCGGGCTGCGGGCCGGCGAGGTCGCTGGCCTGCGTCTCGACGACATCGAATGGCGGGCCGGCCAGATCGTGGTGCGGGGCAAGGGCCGTCACGAGGACCGCCTCCCGCTGCCGACCGACGTCGGCGAGGCGATGGTCGCCTACCTACGAAGGGGCCGCCCGAAGGACACCGAGCACCGGGAGGTGTTCCTGCGAGCTGTTGCGCCGTTGGGGCCCTTGGGAACAAATGGAATCTCGGGCATCGTGCGATGTGCCTGCCTGCGCGCGGGCGTGCCGGTGATTCGGGCCCACCGACTCCGGCATACGCTGGCCTGCCAGATGGCAAACGGCGGAGTCCCTCTGCCCGAGATCGCCGAGGTCCTTCGTCATCGTTCTATCTGCTCCACGAGCGAGTACGCCCGGGTCGACATCGAGGGGCTCCGCACTGTTGCGCAGCCGTGGCCGGGGGGTGCGGGACGATGAGCGAGCTCCACCGACACGTCGAGGACTACCTGACGCTGCGCCGTTCGCTCGGCTTCAAGCTGCGGCTCCACGGCGACGTGCTTCCTCAGTTCGCCGACTACCTCGAGGCCGCTGGCGCGGCCACGCTCACCACCGACCATGCGGTGTCCTTCGCCCAGCTTCCAAAAGGCGTCCAGCCGATCCACTGGGCACACCGACTGACAATGGTGCGCGGGTTCGCCCGCTACCTGTCGACCATCGACCCGGCGACCGAGGTCCCGCCTCACGACGTCTTCTGCGCCCGCTACCAGCGTCCTACGCCGTACCTGTGGGAAGAGGCCGAAGTCCTGAGCCTCATGGAGGCTGCTAGCCAGCTCGAGCTGACCCTGAGGGCGATCACCTACCAGACGTTGCTCGGATTGCTCTGGAGCACGGGGGTGAGGATCGGGGAGGCCATAGGTCTCGAGAGGAGTGACGTCGACCTCAGCGCGGGTGTCCTGACCATCCGCCAGGGCAAGGGCGGTCGGTCGCGAATCGTCCCACTCGAGCAGAGCGCGACCGATGCGCTCGGCACCTATGCGTCGCGACGGGACCGACTCTGCCCAGAACCAAGGTCACCGGCATTTTTCGTCTCGACCGTCGGCACCACCTTGCTCCCCCAGCTGGTGGGATCGACCTTCGACCAGATCGCCACCGCGATCGGATTGCGAACCGAGACCAAGAGGCCTCGCATCCACGATCTGAGGCACACCTTTGCGGTGAAGGTGCTCGTGTCGTGGTACCGGTCGGACGTCGACGCCACCGGGAGGATGGCATTGCTGTCGACCTATCTTGGCCACGTCAACCCTGTCGACACCTATTGGTACCTGTCCGTTTCCACTGAGCTCATCGAGCTGGTGGCGGCCCGCCTCGACAGCCAGCCCCGAGGTGGTGAGCGATGAGCGCCCTGGCGCCGACGCTGGAGGCGTTCCTGGCGGACCGGTTGATGATCCAACGCGGGGCGAGCCCGAACACCATCGCCTCGTATCGCGACACCTTCCGTCTCCTGTTGCGTTTCGCGGCCGAGCGGACCGGCAAGCGCCCCTCGGATCTCGACTTCTCGGATCTGGACGCTCAGCTCATCGGCGCTTTCCTCGAGCACTTGGAGGTGGTGCGGCACAACAGCGTGCGAACCCGCAACAACCGGCTTGCCGCCATCCACTCACTGTTCGGCTACGCGGCACTCCGCCATCCCGAACACGCTGCGAGCATCCAGCGGGTCCTCGCCATCCCGGTCAAGCTGTTCGAGCGCGACCTCGTCTCCTACCTCGACGACGACGAGGTTGACGCCCTCCTCGGCGCTTGCGACCTCGACACCTGGACCGGGCGCCGCGACCAGGCGTTGCTCGATGTCGCCGTTGAGGGCGGATTGCGGATCTCCGAGCTGGCAGCACTCACCTGTGCCGACGTGAGCTTCGGCGCAGTAGCCAACGTGCACGTGGTGGGAAAGGGTCGCAAGGAGCGGCGGGTCCCCCTGGGACGCGAAATTGTGTGCGTCCTGCGGGCCTGGCTTTCCGAGCTGGGAGACAAACTGACCGCTCCGCTGTTCCCGACAACCACCGGGAGACATATGAGCCGCGACGCGATCGAACGTCGTGTCGCGCTCCACGTCAAGCGAGCGGCCACGAGTTGCCCTTCCCTGCAGCACAAGCAAGTGAGTACCCATACCCTTCGGCACTCGTGCGCCATGCGCCTCAAGGCCAAAGAGGTGAGCCTGGAGATCATCGCGCTGATCCTCGGTCACGAGGACGTGACGACGACCTACGACTTCTATCTGCACGCCGATATGAGTGCGGCGGAACGGGCCATCGAACTCGTGGCGCCGCCGAAGACCAGGCCTGGCCGCTATCGCGCCTCCGACCCTTTACTCGCCTTCCTTGAGAGCCTCTGATTATGCCGACAAAATCGGCAAGATCGCCGCCTGCGACAAGGACGTTCACGCCGAGGTCGGCATAACGCCGAGGTCGGCATGACCCAGCTTGTGCCGACGTCGGCACAATCTTGGCTATACCTTCCGGGGCCGTCGGGCAAAAGGCCCGAGGGGCTACTTCGTGAGCTTCTCTCCGGCTATGAGCGCGACGGCGAAAAAGGCGGTCGGCAAGAAGATCAGGGACTGGCACCTCAACCGACGCAG
>CAZAMA010000277.1:0-3685 GCA_964485645.1 uncultured Acidimicrobiaceae bacterium | reverse complement strand
TGTTTACTTGCACCATGAGCGTTCCCCTCACCCTCCTTGGTCTGCTCGATCGCGAGCCCAGCCACGGTTACGACCTAAAACGCGAGTACGACAACTACTTCGGTCGCGGTAAGCCGCTCCTCTTCGGCCAGGTCTATGCCACCCTCGCCCGTCTGACGCGCGACAAAAAGGTCTTGGCGGAGGCGGAACCTGGGGCCGGACCTGAGCGCAAGCGTTACTTCATCACCGAGGTAGGCAAGCAAGACGTCGAAGTCTGGCTCTCCCAGCCCATCGAGCCGGAGCCGCACCTCCAGACGGAGCTATTCGCGAAGGTCGTACTCTCGCTGATGCTCGGCCGGTCTGCCGAGCTCTATCTTGATGTGCAGCGCAGCGCTCACCTAAAGCGCATGCGGGAACTGACCGAGCTCAAGCGGAACGGTGCTGTTGTCGACGCTCTCCTCGCTGACCACGGCCTGTTCCACCTCGAAGCGGACCTTCGCTGGATCGACCTCACGACCGCCCGGCTGAACGCCCTGGCCGAGGTGGTGCGGTCATGAGCGTCAAGCACCTGCCCGCCCCGGGGAGTGAGGGTGCCTGCCTCATCGAGGCTCGCAACACTGCTTTGTCGTTCGGCGAAACCCCTGCGCTTCGAGGCGCCAGTGTGTCGGTGGCTCCGGGAGAAATCCTCGCCATCATGGGACCGAGCGGGTCCGGCAAGTCGACGCTCCTGCACTGTCTCGCTGGCATCCTCGTCCCCGCATCCGGAGAGATCTCGTTCGGCGGCCAGCGTGTCGACACGATGAGCGAAGAGGAGCGCAGCAGGCTGCGGCGAGACCATTTTGGGTTCGTGTTCCAATTCGGTCAACTTGTCCCCGAGCTCAGCGCCGAGGAGAACGTTGCCCTCCCGCTGCTGCTCAGTGGAGTCCGGCGAACCGAGGCACTAAAGGAGGCCCGGTCGTGGTTCGACCGACTCGATCTCGATGGTCTGGCAACGCACCGATCGGGAGAGATGTCGGGCGGACAAGCACAACGAGTCGCCCTCGCCCGTGCCCTCGTGGGCCATCCCGAGGTCCTCTTCGCCGACGAGCCGACGGGCTCGCTCGATTCGCTCAACGGTGAGCTGGTCATGGAGCTGTTGACAACTGCCGCCCGAGAACAGGGGACGACGGTCATCGTCGTCACTCATGAACCCCGCGTGGCCGCCTACGCCGATCGAGAGGTCATCGTCCGCGACGGGAAGGTCGCATTGTCCGATCGAGTCGACTCGTGATCCGCCTCGGTCTGCGCCTCTCGCTCGGTGCGGGCCGCGAGGCTCTGGCCCGGCTCGTCGTTACTGCGGCCGGCGTGGCACTCGGTGTCGGTCTCCTCCTCGCCAGCTTGGCGGCGATGAACGGAGTCAACTCGCAAGATGCCCGCGGAGCGTGGCTGAACACCCAACCTGGGAGTCAGGCGGCCGCCAGCGCTGCCTCGCGCACTTCTCCGCTGGGGTGGCTCGCCAGCAAAGACGAGTTCGAAGGGCAGACCATCTACCGGATCGACGTCGCCGTCACCGGACCACGATCGCCGGTCATTCCCGGGCTGTCCCGCATGCCACGGGCAGGTGAGTACTACGTCTCTCCCGCGCTCGGCGGGCTCCTGCAGGCGACACCCGCGACCGAGCTCGGGAATCGCTTTCCAGGACACGACGTTGGCACCATAGGCGCAGCCGGGGTCCCGAACCCCAACTCGCTGATCGTCGTCGTGGGCTACAGCGTACGGCAGCTCTCGACGATGCCGGGCGCTCGGGAGGTAACGAGCTTTGCTACGGCCGGCTTTGGGTCCAAGCAGTTCGTCATCGTTCTCGCGATCGGCACCCTGGCCCTGCTGTTCCCGGTTCTCATCTTCCTCGCCGCTGCAACCCGGATCGCGGCCGCACGTCGTGAGGAGCGGTTTGCCGCCATGCGCCTCGTCGGCGCCACGCCGCGGCAGGTGTCGCAGATCGCCGCAATCGAGACGACCGTCTCTGCTATCGCGGGCATCGTGCTCGGGTTCATCCTCTATGTCGTGCTTCAACCGGCGCTCGAGCATGTGTCGATCACCGGAGTGCCGTTCGCTCCGGGCGATCTCTCGCTCAACATCACCGATGTGCTCCTTGTCGCTCTGGGCGTTCCCATTGCCGCCGCCCTTGCATCTCGACTGGCGCTCCGTCGCGTGTTGATCTCCCCTCTCGGGGTCAACCGACGCGTCACCCCGCCAGCGCCGCGGCCGACTCGGCTCGTTCCCCTCCTTGCCGGCATTGTCTGGCTCGTTCTCTTCGCCGTGTTCGGCAAGTCGAGCAGCAATGTCATTGTCTACATCTACTTCGTCGGCTTCCTTGCTCTGATGGTCGGTCTCATCTGGGCCGGCCCATGGCTCATGTACGTGGGGGCCCGAGCCATGGCCGGGCGGACGAACCGGCCAGATGTCCTCCTTGCAGGCCGTCGCCTCTCGGACAATCCCCGGGCGGCCTTTCGCTCCATCAGCGGCCTTGTGCTGGCGCTGTTCATAGCCAGTCTGGCAACTGGGATCGTGTCGACGATCGTGGCCGACAACGGCGCGCCAGCAGGCGGACAAGTTGCGGTCGGCACGCTGGTCGCCAACTTCGGCAACCCGAGCGCCACCTCGGCGGAGGGCCAGAGCTCGATTCCCTTGCTCCCGAGGGGCCTGACTGGCGAACTGGGCTCGATCAAGGGCGTGCGCGGAGTGACCGTGATCTACTGGAACTCACGCATCGTGGCCGGATTCGTTTCAGGGCTTGTTTCGTGTGCTCAGCTGGTACGCACGCCAGCGCTCGGCCGGTGTGCTCCGGGTGCATCGGTGGCGACGATCGAGCCCTCCGGGTACGAGGGAAACGGTCTTACGCAAAGGACCACGTTGGCTGATCAGATGTGGCCGAGTGCGGGATTCAGCGCCGGCCGCCTTGCCGGGCTCCCAGTCGAGGGGGTCGTCGTCGGGACGGATGGGTCGTCTGCTGCCATCGAGCAGGTTCGCACCGCCATCGAAGCGGCGCTTCCCCCCCAGGACGGCACACCAGCACCGACCACGTTGGGAGAGCTCCTGCCGTCCACGGCACAATCCCTCACCGAAGCTCAGAACGTCACCGATGTCATCATCGTCGCCAGCCTGATCATCGCCGGCTGCAGCCTGGCAATTGCGGTGACGGCAGGTATGAGTGACCGCAAGCGACCTTTCAGCCTGCTTAGGCTGACGGGGGTCCCGGTTGTCATGTTGCGCAGGGTCGTGGCCCTGGAGGCTGCGCTGCCTCTCCTCGTGGCCGCCGCCGTGTCCGCTGGCGTCGGCCTCTTTGGCGCCGAGCTGCTCCTCCAACCGCAGCTGAGCGTGTCGTTGCGATGGCCAGGGATGCTCTACTGCGTCGTCGTTCTTGTCGGCGTCGTTGGCTCCATTGGTCTGATCGCCGCCACCTTGCCGCTCATCGAGAGGATCACCGGACCTGAGGTCGCGCGGAATGAATGACTGGGATCATCCGTCGAAACCCGGGCGCGCACTCGCTCCAACTTCTGCGGCGCCTGCGAGGGAAGCCAGCCGCCCCCCGACTTCATCGAGGTCGGCGGAATAGCCCCCGGAAGATCGAAGCTCCTTATATAGCCTCCTCCGCCTGATCCCGTAGGCGATCGTCGTCCGTCGGAGCAGCTGGCCTGCCCGGTGTAACTCGGCGGACCAGGCGAAG
>CAZAMA010000276.1:0-3700 GCA_964485645.1 uncultured Acidimicrobiaceae bacterium | reverse complement strand
AGGCGCGCGGAGCGAGCGCGAAGAGGGGCCGCCACCTGCCATGAGTCAGACGTCGGGCTGGAGGGCCTGGTTCGGCGTGCTCGGCGAGAGAGATCTCGCTTTCTTCCTCGCCGGCAGGGTCGCGTCCCTCCTCGGCTCGTCGATGGCGCCGATCGCCATCTCCTTCGCAATCCTTGCGGATCATGGCACCGCGACCCAGCTCGGCGAGGTCTTCGCCGCGCAGAGCGTCCCGCTCGTCGCGTTCCTGCTCATCGGCGGGGGCCTGGCCGACCGGTGGGGGCGACGGATCGTCATGGTCGTCGCCGATTTGATGAGAGTGACAGCGCAGGGATCTCTCGGCTGCTGGATCCTCCTCGGGCACCCGCCGCTATGGGCGTTTGCCTCGGCAGAAGCGGTCGTCGGCCTCGGGACCGCACTGTTTGCTCCCGCCTCGACCGGGCTCGTACCCGAGCTTGTCACCAACACCGAGCACCTCCAGCAGGCCAACAGCTTGCGGGGTCTCGCCACCTCGCTCGCGACCGTCGTCGTCCCGGCCGCTGCCGGAATCGTCGTGGCTGCCGTCAACCCGGGATGGGCGGTCGTGGCTGACTCCATCTCCTACGTCGTAAGTGCCGGGTTCCTGCTGATGCTCCATCTGCCGGAGCAGAAGGTGAGGTCGGCGACCTCGTTCATGGGACAGCTTCGCGACGGCTGGGATGAGTTCTGGTCCCGGACCTGGCTCTCGACGATCGTTGGACAGTATGCCCTCTTTCACCTGATCGTTCTCGCTCCGTTCATGGTCCTTGGTGTCGTCGTCGCCAAGTCCTCTCTCGGCGGCGCGACTGCCTGGGGAGCCATCTTGGTGGCGCTCGGAGCTTTCGCCGCTGGGATGTCGCTCGGTGTCTTCGGGCCCCTGTGGGACACGACGCTCCAGCGAGAGGTACCCGAGCGGGTGCTGTCCAGTGTCTCGGCCTACGACTACCTGGGGTCCGTCGCCCTCCTTCCGGTGGGCTACGCGATCGCCGGGCCCCTCAGCGCTGCCATCGGATCAGGGCCGATGCTTGTCGGCGCCGGCGTCTGGGTTGGGCTGTCCAGCCTTGTCGTGCTTGGCGTCCCGGCGGTACGGCAACTCGCCGCCCGGTAGGGTGACGTGGTGGGAGACAGCTTCGAGATCGTCTGCGAGGTGGAGCCCGCGATCCGTGCGGATCTCACGCGAGCCCGTCACCAGGTCGGGGTGCTCGCGCCGGTGAGTGACGGGTTTCTCATTCCTGACAATCACCTCGGCCGAGCCACGGTGTCGAGCATCGCGGTGGCTCACGAGGTTGCGAGCATGGGCGTGCGGGCGATCGCGTGCCTGAACAGCCGGGACCGGAACCGCCTCGGTTTCCAGCGGGACCTGTTGACCGCAGCCGCTTATGGCGTGGACGAGCTGCTCTGCGTCTTCGGTGACGACCCCTCGAGCGGCGGGCGCTCGAACGACCTCACCGTGCGGTCCATGCTCGAGGAGGTGCGGGAGTTCGGGACCTCTGCGGCCTTTGGAGGAAAGGGCCGTTTCTCCGTCGGTGTCACGAGCCGCCTGGCGCCGATTCCCAGTTGGAAGCAGGCCGCCGACTTCCTGTTCGTCCAGGCCTCCTTCGATGCCGACGAGCTCGTGCGGTGGCGAGAGAGCGTCGAGTTCGCGGGCCGTGTCTATACGGGCGTGCTCGTCGTGGTTTCTGCCGACATGGCGCGGGCACTCGCGGCAACGACCTCCCAGATCCAGGTACCGCCTGAGCTCCTCAGGCGGTTGGAGAGCGAGCCGGACGCCGGCGTCGACCATGCTTGCGAGATGCTGGAGCGCATCCGCGCCTCGCGCGCCTTCGACGGAGCACACCTCGTGCCCGTCGGCCGCTACAGGGAGGTCGGAAGGAGGCTCGAGCTTGCCGGCTGGAGCCGCAGGACCCCTACCAGGCCATGACCGCCCCCAGGTCGTGAGGCACCCCAGGTCGTAAGGCACCCCAGGTCGTGACGGCACCCCAGGTCGTGACGGCAGCCCAGGTCGTGCCGGCACCCCAGGTCGGGACGGCCCCCCAGGTCGTGACGGCACCCCAGGCGCCGAGCAGGGGTCAGTTGATGACCATGACCAGGGTCCCGTACGCGAGGTACGGCCATACCCTCGCGGCGTCGCTGTAGGGGAGCTCCACGCAGCCGAGGCTCTGGGGTATCCCGTACCCGGCCCGAGGCATGTAGTGGACGGCGTCGTTGCCGTTGAAGTAGGCGATGTACTGCACGAGGTCGGCATAGGAGGAGCCGTTGGGATTGGTGCCTTTCATTACCTGGCTCCGCAACCTGGAGTACACGGTGAAGGTTCCGTCGACCGTCGGGGACTGGGCGATCCCGGTGTTGGCGGGGCTCGTGATCGCGACTTTGCCGTCGTGCCACACGGTGAGGGTCTCTGGCACGGCCTTGTTTGCCAGCGCGAAGTTGTAGCCGCCGGTGTTGGCGGTGTTGGCCTGCAGGGCGACCAGGAGCGCATTCCACAGGCTGGGCCCGAGGGTGCCCTGCGGCGTCAGTCCGTGGTCGGCTTCGAAGGACATGATGAGGCCCTTCGTGAAGACGTTGTCGACGCCACGGCGCCACAACGCCTTCAGTTGCCTCGGCCAGCCCCGGTTCAGCCATGCGAAGTGGCCCAGCGGAGGGTTGTAGAGGGCCGCGAGCTGTGCCGCGGCGTTGCTCGTCGCGACGGCAGCCCCTCTCGGTGTCCAGGCAAGGGGCGAGTAGTCGAGGAGGGACAGCAGCTGCTGGAGGCGGAGGATCGATGCATCGACGATCCGGAAGTGCTCTTTGACGGTGCGGCTGAGGGTCGCCCCGTCGGTGCTCCGCACTCCTGAGGCCCCTCCGGGCACCGTGAGCAGGATCTCGCTCAACGGCAGGAGGGGCTCGCTCGGCGTGAAGCTGACGACGTTGCCACGGATCTGCCAGCTGCCCGGCGCCGCGGGGGTGATGGTGGGACGAGGCGACGACGCCGCGATGGGGGCAGAGAGCGTCACGGCGATCGGCCGCGTCGGAGAAACAGATACCGCCTGTGCGGCGGGGCTGATGGTGGTGACGGTCAAGATGGGCGGACGGGTCGTCGGGGTCGGGTTGGTCCCCGCAGCCGCGGTCGTGCTGCCGGGTGACTTCGAGCTCGCGGTCCCGACCTGTTGCGCGCTCGTCGCAGTGGTTCCCTGGTTCCCAGAGGTGCTCCCATGGGCGTGGTGTGACAGGCGGGTCACGGCGAACGCGGCTCCCCCTCCGGCGAGGAGGGCTATGACGATGAGGGCGCCGGCAAAGCGGAGCGAAACGGCTCGAGGCGCATGATGAGTCGGCATCGCTCTCCTTTGGTGTGCGAGAGGCCAGATATTCAGTCCCTTGATTATCACTTGAACTGTCGCTGGATGGTTCGCGCGCGGCAGAGTGCACTGGTTGGGCGATACTTCACGGATGTGGCCGGTGATCGACGACGTTGCGCTGCGCGTGGGGGAGGAGGCGGTCGCCTACCGGGAGCTGTTGCTCGTGGGCGCCGCGACAGGTCTCCTCGACGCGGCCATAGCTGCGACGACCCGCGGCCTGCAGGTACTCGAGAGCGGGATCTCATCGCCGACCCGCGAGGAGCTTCGAGCCGAGGCGGTCGAGTACCGCCAGCTCAAGAAGCTGCGGAGCGGCGAGGACCTGAGGGCCTTCCTGGCAGAGCGCCATCTCG
>CAZAMA010000275.1:2828-3714 GCA_964485645.1 uncultured Acidimicrobiaceae bacterium | reverse complement strand
GTGGTTGTGGCTGTGGCGGGTGGGCGAGCGGTCGATGTGCAGCGCTCCTACTCGTCCTCCGCGGTCACCGCCGAGCGCCTTCGCTCGATAGCTGGCCTCGCTGACCAACTACCGGAGGGGATCTGTGCCACGGACCTTGCTGGGGTGATCAGCTACGCCAACCCGGCCTGGGCACGCATGCAAGGGCTCACCTCGTCAGAGCAAGCGGTGGGGCGGACCCTGGCCAGCTTCCACGTCGCGCGCGAAGCGGATCCGGGAAGCACCCCCTATCCCTATGAACAGGAGCTTGATGCCGCCCAACCGGTGCGCTCGCTGATCGAGCACCACCGCGCCGACAAAGGCGCGTTCTGGGCCGAGGTCACGGTCACCCCGCTGCTCGACGAGCAAGGCCGGACGATCGGCAGGCTCAGCACGGTCCAGGACGTGACCGCAGCAAGGACGGCGGCGGCGGCACTCGAAGAGGCCGAGGAGCGGTTCCGCGTCACCTTCGAGCAAGCCCCGCTTGGGATGGCCCTCACCACCCCGGAGGGTCGCTTTCTCCAGGTGAACGACGCTCTCTGCCAGATGCTCGGGAGGAGCTCTCCCGAAATCGTCGCGCTGGGGATCTTTGGTCTCACTCACACTGACGATCTCGACTCAACGCAACAGCGGTTCCGGCATCAGGCCACACAGGAGCGGCTCGTGAAGCGCTACCTGCATGGTGACGGCCACTCCGTCTCCGTCCAGCTCACCGCAACCTTGGTCCGCGACCACCTCGGCGAGCCGCGCTATTGGATATCTCAGTTCCAAGACGTCACGAACGATGAGCGCGCCAGGTCGCAGCTCACGCAGCAGGCCTTCCACGATTCCCTCACCGGCCTGCCGAACCGCCTGCTGTTCGAGGACC
>CAZAMA010000275.1:984-2818 GCA_964485645.1 uncultured Acidimicrobiaceae bacterium | reverse complement strand
GCTCGTGCTCACCGCGAGCACGGCGCGCTGGCGCTCATGTTCTGCGACCTGGACGACTTCAAAGCCATCAACGACCGCTATGGGCATCAAAGCGGTGACGACATGCTGCGCTCTGTGGCAAGAAGGATTGCGCGCTGTCTCCGGGAGGCAGATACGGCAGCTCGCTTCGGCGGCGACGAATTCGTCCTCCTGCTCGACGGTCTGAGCGAACCAGCACAGGCAACCGCAGCTGCCGCCAGGGTCCAGGCGGCGCTCGAGCCACCACACTCGCTCGGAGGTCGAGAAGTGACGCTCGGTGTAAGCATCGGCATCGCGATCAACTGCCCAGCAACCATCACTCTGGAGAGACTGCTGCAGCAGGCCGACGCCGCCATGTACAAGGCGAAAGCCGCAGGCGGCAACTGCTCGCGTCTGTTCGAGCCATTACAGGTGTGACCCCTGCAGCTTCGGCCTCCGAGCCAGAAGTCAGGGTCCCTCCCCTTTTCGCTCAGCGTCTACAAGCGGCTCGCGATCCGTCGCCGCTCCTAGTGAGTCGGCTCCTCTCGGTGGCTCGGGCGACGGAGGAACCGCCCGCCAGGCTTTCCTGTGATCTTTCCACCGGCAAAGACCTGCTCGCCGCGTAGGAAAGTATCGGTCACCTTCGCTGTCATCTCGAAGCCCTCGAAGGGCGTGTACTCCTGCGACGACTCAGACTCCGCGGCCCGTACCGTCCAGTGCGTGTCGGGGTCGATCAGGCAAAAGTCGGCGTCATAGCCCAAGGCCACGGTGCCCTTCGTATGCAGCCCGAAGCGCTGGGCAGGGTTCCACGAGATCAGCTCGGCTACCCGCCCGAGCGACAGCCCCCGTCGGGTACCCTCGGTTATCAGCCCGGGCACCAAGTACTCCGTCCCCCCGAAGCCCGACTTGGCAAGGAACACGTCGTCGCGGGGAGAGCCGAATTTGGTCTCGTCCCTGCAGCACGCGTGGTCGCTGGCAACCCAATCGAGATTGCCGGCAAGCAGATGAGACCAGAGAGCCTCCACATCCTCGCGGGGACGAAGAGGCGGGTTCACCTTGCCGCCGATTCCGGCGGCTGCGGTGTCGATGTCGGCGAGAAGGTGTCCGATAGTGACTTCGCGCCGGAAGTCGATGTGAGGAAAAGTCGTGGCCATCAGCAGTGCCGCCTCGATTGCCTTGCGGGACGAAAGATGCAACAGATTTATCTTGCTGAGCCCCGTCTCATGGGCAAGGTAGGAAGCGATCGTGACGGCGAGGCCCTCGGAATGGGGCGGCCGGGAGGCGTGGTACGCCTCGAGGCCAGTCAACCGCCCCTCCTCCTCGACAATTCTGGTGTACGCAGCCATGATCTCGGCCGTCTCACAGTGCAGCGAAAGGGAGATGTCGTCAGCGATGTCGGCGAATCGTTCCTCCTCGCGGGCGCGCTGGATAGCGCGCATGACGAACTCGAAGTGCGCGTAGTCATAAGACTCTCCCTCAGGGAGCATGAGGAACTGCTCTTGGGCGCTAGAGCGACCATGCAGTCCGTGCTTGCCGTAGAACATGAAGATCTTGAACGAAGGGATGCCGAAGTCAGAGATGATTGACGGAATCTCGTCGATATGCCTGCGCAGGATGGGCGCGACGTGGAAGCTGTAATCGACGAAGGCTCTGCCGGCAGCGGCATCGAGCGCGACCGGGAGGACCTCGCAATAGGGCCCGGTGCGGTTGAGATAGTACGCTCCGGTGCGCAGGTAGGTGATCCCTGTGGTGACACCGCCTTGGGCACACGCCCGACTCTCGGTCACGGAATCGACCTCAAGAGGGTTGTAGATCCCCCAGTGCTGGTGAACGTCGA
>CAZAMA010000275.1:662-974 GCA_964485645.1 uncultured Acidimicrobiaceae bacterium | reverse complement strand
AGAGAACTCGCCCACTTCCCTCGACGACAGCGGCAGCCTCCTCGGCTGGAATGGATGTCTCGATCCTGGCAAAGATCCCGTCCTTGACGCCGACGTCGAGCGGCTCCGACTCACGGCCCGGGCGCACCACCTTGGCGTTCTTAACCAGCAGATCGAGCATTGCTCAGCTCCTCCTCACTCTGCAGCGCCCTGCTGCTGTTCACTTCTTGGTGCATTTGTCACCAGCTGACGGCATCTCGAAAGACATCGCATCGAAAAGAACCGACAGAGATGGCAGGTCCTGCAGGTGAGCCACCAGGTGACGCACCGCGC
>CAZAMA010000275.1:0-652 GCA_964485645.1 uncultured Acidimicrobiaceae bacterium | reverse complement strand
CGTCGGTCAGATGACGCCCAGCATTGTCGCCGAACTTGACAGACAGCTCGTCGTAGGAAAGAGGTCGGTCCGGGCCGCCCCTCGTCGTCATGACGGCCTCTACTATTTCCTCACCGTCGTCGAGCGTCGCCCGCAGCACGGAAGGGAACTGGGCTGGGAATATCGCCGAGCAGCCCGGATCGGCTATCACGTCGACCTTGGCCATAATCGCCTGTCGGAGTGGGTCATTGGCCAGCTCATCGGTGTAGTCGTCGAGGCCGACTCCGAGCCCGCTTCCCCCGAGCAGCCCCGCGGCAACCGCGTAGGGCCCACTGAACTGGGCCATGTAGCCGGTGGAGGGGTTGCGCTTTACGGCGATCGGCTCGCCGAGCGTCCGCACTATCGCCTCAGGGACCCCAAGCTCCAGCCTGACGATCCGGTCGACATCGACACCCCTTCGGCGCATTGCGATGGCAGCATCAACGGCGGTGTGGGTGAAGTGGTTTGCCGGGTAAGGCTTGAAGAAGATCTTCGGCACCTCCCAACGCTCACCGAGCCCCTCGGTGATCCATTTCGGGAAGAACTCGCCGTGCAACCACGCCTGGAAGAACCCGAATCGACCCTCAAGGATAGTTGGCGGTCCTGTGAACCCCAAGCCGACCAGGTCCGTTGC
>CAZAMA010000274.1:2478-3718 GCA_964485645.1 uncultured Acidimicrobiaceae bacterium | reverse complement strand
CGAGCACGTCGTGGTGACCGCACCCCCGGCGTCCTCGACTATCTCCTACACAAAGGTCGCCGGCTGAGACTTCGCCCTCCAAGGTGACCGGCTGATCCCTGCCCGGGACCTGGTTGCACGTGCGGCAGTCACCTTGGTGAGGCTCTCGACAGTGCTCGCGCCGTCAGTACTTGACGAGAGTTGTTCAGAGGGCCACAATTGTGGCCGTGAGCACCGAACCGCTCCGGGCTGTCCGGGATCACCTCTCCGAGTTCATCGACCGAGTTGAGTACCAGCACGAGCGAGTCGTCGTCACGCGAAACGGTCGTGATGCCGCTGTTCTGATCAGCCCTGAAGATCTCGCCGGGCTCGAAGAAACGATCGACGTGCTGAGCGACCCAGAAGCACTAGCCGACATTCGTAAGGCCGACATTGCCTATGCGCGCGGTGACGTCGTGCGAGGGATCGACGCAGTACGCCGCCTGCGCGGGTGAGTGCGCCGGATGGCGGCGATTATGACCTCGTCCTTACGCCGCCGGCCCGGCGCGCGATCACCGAGCGGCTGCCCGAATCTGTTGCTTCGGCAGTCTTGGATTTCCTCACTACCGCGTTGGTCGCCCAACCGAAACGTGTCGGCAAGCCTCTTCGAGACGACCTGAGCGGTATCTGGTCGGCCCGTCGCGGCACCTACCGGGTCATCTATCGCGTGCTCGACGAGCCTCGTGAGGGCGTCGTTCTTCGTATCGAGCACAGGCGAGACGCTTACCGGCCGCTGTGAGAGCGGGTGCATCTCGCGCTGGGATGCAATGTCAGGCGGCGCAGTCAACGACGACCCGTTCCCGGACACAGGTGAGCTGAGCTGCGTCCAGTTCTAGCCTGCGGCTACAGATCGAGAACGTGACGGAGGCCCCGGGCAACTTCGTCGAGGAGCGATGCCGGGGCTGTGCCAACCTGGGCAGCGAGGTCGGTCTTGTCGAGGGTGACAAGAGCAGTCACGTTGACGACCGAGTCTCGCTCGAGCCCGGTGGCGCTAGCGGGCATGAACACGTTGCCGGGCATGGCGGCGAGACTGGTGTTCGAAGTGATGACCGCGGCCAGGACCGTCGCCAGGCGACTCCTGTTGTAGATATCGGCTGAGATGACAAGAACTGGCCGCCGTTTGGCCGGGCGTGAGCCGGTAGGCGTTGCGCGATCGGCCCAGTAGATACCGCCGCGCTCAGGATCAGTCGACAGAGACCATGAAAGTGAAGTTGTCCTTCCC
>CAZAMA010000274.1:0-2468 GCA_964485645.1 uncultured Acidimicrobiaceae bacterium | reverse complement strand
GGCCAACAGTCGGTGGCCTACAGCAACCGCGTCACCAGTCGAGTCGTCACCGTCCGCGTTGGCTTGCACGGCAAGATCAATCTGGTGGGTCTGCGAGTTGACGTCGAGTTCGTCCAGGTAGCGGGCGGCCGCACGGGAGAAGAACTCCGAGCGGCTCATGCCGAGGTCCTTTGCGCGCTGCGATGCCCGCTCAAAGGTGTCATCTGGAACCGAGATCGCGGTCTTCACGCGAACAGTATAACGCGGTATAACCGTCGTGTTCAGGATCAGTCGACGAGACCATGAAGGTGAAGTTGTCCCGCCCGACCGAGCGGTGTCCTGCACGCCGAGGCACCAGGCGCCTACGAGATAGCCGCAGATAGCAACCCGCCGGTATCGGTGTTCACGGGCCACTAGCACGCAGGGCGGCCCGGACTGGCCCGGGAAGCTGACTCCAAGTCCAGGCCAGTCGGCGAAGCCCGTCCTCTCAGGCGGCCTGCTCCGCGGTTGCCGGTTCCACCGACGCCTCCTTCTCACCCTTTGGGTAGAAGAGCTGGTAGCCGAGCGCCGCGAGAGTCCCCCCGATCAGCGGGGCGATGATGAAGACCCAGAGCTGGCTCAAGGCGGAGCCTCCGACGAAGAGGGCGGGGCCGATGCTGCGGGCGGGATTGACCGAGGTGCCGTCGATCGGGATCCCGGTGATGTGGACGAGAGTCAAGGAAAGCCCGATTACGAGTCCGGCAACCGTCGCGTTGCTCGCCCGCCATGTGACTGCCAGGATGACGAAGACGAAGATGAAGGTGAGGATCACCTCGGCGACGATGGCGCCCGTGGCATTGGCGCCGATCATCGACGACTTGCCGTAACCGTCCGCCCCGAGGGCGGTGCTTGAGTTGTAGCGCGACGAGGTATGGACCACGCCGTACAGTGCGCCGGCGCCGGCGATACCTCCGACGATCTGGGCTCCCCAGTAGCCGACAGCGTCGACCAGAGTGATGCGACGTGCCGCAAGACACCCGATCGTCACTGCGGGATTGACGTGGCAGCCCGAGATCGGCCCGATGCCGTAGACGAGCACGAGCAGCACGAGCCCAAAGGCCAGCGCGGTCGCCGCCACTCCTGCCGACAGGCTCGTGCCGGTGATCTTGAACCCGAAGGTCAAAGTTGCCGTCCCGGCCCCGAAGAACACGAGCAGGGCCGTACCGAGGCCCTCCGCGAACAGAGCCCTTGCTTTCTTCATGTGAGGGTGACTTCAAGTGTCCGTGCTTTGAATACTGGCCAGAAAGCATCTCGGCTCCGCTCCCAGCGATGGGTGATCCGGATCAGTATCTCCGGGCGATCACCACTCGCCCGTTGCGGGGCGAGCTCCATCGGGACCGCCCCTCCTCACGCCGCTGACGGACCCGCTCCAGAAGCTTGGTTAAGGTCGAGCAGTCTTCGTCTCATCCAGCGCTCGCCGTGGCGCGGAGACCCGCTGACACCTACTTGCTCCGTCCTCATCATCCAGGCGAGCCCACGCGAAGTGGCGGTTACCGGCGTAGTGGCTTCGGCTTCCCAACGAGAGGTGGTCGTACCCTGATGGCCGAGTCCGCAGTCGGTTGTGACGAACCGTCTAGCGTAAGACGGGATGGAAAACGGCTCTGGCTCCAGGCCCGTACGGATGCTTTCTGGTTCGAGGTTGGGAGGTGGCCGGGGCTCCCATGATCCCTGCCGCGGCGGAGGCGGCGCGCTCAATCAATCGACGGCCGCTTCACCGAGGCCCGCGACGGCCAATCAGCAAGTCCCAAGGCGCTGTCTCGATGACCCGGTGTTTCCGGCCCATCGGCGTCGCTGGGCGCAAGATTTCCTGCCTTGGTTCGTAGGGTAAGGGCTCAGGCCCTGTCGGGCGTCGTGCGGCACGAATTCTCGTTACCGCTGACACCACGCGCTCTCTGGCGCCGATGTCGACCGCGCTTGCGCGTTGCCCCTCCGAGCACGGCTGGCGTCGAGCCTTTCAACAAGCGAAACGCCTCGCGCACGTATGCCTTTCGTGATCGCCCGGCGACGAGGGAGCTGGTGATGGTTATCTACAACCGGGCATCTGTCGGAGCATCAAATCCCCGGACCGGTTCTGCGAGAGCAGCGAGCGCCCAAACGGTGAGGCCTCGTGGATAGCCTTGCAGGACCACGGTCCTGCTCTAGGGAACGGCGGGCCCGACTCAGAGCGACGCTCCAACCGCGAGAGCTCAGTAAGCCCTATCATCGCCGCCCCCTCATTTCGCACGTGCCGCCGTGTACAGGGCAGGATACCAACCGCCCGAACGAGAGGCATGATCCGCATGGCGAAGGAGCCTCGCGACATGGCCGTCGCCGTGCCTAAAGCACGAGCGGGGACCGGTCTTCGAACAGCTCTCCGCCGCACTCGCGGTCGGATCAGCTATAACGCCCTTGCCCGTCTTGACGGGCGCGGCGCGGGTGGCCTGCTTTCCTTGCTGGCCCTGCATCTGGCG
>CAZAMA010000273.1:0-3764 GCA_964485645.1 uncultured Acidimicrobiaceae bacterium | reverse complement strand
GCTTGGCGGTGAGCAAGAAGGCAATGGCAAGGGCTAGCTGAGCAAGGCGATGAACGGACTTTCTGTCAGTATTCCGCCTCATCTGACCGAAGTTCGACAGCCACGAGTTGGTCCGCTCGACCGGCCAGCGCAGTCGCATCGGCTGGGTGCTCTTTGTCTTGGCCTGACCTCGCTTGCGCTTTCTCGCGATGACAGCGTCATCCAGGCCGTACTGGACAAGACGGCCTCTCGTCACCTCCGAGTCGTAGCCCCGGTCGAGCCAGATCGTCTCGATCTCCTCGAGCAGGCCCCGCTCAGCGGCGTTCTCGAGCGTCGGATCCAACAGGATCGAGTCGTGCCGGTTGGCTCCTGCGATCGCCCAGCCGAAGGGGATGCCGGCCTTGTCGGTGAGGATGTGCCACTTCCATCCCAGCTTGGCGCGATCTGTCGGGTTCTTGCCGGTTCCCTCGCCGCCACAAGGGCTTTTGTTGAGCGAGCCGTCGGCGGCGACGTCGGAGAGGTCGAGGCCGATGATCTTGTCGTAGGCGGCGAGTGCCTCGTTGACGATGGCCTCGAAGACGCCGGCTTCGATCCACTCGTCGCGCCGGGAGCGCACGGTCGTGTCCGAGACGACATTGCCACAGAGCCGCTCGGCATCCTCGAAGCTGCAGCCCGTCACGAGCCGTACGAGCATCACCTCGAAGCAGTCCCGGTCGGACTTCCGGCGCCGGTGACAGCCGAGCGGGTGGCTGTCGACAGGGACCGGGAGGAGCGGTTCGACTGCTTGCCAGACGATGGCTTTCACTTCAGGGTCGAGCGCGCGCATGATGTAGGGGACCTCCGCTGGTCGTTGGGTTTGGATTGCACCCGAGATCCTTCTCGGGCCACCACAACGACCGGTGGATGGTCCATTTCTACGCGAAGTACCTGGTCACAGTCCTATCGTCCAATCCGCGCGGCCTCTTAGCTTGTAACTAAACCTTCACCTCTGACTCGAGGATGAGATCCGTCGCTGCCTCGGCTACCTTTCGCAGCTCGTCGATCAGGGCGCGCAGCTTGCGATCGTTGCCGATCCATTCCTGGTAGAGCTCGGCCTCGCGAGGAGTGAGCCGTCGGTTCACCGTCTTGCCGGCGACTTTTGCGGTCCATTGCCAGTACGGCCCGTGCGGTCGGGGCGGGTCCGCGTGGCAGCGACAGTTGGGTTTCCCGCAGTAGTTGACGCGGGGTGCGACGCTCCCGGTGCGGATGAACCCGATGTGAGCGATCTCGGCGAGGAGCTGGCGGTAGCGCTGCTCGTACTCACCAAGGGTCGGTGCCCGTCTTCGTGCCACGTCGCCAGTCTCCCCCGAGGAGGGATCCACCCGGTGGTATCCGGTAGTAGTCACACTATCGGATATGGGATCCACCGAGCACCAGGTACTCGTGACGTTCCGCCGTGGTCTCTACGCGACGTTTCGCTCGTGGGGTGACGCGCTCTTCGAGCTCGCCGACGCCCTCGTGTGCGCATCGGCACCGGTCGCCTCTCTCCCCGGTCTCTCCCTCGAGCCCGAGTTCTCGAGGAGCCACGGCTCTCTCTACAAGGCCCTGGAGCGGGGACGGATCGACCAGGACGCGCTACGCCGGCTCCTCGTCAGAAACCGGCCGGTCGACTGGCCGATGGTCTTTGCCGTCGATGCCTCGACCGTCGAACGCTGCGATGCCGAGTGCAGCCCCGAGCGGGGCTTTTACTACTCGGCGTCTCGCCACTCCGCCGGACAACCAATCGTCGCTGGATGGCACTACCAGTGGATCTGCCAGCTCTCGTGGGCTCCGGACTCGTGGACCGCGCCGGTCGACGTCTTGCGCGTCCCACCGGCAGAAGACCCGACGAAGGCGACTGTCGCCCAACTCGGTCGCCTCCTCGCGCTCTTGCCGACCGATGGCGAGGTGCCGCTGTTCGTCTTCGACGCTGGCTACGACCCGATCGGGATCGGCCACGACCTCGCTACGAGTCGCTGCGAGATCCTCTGTCGCATTCGCGACGACCGCGTCTTTCATACCGACGCGCCGGCTCGCCCGAACCGACCCCATGGGACCGGCGGCCGTCCGCCTCGACACGGAAAGAGGTGGAAGTGCTCGGACCAGGCGAGCTGGCCGCAAGCAGATGCCGAGCTCCTCTTGGACGACAAGCGCTACGGGCACATCACGGTCACCGCCTGGCACGGAATGCATCCGCGCCTTTCGGGTCGTGGGCACTGGAGTGAGTTCGACCGGCCGCCGATCGTCAAGGGAACGGTGATCCGCGTGGACGTCGAGCATCTTCCCAAGCCCACGTCGCGGGCGAAGAAGACGCTGTGGCTCTGGTGGTCCGGTGCTGGTGCACCCGACCTCGAGCGCTGCGTGCGCGCGTATCTGCGTCGCTTCGACATCGAGCACACGTTCCGGTTCATGAAGCAGTACCTCGGCTGGACGACGCCCAAGGTCCACACCCCCCAACAGGCCGATCGCTGGACGTGGCTCGTCGCCGCGGTCTTGACCGAGCTCCGCCTCGCACGCGGCCTCGTTGGCGACCTCCGCCTCCCATGGGAGAAGCCGCTCGCTCCAGGAAAGCTCACGCCGGCGCGCGTCCGGCGGGGGTTTCGGCGACTTCGTGCAACGCTCGGCACGCCTGCCAGTCCACCGAAATCTCGAACGCCCGGCCCAGGTCGGCCCAAGGGAACCCGAAAACCCCCGAAGACCCGCTTCCCTCCGATCAAAAAGGCAGCCTGAACTGGTCGCGAGGTTTAGTTACAAGTTTAGAGGCTGTCGCGGAATTTCACCCAGCGCGATCACCAGGCCCTCGGCTGGGTGAGGCGGCGCAGAAGCAGCCTCGAATGAGCCGCCCATATGAAGCCCTCTGTGACGGCCGGGTTGCGCTCATAGTCGATCTGCAGGCGGCGGTTGTTCATGAGCCATGACCAGGTCCGCTCGACGACCCAGCGCCGCGGGAGCACCTCGAAGCGGTCGGGGTGGATCTTGTTCACCACCTCGGCCGAGATGTGGTGGGCTCGACACTCTGCGACGAAGGTGTTCTTGAACCCTCCGTCGCAGAAGATCTTCTTGAGGCGCCCCGAGCGCCCCCGTGCCCGGTGGAGGACGCCGATGCCACCGGCGTTGTCCGAGACACTCGCTGCCACGACGACAACGGCAAGGAGGAGGCCCATCGTGTCGACGACGCCAAAGGCCTTTCTCCCCGAGATCTTCTTGCCGGCGTCGTATCCCCTGGTGGGGCGGGTGACGGTCGCGGCTCCCCGGACGCTCCTCGCGTCGACGACGCCCGCCGACGCGTCCGGGTCACGGCCCTCCTGCTCGCGGACGAGCTCGGTGAGGCGCCGGGCGTTCGCCTCCCAGGTCCCGTCTGTCGACCAGGTGACGTGGTAGCGGTGGACCGTGTTCCAGTGTGGTGTCGACGGTCACGTAATTCCCTGACCTCGCCGTCAAGTAAGGAGGCCGGGCTTGCTGGCCCCAATCAAGCCGGCACGTGATCCCACCCACTGGCGATCCCGACGAGAAGAGGGTACACCGCCTTCTGCCTTGCGTCTGACTTCGTGCAACAGGATCCGCGGATCTTCAGACATCATCTGAGAGGCTCGCTGGCCTTCACCATGGAGGACCAGAGCCGGGTCAGCGACGAGAAGACCGAAGCGGTTTCTCACAGCAGAGCAGAAGTACGACCTGTGGGTGCGGATGCTTACCGGGCAGGTCACCCAGGCCCAGGCGGCTGCCGAGGCAGGGGTGGATCGCACGGTGATCGCACGGTTGCACCA
>CAZAMA010000272.1:0-3776 GCA_964485645.1 uncultured Acidimicrobiaceae bacterium | reverse complement strand
GGAGTGAATCATCCCGCGAGGACCCCGCGGTCGCCGGTCAGCTGACGCTCTTCGCTGCGGCCGACACCGGCACATGCCCGACGTTCCGTCCCCGCTGATGGCATCCTGAGTGGACCGGTCGTCCATTCTCGACGGACGTCGGCCCGCCTCGAATCCACGGCGTGATGTGGTCGTACTCTTCAGAGCCGGGAGGGTCGATGGCAAGCCCGCAGATCCCGCACTTTCCGCTCGCCCGCTTCCAAATTTCTTCCTTCTGTTCGGTATTGAATAGTCGCTGGCTATCGAGCCCCTTGATCGTTAGCTCCTGTAGCTTGCGTCTAATAAACCAATTGTAATGCTTCGCGATCGTCGCAGCCGACGAGACCCTGCCGCTGGGCTCGTCCGACTCACCAGCGGAGGGGTGTCAGCCGCCACCAACTAGGGACCACCTAAAGAACCCGCCGCCATGAACTAGGGACCTCTTCGCCGCCAGTCGTGGGACCACCCGAGGGTCCACCACCTCCGGTCGGACGTCTGTTCGACTCGGGCACCAAGGAGGTGCCCGAATGTTCAAGGAGGTATCAATGGTCCAGGTACGAGAGGTGCTGCGGAGGTGGCTCAGCAGCAACGAGGGGCTCCGACGCGTAGCCGACGGCGCCGGCGTCGACCGCAAGACGGCGCGCCGTTACGTGGAAGCCGCCGAGTCCCTCGGCGTGGAAAGAGAAGGAGGCGAGGCTCAGCTCACCGAGGATGTCCTCGCAGCCGTGGTCGACAAGGTCCGGCCGGGACGGCCCGGTGGCCATGGCGGTGCGTGGGAGCTGCTCGAGGCCCACCACGAAAAAGTAAAGGAGCTCGTGGCGGTGAAGGGCCTCACGGTCGTGAAGGCAGGCGACCTGCTGGCACGCCAGGGCATCGTCGTGCCGGAGCGCACCCTGCACCGTTACTGCGCCGAGCACTGCCCCACCGAGGGGAGAAGGGGCACAGTCCGGTTGGCAGACCCCGAGCCGGGCAAGGAACTGCAAGCCGACTTCGGCAGGATGGGCCTGCTTTTCGACCCGCTCCAGGCACGCCGGCGCGTCGTGCACGCGCTTGTGCTTGTCGCCGTGCTGTCCCGGCACATGTTCGTGTGGCTCACCTTCACCCAGACGACAGAAGACGTCATCGAGGGCTTGGAGTCTGCCTGGGAGTTCTTCGGCGGTGTGTTCGCTGTCCTAATCCCGGACAACCTGGCGCCCGTCGTCACGAAAGCAGAGCCGACGGAGCCGCGCATGAACGACACGTTCTTGGAGTACTCCCAAGAGCGGGGCTTCTTGATTGACGCCGCCCGTGTCCGCCACCCTAGGGACAAGGCCCGCTGCGAAAGGCAAGTACCATATGTACGCTCACGATTTTTCGCCGGCGAGAACTTCGTCGACCTGGCCGACGGCAGGCGCCGGGCAGTTTCCTGGTGCTTGGAAGGTGCTGGGGGCCGCGTCCATGGCACGACGCTGTGCAAGCCTCTCGAAGCCTTCAAGGCCCTTGAGCAGCCAGCGCTGCTCCCGGCCCCGACGGAGCGCTACGACACACCCCACACAGCCGAGCCCAAGGTGCACCCCGACCACCATGTCGAGGTGCTGAGGGCGATCTACTCGATACCCGGGGACGACATGGTGGGCAAGACGGTGTCGGCCCGGGTCGACTCCAAGACCGCCAAGTTCTACTACAAGGGCCAGCTAATAAAGGTCCACCCAAGGAAAGCGCCCGGCGGGCGCTCGACAGACCCGGCCGACCTGCCGAAGGAGCGGACTGCGTACGCGATGCGCGACATCGAGTCCCTGGTCGCGCGCGGCCATGCAGCCAACGCGGCGGTCGGCACCTACATAGAAGCGCTCATGGCGACCAAGTTGCCTTGGACCAAGATGCGCCAGGCCTATCGCCTGCTCGCCTTGGTCGACAAGTGGGGCGCCGAGAGAGTGGGGGCGGCCTGTGCCAAGGCCTTGGAGGCAGAGGCCGTCAACGTCAACCTGATAGGCCGGATGCTCGAAAAGGCGAAGGAGGCAGAAGAGCCCGGTGCTGGTGCCGGTGCACCGAAGGGCACCGCGGGGCGCTTTGCCCGCGACGAGGCCGAGTTCGAGGCGAGGGGGCGGGCAAAGTGACCCAGCCGGCGCCTTCTGTTTCCCCCGAGCTGCGCTCGTTGTTGCGCCGGTTGCGCCTCGGCCAGGTCATGGACACCTTGCCGGAGCGGGCCGCGCTCGCGAAGGCCAACTCCATATCCCACCTCGACTTCTTGGCCATGGTGCTCTCCGACGAGGTGGCAAGACGGGACCGCTCTTCGGCGTCGGTGCGCGCCAAGGCAGCGCACCTCGACCCCAAGATGACCCTGGAGCGCTGGGACGCTACCTCTGCCGTCACCTATGACAAGGCCGTGCTCGACGAGCTTGTCAGCCTGCGCTTCGTCGAGGACGCCCACAACGCCTTCGTCCTCGGACCTGTTGGTGTAGGGAAGACCTTCCTCGCTACGGCGCTCGGCCACATCGCCTGCCGCCGGCGCGTCCGGGTGTACTTCGAGCGCGCCGACCGGCTCTTCAAGCGCCTGAAGGCGGCACGCCTCGACGCGAGCTACGACGCCGAGATGAGGAAGCTCGTCGCGACCGACCTGCTCATAATCGATGACTTCGCCCTGCAGGGGCTCGACCAGGTGGAGACCTCGGACTTCTACGCCTTGGTGGTCGAGCGCCACCGGCGCGCCGCGACGGTGGTCAGCTCCAACCGTGACCCGGTTGAGTGGCTGGCGCTGATGGCGGACCCGATGCTCGCCCAGTCGGCCGTCGACCGTCTCCAAAGCGCCGCTTTCGAGCTCGTGATCGAAGGTGAATCGTACAGGCGTAGGGAGAAACCAGCCGTCGGCCCTCGGCCGGGTGCGAAGGGAGATGGCGCAAGATGAGCACCACCTCGTCGCGTAACGATAGCCGTAACGATAAGGCCCCTGGTGACCAGGCAGCGACTAGGCCATGCCCGGTCTGCGGCGAGGGCTTCACCCCCCAGGGACGGGCACGCTATTGCAGCGGCCGGTGCCGGCAGGAGGCTTTCCGCCGGCGCCACCCGCCAGGAGCGCCCGAAGTGCCGGTGCCGCGCAAGGGGCTCAAGCGCGCGGTCACCGTCTACGAGTGCGACGGCTGCGGCGAGCGGGCGCTCGGCGACCAGTACTGCGCCGACTGCGGGACGTTTACGAGGGCGATCGGCATAGGCGGCTTGTGCCCGCACTGTGACGGCGCTGTTACCATTCAGGACCTCCTGGAGGGAGGTGGTTGCCAGCCCTGAAGCTGGCGGGCCAAAAGGCCCCGACGCGGCCGCCGGTCATCGCGCCAGCGCGACTCTCGTTGGTCGTGCTGCGCGACATCCGAGGATCAGGGCACGCGATCTACTGTCTTACCGAACAATCCCGGGCCACCCCTGGGTAGCGGCGCTCATCGCGCTCCGAAGCTCCAAAGCCCTTGCTCCCCGGCCCAGCCCCCCCACTGACAACGGCCCCCCTAAGGGGGGCCGTTGTCGTCGGGTAAGCCGACGGCCCCCTGCCGACCAGCGAGTCGCAGCAGCGTCTCCCGATCTCCACGCTCGCCGAGGCCGACAGGAGATAGCGATCTGGGTCCCCCGGTTTGACAAGTCACCTCGAGGCCTGGATCATGGTTCTCGACCGGTCGTGACACGCCCGAGGTGGTCCCATGTTTGTGGCGCCGGGTGGTCCCATGGTGCTGGCGGGTGACAGCTCCATGAGCTCGCCGTCCTTCCATGGTCGCGTCGACGAGGCGAGGCTCATG
>CAZAMA010000271.1:0-3777 GCA_964485645.1 uncultured Acidimicrobiaceae bacterium | reverse complement strand
GGCAGCTGCGCAGATTGCCGCCGGAGCGCGCGTCGAGCACCTCGACCAGCGGCTGATCGAGGAAGTGACCACCCGTAGCTCCCACTCCACCCTCGGGCTCATTGCCGCCCTACGGGAGGTGATTCCGGCGGAGGCGGCCGAGTGGGTCTACTACGGCGCGACCGTCCAGGACCTCACCGACACCTGGATGGTGCTGCAACTGCGCGACGTCGGCTCCGTCGTCTGGCGCGATCTCCGCCGGCTCGAGGACGGGCTCACTCAGCTTGCTACGGCGCACCGCTCGACGCCGATGGCCGGACGCACGCATGGTCAGCCGGGGGCACCGATGACCTTTGGGCTCAAGGCCGCCTCGTGGGCGGACGAGATAGGACGCCATCTGGAACGGCTCGCGGACGTGCGAGACCGCCTTCTCGTTGGCCAGCTGGGTGGAGCCGTCGGAACGCTCGGCTTCTTCGGCGAGACCGGACCTCCGCTGCGGGCCGCGTTCTGTGCGCGACTCGGGCTCAGCGATCCCGGCATCGCCTGGTTGACCAGCAGGGACCGGTTCGCGGAGTTCGGTGTGCTTCTGGCGATGATCACCGGCACGCTCGCCCGGATCGGCAACGAGGTGGTCGAGCTTCAGCGACCAGAGATCGGTGAGCTGGCGGAGGCGACGACTGCCGGCACCGTCGGCAGCATCACCATGCCTCACAAACGGAACCCCGAGCGCTCCGAGCACCTCGACACGCTGGCCCGCATCTGCCGGGCCAACGCGGGGATCCTCTTGGAGGGGATGAACCAGCTCCACGAACGCGACGGACGCGGCTGGAAGGCCGAATGGGTGGCCATCCCCGAGCTGTGCCTCTGCTCCTCCAGCGCGCTCTTTCTCGCCGTGGAGCTCATCGACGGTCTCGAGGTGCGCTCCGTAGCCATGCGGGCCAACATCGACACCCGGGGGGGGGCGCTCGCCTCAGAGCGGGCGGTGGCCGTGCTCTCGCAGCGGCACGGCAAGCACCGAGCTCGCGAGCTGCTGCACGACGCGCTCGCAGCCGTCGATGAGGGATCGGGGCTGGTCGAGGCGGTGGCCAGGGCACGGTTGCTGGAGGAGCACGAGGTCCGAGAACTGGTAGCCCAGCAGGCGACACCGACGGCGACGGCGACGGCGGCGGTCGATGCGGTGGTGGACGGCGCCCGAGAGCGGCGGGCTGGGCAAGGAGCGCACTGGCCGTGACGGCCAGCCGTATCGGGCTCGGAATCACGCCGACGCCCCTACAGGCGACGCCGCGGCTGGGCTCGGCGCTGGATCTCGACCTTTGCGTCAAGCGTGACGACCTCATCGGGTTCGGCGTCGCGGGGACCAAGACCCGGGCCATCGAACAGCTCCTTGCCGATGCCATCGACCAGGGATGTGATCGAATCGTCGGGTGTGGCGGGCCCACGTCCAACTTCTGCGCCGGCCTCGCGGTGGCCGGAGCGGTCGCAGGCCTTCCCGTCGACCTCGTGCTCTACGCCACCCCCACCGCTGCGAGGGAGTGGCCCGCCCATGCCGCCCGCCATGCCGGCGCGAGCGTCCGGTTCGTCGAGGTCGCCCGCGAGCACATCGAGGAAGCTGCAGCGGACGTCGCGCGCCAACTGGCCGCCGCCGGTGCCCGCCCCTACATGGTGCCGAGAGGCGGCTCGACGGCCGTCGGCGCGTCGGGAGCCGCCAACGGGGTTCTCGAGCTCAGCCGCCAGCTGAGCACGCCACCAGCGCACCTGGTTGTCGCTGGCGGCTCGGCGGGCACGGCCGCCGGGCTGCTCGCCGGCCTCGCTGCGGTCGGATGGCCGACGGTGCTCACCGTTGCCGCTGTCAGCCGGACTGTCGAGGAGACGACCGCCAAGATCGCCGCCCTCGCGCCCGAGGTGGCAACGCGGCTCGGCTGTCCTGAGCCGCACCTCGCACAGCTCGAGGTGCACGATGTGCGAGGACCCGGCTTCGGGCGACCCGATCCGTCGGGAAACGCCATGGCGGAGCTGGCCCTCGAAAAGGAAGGGATCATCCTCGACCCGGTCTACACCGCCAAGGCGGCGACGCTGCTTCGGCGCCTGGCCGCACCTGGGACGCCCGTTCTCTTCTGGCACACGGGGGGGCTGGCAGCCGCCCTGCATGCCTCTGCCCTCGACCGCAAGGAGACACCGTGACCGATCGCGAGCCACCCGGACGCAGCGGTACCGGGCCTGCTCCCGAGCTCGTGAACAGCGCCTTCGAGCTGGAGACGTCGTACGCCCGGACGCTGCACGACGGCCTCAACCTCGCAGATCTCGCCCACGTGCTCGACCTGCGGGAGCGGGCCGTGATCCCCGATGGTCCGTGCCGCCGACTGCTCGCCGCGCTGATCGAGTTCGACCGCACGCCTGTCGCCGAGTTCCCCTACGATCCCGCCGACGGGGAGCCGTACAACTCGCGCGAGCGCGTCCTCAGCTCGAGGATCGGTGACGATGCTGGATGGCTGCATGCCGGACGTCCGAGGAGAGAAGCCACTCGTGTGGCCTTCCGCCTCTACCTCCGCCGAGCGTTGGCGGACCTGATCGACGGCGTGCTGTCGGCGGTGGACTCACTCGTCGACCAGGCCGCAGAGAGCGCGCAGGTGCTCTTCCCCGACCAGACCTATCTCCAACAAGCTCAGCCCTCGACGGTCGGTCACTATTTGCTCTCCTTTGCCTATCCGTTGACGCGCGACGCCCGACGGCTCGCCGATGTGCTCGCCTGGACCAATCGCAGCCCCGGCGGCGCCGGCTGTGTCAATGGCAACAGCCTGCGATCCGACCGGGAGGCATTTGCCCGGAGGCTCGGCTTCGAAGCCGTCATCACGCACACCCGCGATGCCATGTGGCAGACCGATGGCCTGGTTGCCCTATTGGCGACGCTGGCCAGTCTCGGGACCACCGAGGACTCGCTGGCCGAGGACCTCGAGATCTGGTCTAGCAACGAGTTCGACTTCGTGCGCGTCGGCGACGGCTACACCCGTGCCAGCGTGCTGATGCCCCAGAAGCGCAATCCCTACGCGCTCTCGATCATCCGTGGTAGCGCCGGCGTCCTCTCCGGCCGGTTGGGGGGGTTCCTGGCAGTACAGAAGGCACCCTCTGCGCGCAGCGACAAGCTGATCTTCGCCTACACCGAGGTCCCGGGTGCCGTGGACCTGGCTGCGAGGATCGCTCGCCTCACCGCCGGCGTGGTCGCCAGCCTGGAGTTCAACATGGAAGCCATGCGCCGTGCCCTCGACATCGGGTACTCCCAGGCGACCGACCTCGCCGAGCATCTCATGGAGCAGTGCACAATGGACTACCGCAGTGCCTACCGGGTGGTGGGCGCCGCGGTACAGGACCTGGCGTCCAGTGGACGCCAGGTCACCGAGCTGACCGTGGCCGATCTCTCCTCAGCGGCGTCGCGGCTCGGACGAGGGCCGGTAGACCTCGATGAAGCCAGCCTGCGCGAGATCCTGGATCCCGCCCGGATCGTGGCCACCCGGACGGCCACCGGTGGTACGGCGGTGGCCCCGGTTGCCGCCATGGTCGATGAGGTTCACGGCCAGGTTGCGGAGCTGAGGAAGCTGAAGGAGGAGGCAATGTCCACGTTCGATTCAGCAGAAGTCGCCGTGCGCCGTGCGGCTCTGCAGCTGGCAGAGGGGGTCCGCGCGTGACGAGCACCCCCCGGGAGCTTCCCGGAGACGTCGCCGTCATCAACGTCGGGCTCGACGTGTTCGCCGAGGCGGTGGCGGCGCAGGGTCGTCCCGTCGTCAAGGTCGATTGGAGGATCCC
>CAZAMA010000270.1:0-3778 GCA_964485645.1 uncultured Acidimicrobiaceae bacterium | reverse complement strand
CTCGTCAACTACGGTTGGGCCGGGACGCCTGTGGTTGCGCGGTGGCGGTTCGTTGGGCTCGTCTGTTGGTGACATCGGGTTGCTCACTCCGGGACGTGATGCGTTCTCATGGGCGTGAGATGCGTTCGAGCACACGCAGCACCGCCTCCAGATCGGCATCCGGCACGCCCTCCAGTGCTGCGGGCGGTTCGTCGAGGATGGCATCGGCGCGCGCAGCCGCGGCACGGCCGGCAGCGGTCAGCTCCACGAGCTTGGCCCGACGGTCGTTGGGGTGCGGCCTGCGCTGCACGAGCCCGTGCTTTTCGAGATCATCGACCATCAGCGTGACGTAGGGCTGGTCGGCGCTGAGGCGCTCGGCGAGCTCGCGCTGGGTCTGCGGCCCCGAGGCGAGACGCCGCAGCGCTAGCACGCGCGTCCAGCTCAGGCCCAGCGCCTCGGCCACCTGGAGCTTGCGTTCGCGGTCCAGAGCAAGCTCGGACATCGCGCGCCAAGCACGACGCGCCAAAGCAGGATCGCCGCCGGCCATCACGCACTCCGCTCGCGGGCGCTCAGCCAGTCGGTGAAGTCGCGGGCGACGATCCGCTCGTCGTGAACCCCAGTCGCAGCCGGAGACGCCAGCCACACGACCGGGGGTCCCATGACCGACGGGTCCAGCAACCGTGCACGCAGATCCTCGTCGATTTCGTCGGGCACCATCCCGGTAGCGGTCGCGCCGCCCGGCAAGAGGATGTTGGCGGTGACCGGCGTGCCCTCAAGGTCGGCGGCCATGACTCGCGCGAACGCCTCGACGGCGGCGCCTGACGGTCCGTAGGGAACGAAGCCGCGGCGGGTCATCGTGGTCTCGCTCATTGAAATTGTCACGACCCGGCCTGCGCCGGCATCCAGCATCCGCGGCACCACCGCCTGGCTGACCAAGAACGTGCCGGTCGCCTTCGTGTCCAGCACATCGCGAAAGCCAGCGTCGGTGACCTCCCAGAACGGCTGCGGGTCGGTCATGAACCGTGGATTGACGGTCCGCATCCCAATCCCGGCATTGTTCACCAGCACATCGAGACCCCCGAACGCCTCATACACCGCGTCAACTCCCGCCGACACCGACCCGGCGTCCCGCACGTCGAACGCCACCCCAAGCGCCTCAGCTCCAAGCTCGACAGCGGCGGCGTGTGCTCGTTGCTCGTCCCGGCTGGACACCGCCACGCGAGCGCCCGCCTCCGCCAGTGCCTGCGCCATCGCACGGCCAAGGCCGCTCGAAGCGCCGGTCACCAACACGCGCACGCCCCTGAGCCCTTCCTCCAAGATCCTTGTAGTCATAGATCTATTATAGACATATATCTAGATGCGTGTCCGTCCGATGCCTGCGGTGACGACCTCGCGGACGCCACTCAATGCGCGACGTGCGGGATGTCGGCCCAATCGATTACCTTCAAGCCGCCGTCACATCATCCGAGCCACGCCCTCCCATGGGCCGACAGGCATCCGCTGGCGCCTTAACATTCGTTACAGAGCCTCGGTCGCGCCGCTGGCCGATCGGCGGCGCGATGGGAGCACAGCGCGGCGTAAAATGCGAGTGGTGAGCGAGCAGCCTGTCAGCGAAGCAGTCCCGGTCCTTGAAGAGCTGGCGCGCGACCAGCACGCCCGCCCCGTCCGGGACATCGCGGAGCTGCGCGCCGACGTGTGGGACTCCGACGAGGAACTGGCCGAGTTCCTGGCCGACTGGCGAACCAGCCGCAACACCTCACTGAGCTGACCCCCGGCTATGGCGGATGTCGCGATCGACACCGATGTCGCATCGCGTCTCCAGAAGGGCACCGAGCCCGCCTGGGTCCGGGATCACGTCGTCGGCTCCCGCACCTGGCTGACGTTCATCACTGTCGGCGAGCTGTCCAAGTGGGTGCAGGTCCGTGGCTGGGGCGAGGTCAGACGAGCAAGGTTGGATGGTTGGATCGCTGCCCGTCCGGTCATTCCCTACGACCGGGAGATCGCCCGCATATGGGGACGCCTAGCCGGTAACGCCCAACGGCGGGGCAAACCCCGACCACAGAACGACACCTGGGTCGCCGCGTGCTGCATCCGCGTCGGGGTGCCGCTCGTCACGCTCAACCGCAAAGACTTCGCCGACTTCGCAGCCTACGAGGGACTGATCCTGCTCGACCACGACGACTGAGCACATCCGTCGCGAGCCGACGCCGTAAGCCCTCCAACGGACTCTCCGCTCAACATGTACGCCCGATTCGCTATGCCACCGCTGCGACCTTCCTGCGCCCGCCCGCCCGGATCGTCACCGCCCGCCCTACCAGCACCCGGCGGATCGTTTGATCCGCCACCCCCAAGCGCTGACCGACGTTGTGCAGCGTCCACCCGTCTCGGTACAGGGCGACCGCCTCGTCAATCTGCGTCTCAGTCATGATCGGCCGAGTCTTGCCCGCACGAGCAACATGCCTGGCGACCGTCGTGCGATGAAGGTCGTAAACCTTCGCCGGTTCACCGACACGAGCACCGGCCTCATACTCGGCGATCAACGCCTCCAACTCAGCCGCAGCGAGCCGCCGCTGAGCCTGCCGTAGAACCCGCACGTTCGGACCCCGCGCATCCTCAAACACCGTCACCGCGGGCTCCTGGGCGGCTTCGACGCCCTTCGGGACCCGTCGAAGTAGCCGCTTCACCAGGGATTTTGCGGACGTGCAAGAGTTTGAGAACTCTCTACGTAGGTCCTGGTTCGACGCGTTCGTCACGCCGCCATTCTTGTCCAACAACCGCGGCCCAGGCGCCACGTGGGGCCGAAGTGAACAACGGCCCTCCGCTCCAACGCGATCCGTTCTCGGCACTGTCACCCAAGAGTCCGTCATGGCTCCACGGCAGAGGTGGCGTCGGTGGAGGCACCCGCTGGGCTCCTTCGTCACCCGCTGGGCTCCTTCGTCACCCGCTGGTGCCTCCACCGACGACCGATGAGCAGCGCGTTACAACTTTCTCTACGTATTCGAGTCAGATGTATCCGACGGCTTGCAGGTGGACGGGCACGTCGACGCCGTGGCGCACCTTGCGAGCCCCGCTTCGACTCCGGATTACCTGCGTCGCCCTCTCGAGACGCTCGCGGTCGGCAGCAGGGGGACCGAGGCAGCCCTCCAGCTCGCCGCAGCGCACGGTGCCCGCTTCCTCCTCGCCTCGACGAGCGAAGTCTACGGTGACGCTCTCGAACATCCCCAGACATAGAGCGATTGGGGCAACGTCAACCCGGTGGGCCCGCGCAGTGTCTACGACGAGGCGAAGCGGTTCTCCGAGGCGCTCGCCATGGCCTACCATCGCGCGTGAGGGGTAAATGTCGGGATCGTGCGCATCTTCACCACCTACGGACCGCGCTTGCGAGAAGGAGATGGGCGGGTCGTCTCCAACTTCGGCACCCAGGCTCTCGCGGGTCTGCCACTCACGATCTACGGTGACGGCGGCCAGACCCGCAGCTTCTGCTAAGTGGACGATCTCGTGGAACCCTTGGTCGAAATGCTCGACATCGACGCGGCCGGCCCGATGAACCTCGGAAACCCGGTCGAGCACACCATCGCCGAGTTGGCGGTGCTCGTCCTCGAGATCACCGGCTCGGCCTCCGATATCGTGCACCACCCGCTCCCTGTCGACGACCCGGTGCGCCGGTGCCCGGAGATCTCGCTCGCGCGGAAGACCCTCGGCTGGCAGCCGACGACGGACCTGCGGACGGGACTCAGTCGGACCAGCCACTGGTTCCGAGCGACTCAGCTCCTCATGTGACCAGACCCTGCTCTCGCCG